>JAFAAX010000056.1 GCA_023426345.1 Actinomycetes bacterium
GCCGGACACCGCCCTGGGCGTCGCCGACCGCGCGGCCGCCCAGGCCCGGGCGATGCCGGGCGTGCCCGCCGCGGAGCGCCGCCGCTTCGCCGAGACCTGCGCCGTCCACGCCCTGGCCGCCTACGACCTGGTCGGCGTCGGCCGCACCTCGACCTTCCAGCGCCTCCTGGCCCGCCCCGAGATCCTCTGGCCGGGAGCCTGGGACCCGGCCGCCCCTCCGCCGCGGGAGCAGGCGGCCCTCGACCTCACGCGCATCGCCCTGCGCGGCCTGGGCATCGCGCGCACGTCCACGGTCGCCGACTGGTTCCGCGTGCGCCCGCCGGTCGCCGCGAAGGCGCTCGCCCGCCTCGAGGGACTCGGCGAGGCCCGACGCGTCGCCGTCGACGGCACTCGCGAGCGCGCCGAGGATCCCTGGTGGGCGCCCGTCCCCTCTCTGCTCGACGCCCCCGCCCGCATCGACGAGGGCGTCCCGGCCGGCGCGGTCCGGCTGCTCTCCCCCTTCGACCCGCTGGTCGCCCACCGGCCGCGGCTGCTCGAGCTGTTCGGCGTCCACTACCGCATCGGCATCTACACGCCCGTGCCCCAGCGCGCGTTCGGCTACTACGACCTGCTGGCGTTGCGCGGCCCGGACATCATCGGCCGCCTCGACCTGCGGGCGGATCGCAGCGCGGGCCGGCTGCGCGTCCTCGGGTTCTGGTTGGAGGACGCCCACCGCCGGGCGCCGACGCGCGCGGCCCGGGCGCTGCTCCCCGAACTCGCGCGGATCGCCCGCTGGCAGGGGCTCGCGGACATCGCGCTGGACGCGGGCGCCCCGGGCGACGGCGCGGAGGCGATGGCCGCGGTCCTGGAGGGCGGCCGTCGCTAGAATCCCCGCCATGGACACCGATCGGTCGACCTCCGCTGCCGATGATGCGCCCCACCGCCCGGGAGCAGCCGCCCCCACGGGGGCGGCCGAGAGCGCGCCGCCCGCGACCCCCGTTCCGCCGGGCGCCCTGGCGTCAGGCGATTCGGTGCGCGTGGACACCTGGCTGTGGGCCGTGCGGCAGACGAAGTCGCGTTCGCAGGCCACCGCCGCGGCGCGCGCCGGACACGTCCGGGTCAACGGCGACACCGTCAAGGCCAGCCAACAGGTGCGCATCGGCGACGAGGTCCGCCTCCGGGTCGAGGGATTCGACCGGATCCTGGAGGTCACGGGGCTCCTCGTCAAGAGGGTGGGCGCGCCGCAGGCGCGGTCCTGCTACCGCGACCGCACGCCGGACCGGCCCCGGATCGCCGGTGCCGTGCCCGCGCGCGAGCACGGCACCGGCCGCCCCTCGAAGAAGGAGCGACGCGACCTCGACCGGCTCCGCGGGCGCGACTCGCGCGAGCACGCCTGACGTCCCGCACAGCCGCCGCCCGGCGTTCCCGCCTGTCGACTCCCCGTGTCGACCGGCAGGGGCGCCCTCGTCGGGACGAGGACCGCCGCGCATCCCCGATGCGGGCTCAGTCCTCCGCGGGCTCGGATTCGCCCCCGCCCAGCTTCGACTCCACCGCGTCCAGCCAGCGCAGCTCGGCGCGCAGCTGGAAGATCTGGCGGTCGATCACCAGGTTGTAGGGATCCCCGTTCTCCTCCGCCGCCTCCTTCGCGTGCGTGTACTCGCGCAGCGCCTTGGACGTGGCCTTGCGCTGGGCCTGGAGGAGGCCGGCCAGGTCGACCGCGGGGTTCCCCGCCGCCACGGCCAGTTTGATGACGACCTCGTCGCGGTCGGCGGCGTCGCGGCGCACCGGCTTCGCCAGCCACGCGTCCAAGGACTGCCGGCCGGACTCGGTGAGGGTGAAGACCTCCGATTCCCGACCCCCGTGGGTCTCGCGATGGGAGTCGACCAGGCCATCGCGCTCGAGGCGCTGCATCGTCTGGTAGACCTGGCCGATGTTGAGCGGCCACGTCCCCCCGACGCGTTCCTCGAACGATTGCTTGAGGCGGTAGACGCCCTCCGGCTTCGTGGCGACCAGCGCCAACATGGCATTTCGCACGGACATGGGACCTCCGAGAGAAAGTGAGCAGGTGATATACCCCGACCAGGGGTGGTGTCATTGTAGAGGGGATGGATTGATGGGAACGTGCGAACCGCCTGTGCGCGCTCTGTGAACGGTCTGGGGGCAGGTCGGCCGACCGACCGCACCCCCCTCTCCGCGCCGCGCGTCACCAGCGCCGACGCGGTCCACGCTGTGATGTCGCGCCCACACGGGGTCCGGCAGGGGGTCTCGATGAGCGAGATGCTCCTCCCCCGTCCTACGATGATCCGCAGCCCAGCGTCGCGCGCCCACGCTGCCGCGCGCGACGCCGACGCCGACGCCGACGCCGGTCCGCCGCGAACACCGTCCCTTCCCGTCGGCCGCGTCGCCCGTCCCCGCCCGGGGACCGGGGATCTCGACGTTCCTCACGAAAGACCTCGATGCTCTTCACATTGACCTGGGAGTACCTGCGGACCCGCCTCTGGGAGGTCGTGTCCGTCATCGTCTTGCAGACGGTCGCGGCGATCGCCGCGCTCAACCTGCCCTCTCTCAACGCCCGCATCATCGACGAGGGCGTCGCCGCCGGCGACACGGCGCAGATCTGGCACCTCGGCGCCATCATGCTGGCCGCCACGCTGGTGCAGACCATCGCCACCGGCATCGCCGTGTTCCTCGGGTCCCGCATGGCGATGGGCCTGGGCGCCTGGCTGCGTCACCGCATCTTCACCCACACGCAGGAGTTCTCCGCCCAGGACGTCCACGAGTTCGGAGCCCCGTCCCTGGTGACCCGCTCGACCAACGACGTCCAGCAGGTCCAGATGGTCACGCTGATGACGTTCCTCATCATGATCCAGGCGCCGATCATGGGCGTCGGCGGCGTGGTGATGGCGCTGCGCCAGGACGCCCACCTCTCCCTCCTGCTCGTCGTCGTGGTGCCGGTCCTCGCCGTGGTGGTCGGCCTGATCATGGCGCGCCTGTCCCCGCTGTTCCAGGTCCAGCAGACCCGCATCGACACGATGAACACCGTGATCCGCGAGGAGCTGTCCGGCATCCGCGTCATCCGCGCGTTCGTCCGCCAGCCGCTGATCCGCCAGCGCTACCGCGACGCCAACGACCAGCTGCGCCAGATCGCCCTGCGCATCGGCACGATGTTCGCCCTGATGTTCCCCGCCGTGATGGTCATCATCTCGATCTCCAACGTCGGCGTGCTGTGGTTCGGCGGGCACTCCATCGAGAACGGGGAGTCGCAGATCGGCGCCCTGTTCGCGTTCATCAACTACCTGGGCCAGATCTTCGGGGCCGTCATGATGGCCGCGATGATGTTCATCATGGTGCCCCGCGCGAACGCCTCCGCCCGGCGCATCCACGAGGTCCTCGCCCACGATCCGTCGGTGCGTCCCGCGGAGCATCCGACCGGCTCCCCGCAGGGACGCTGGACGTTCGCCTTCCGCGACGTCGCGCTGCGCTATCCGGGCGCCGCGGACCCGGTGCTTGCGGACATCTCCCTGGAGCTCCCGCCCGGCACGGTCACCGGCGTCATCGGGTCGACGGGATCGGGCAAGACGACGCTGACGAACCTGCTGCCCCGCCTCATGGATCCCACCAGCGGCGCCATCACCGCGAACGGCATCCCGACGACGCAGCTCGACCTGGCCGAGCTGCGCGCCCGCATCGCCGTGGTCCCCCAGCGGGCCTATCTGTTCTCCGGCACCATCGCCTCGACGGTGGCCGGCGTGCCCGAGCCCGACGACGAGCAGCGCGAGCGCGTCCGCCGCGCGCTGGAGGGAGCCCAGGCCATGGAGTTCGTCTCCGACTCGGCACTCGGCATCGACGCCCCCGTCGAACCGGGGGGCGCCAACTTCTCCGGCGGCCAGCGGCAGCGCCTCACCATCGCCCGCGCGCTCTACCGCCACGCCGACCTCTACGTCTTCGACGATTCCTTCTCGGCGCTCGACTACGCCACGGACGCGCGGCTGCGCCTGGCGCTGCCCGGATACATCCGGGGCGCCGCGGCCCTGATCATCGCCCAGCGGGTGGCCACCATCCGCAACGCCGACTGCATCGTCGTCCTCGACGACGGGCGCATCGTCGGCCGCGGCACGCATGCCCAGCTGATGAAGGACTGCCCGACGTATCGCGAGATCGTCGCGTCGCAGATGAGCGAGGAGGAGGCCGCATGAGCAGCCCACACGGCCCCCGCGGCGGACGTCCCGGACGGGGCGTCGCCCCCGGCGCGAAGTCCAAGGACTTCACCGGCTCCTTCAAGCGCCTGCTCCACGAGCTCCGCGGGGAGATCCCCCGGATCATCCTGTCCCTCCTGTTCACCGCCGCCGTGGTCGTGCTCAACGTGGCCGCGCCGAAGGTCCTCGGGCACGGGACCAACCTCATCTTCGAGGGCGTCATCGGCCTGATGATCGCGAAGGCCCCGTCGAAGGAGGCGGCCGTCGCCGCCCTCCAGCAGCAGGGCAACGACAAGCTCGCCACCATGCTCTCCTCGATGGATGTCACACCGGGGAAGGGCATCGACTTCGACGCCCTGGGTCGCGTGCTCCTGGAGGTCGGCGCCATGTACGTCGGCGCCGCCATCCTCCAGTTCGCCGCGGGCCTGCTCATGCGCTACGTCATCCAGAACACGGGGTGGCGCATGCGCGACGACATCCAGAAGAAGATCGAGCGGCTGCCGCTGTCCTACCTCGACCAGAACAGCCGCGGCGACCTGATGTCGCGCGTCTCCAACGACGTCGACAACATCACCCAGGTCCTCAACCAGACGCTCAGCCAGTTCTTCAACTCGGTGCTCACCGTCATCGGCATCCTCATCATGATGCTCACGCTGTCCTGGCAGCTCACGCTCCTCGCCATGGTCGTCATCCCGGTGGGCGCGGCCGTGGCGGTCGTCCTGATGAAGCGCGCACAGCCTCAGTTCCGCAAGCAGTGGCGCGCGACCGGCGACGTGTCGGGCCTGGTCGAGGAGGCCATGTCCGGTCACGAGGTCGTCGCCCTGTACGGCCTGGAGGACCGCTTCACCGAGGAGTTCAACCAGTCGAACACGGCGCTGTACGACTCCTCGTTCAAAGCCCAGACCCTGTCGAACATGACGCAGCCCGTCATGTCGTTCATCTCGAACCTCTCCTACGTCATCATCGCCGTGGGCGGCGGCCTCAAGGTCGCGGGCGGCCAGATGACCCTCGGCGACGTCCAGGCGTTCATCCAGTACTCGCGCAACTTCACCCAGCCGCTGGGCCAGCTGGCCTCCATGGCGAACTCCCTCCAGTCGGGCGTGGCCTCCGCCGAGCGCGTGTTCGAGTTCCTCGACGGACCCGAGATGGCCCCCGATCAGGGGTACGCCACCTTCACTGAGGCCTGGCAGGCCGCCCACCCGGGTCAGGACTTCACCGAGCAGGCCGATGCCGGCCGCATCGTCTTCGACCACGTGAAGTTCAGCTACGTCCCGGGCACCCCCATCATCAAGGACCTCTCCCTCAAGGTGGAGCCCGGCCAGATGGTCGCCATCATCGGGCCCACCGGCGCCGGCAAGACGACCCTGGTTAATCTGCTCATGCGCTTCTACGAGCTGGACTCCGGGTCGATCTCCATCGACGGCGTCGACATCCGCGACCTCGACAAGGACGCGCTGCGCCGCCATATGGGGATGGTCCTCCAGGACACCTGGCTGTTCGACGGCTCGATCGCGGACAACATCGCGTTCGGCCGCGAGGGCGCCACCCACGACCAGGTCGTCCAGGCGGCCACCGGCACCGGCGCCAACCGCCTGATCCGCCAGCTGCCCGACGGCTACGACACGCTGGTCTCCGACGACGGCGAGACCGTCTCCGCCGGCGAGCGCCAGCTGCTGACGATCGCGCGGGCCTTCATCGCCCAGCCGGATCTGCTGATCCTCGACGAGGCCACCTCCTCCGTGGACACGCGCACCGAGGTCCTGGTCCAACGGGCCATGGACCAGCTGCGTCAGGGACGCACGGCGTTCGTCATCGCCCACCGCCTGTCCACGATCCGCGACGCCGACCTCATCCTGGTGATGGAGGACGGCGACGTCGTGGAGAAGGGCCGCCACGACGACTTGCTGGCCGCCGGCGGCGCCTACGCCCGCCTCTATCAGGCGCAGTTCGCCGGTCCCGCGGTGGAGGAGGACGACGCGGAGCACTGAGTCCGCACCCGACGAGGGCGGCCCCCGCGCGCACCCCGCCGTCCCGTGAGGGGGCCGCCCTCGTCGGGGAGCCGTAGGCTGGGGCCGTCCAGACGCTCTCGGAGAGGACCCACTCCCATGGCACCGGAGATCCCGACGCTCACCCTGGCCACCGGCGCGCCCATCCCCCAGCTCGGCTTCGGCACGTACAAGGTGACGGAGAACGTCACCGAGGTGGTCGCCTCCGCTCTGGAACTCGGCTACCGCCACCTCGACACGGCGCAGATGTACCACAACGAGCCCGAGGTCGGGCAGGCGTGGGCGGAGTCGGGGATCGCGCGCGATGACGTGTTCCTCACCTCGAAGCTCGACAACCCGAACCACGAGCCCGACGTGGCGCGGCGGACCTTCGACCAGACGCTCACCGACCTGCGCACCGACCACGTCGACCTGTTCCTCATCCACTGGCCGCTGCCCCGGCGCTACGGCGGCGACTTCGTGTCGACGTGGAAGGTGCTCGAGGAGTTCCTCGCCGACGGGCGGGCGCGCGCGATCGGCGTCTCGAACTTCGAGCCGCACCACCTTCAGCGCCTCCTGGACAACGCCGACGTCGCCCCGATGGTCAATCAGGTCGAGTCCCACCCCTACCTGCCCAACCGCGCCGTCCACGCCTTCGACGCCGAGCACGGCATCCTCACCGAGGCCTGGTCCCCTCTGGCCCGGGGCCGGGCGTCGAGCGATCCCGTGCTCGCCGAGATCGGTCAGGCCCATGGCGCCACCGCGAGCCAGGTCGCCCTGCGCTGGGCCCTGCAACGCGGGGACACCGTCTTCCCGAAGTCGGTGACGCCGGCCCGCCAGGCCGAGAACCTCGCGATCTTCGGGTTCTCGCTGGCGCCGGAGGAGGTCGCCCGCATCGATGCCCTCAACCAGGGCGAGAAGGGCCGCACCGGCACTCATCCAGATCTCATGGACCGCGTATGAGGGCGCTGCGCCGCCTCCTGGCGCTGCTCGTCGTCGCGGGGCTTGTGCTGGTGGGCGCCGATCGCGTGGTCGCCTGGCGGCTCGAATCCGGGATCGCGGCAGGGATCGCGGGACCGGAGGCCGTCTCGGGCGAGGACGCGGGCCTGTGCGACGCGGCGTCCGGATGCGAGACCACGGTCGAGGTCGCGGGCTTCCCGGTCCTCACCCAGCTGCTCGCGGGGCGCCTCACCGAGCTCTCCGTGTTCATCCCCGGCTACCGGGTGGACTCCGGGGACGCCGCCGTGACGATCCAGTCCATTCACGCCGACATCCGGGGCGTGACCACGTCCGAGCCCTACGTGGCGCAGTCCCTCACCGCGTCGGGCCGGATCAGCGCCGACACGCTGACGTTCGCGGCCCGCGCCGCCGGACTCCCCGGGACCGTGGGCATCGACCCGGAGGGGATCTCCTTCTCCGGGACGGTGCTGGGGCTCGACGTGGCCGCCCGACTGGCGCTGTCCATCGACGAGGGCGGCCGCGGGCTGGTTCTCTCCGCGGACACGGTGAGCATCGGGGCGCGGGAGGTGCCGGTGTCGGACAGCGGGCTGGCGTCTCTGCTCACCGCGACGGTCCCCCTGGACGCTCTGCCAGCGGGCGTGGTCGTCGCGGACGTCACGCCCTCGCAGGGCTGGCTCTCCGCCACGCTGACGGGCACGGACGTGGATCTCAGCGCCGTCGCCCCCGCCGCCGCCCCCTGAGTCCGGGCGGGCCCGAACCCGGCCACGGGGTGCGGAACCCGGCCATGGGGAGCGGAGCCCGGCCACGGGGTGCGGAAGCCGGCCACGCGGGGCGCCCTCGTCCACGGGCAGCGCCGGCCTCCCGCGACTTCGGTGCTGTTTCGCCGCGAGTTCGGTGCTGTTCGCTCGTGAGTTCGGTGCTTGTGGCGCGCGGGTCCGCGGGGTGTCCGCCCGTGTGGGTGTGAGCGAAGGGAGCTGTCCGCGATGGTGGACGCATGAGAGATCGCTCGTTGGGCAGGAATCTGCCCGTGGGGAAGCGGAATGCTCGCAGGGCAGCTCTATGGCGCTTCCCTGCGAGCAATTGCCTTCCCCGAGGCCAGATCGCTTCCCCGCGGGGCGGTCCTCCTCGTGTCCGAGCGCCCGCACCGGCGCAGCCGGCGCCGCCCTCGTCAATCAGCGCGAAAACCGAACTCGCGGGGAAACAGCACCGAAGTCGCCGGGAAAGAGCACCGAAGTCGCCGGAGAAGAGCACCGAAGTCGCGGAAGGGGCGGGGATCCCATTGGGATCCCCGCCCCATGCGCGTCGTGCGAGTCGTGCTCGCCCTCGCGGACGAGACGGCGCCGTCTCTGCGCGGCGCCGTCTCGCCGTGCCGCTGTCGCGGCCTCAGGCCTCCGCCGCTGCGGAAGCGCCCTCGATCGTCTGACTGCCGGACTTCACGTCGACCGCGATCTTGCGCGGCTTGGCGGCCTCGGCGACCGGGATGGTGAGTGTGAGCACGCCGTCGGTGTAGGACGCGGTCACGCGGTCCAGAGCGACGCCGTCGCCCACGGTGATCTGGCGGGCGAAGGTGCCGACCGGACGCTCATGGGTCAGCCACTGCAGGGCCTCGCCCTTCTCGCCTGGGCGCTCGGCGCTGATGGTGAGCGCGCGTCCCTCGACGTCGATGTCGATCGTCTGGGGGTCGACGCCCGGCAGATCGATCTTCGCGATGAAGTCGTCACCGTCGCGGTAGAGGTCCAGGGGAAGCCCCGGGCCCGTCGGGACCTGACGCATCGCGGCGTTGAACATGCGGTCGAGCTCGGTGAAGGGATCGTAGAGAGCCATGAGAATCCTCCTCGGTACTCAGGGGCCCGGTGTCTCCGGGCCGCTCGGGATCCCCCTGCTGGGGATCTCCTGTCGAACGCCTCCAGTATGGCTCGTCGTCCCGGTTCAGACAAGCATAGTTGAGTCTCGTTCACTCAAGGCTGAAGATTGAGTCGACATGACTCAATGTCCCATCCGTCTCACCGTGGCGGACGGACGGGCACCGCGCCGCCTCGCGCGGTAGGTTGCCTACCATGTCCGGAATGAATGATCTCGATCGGGCACTTGCTTCCCTGGATGCGACCCAGCAGGGAACCTATGTGTTCGCCACTGTCCCCGCCGTCCCAGCGGGCGTCTCCCCCTTCGCCGTCATCGCCGAGGACGAGGGGCTCACCGTCATCGTCACCGAGGACGAGGCGCGAGACGCCGGCCTGCCCCTGGACGAGCGCTTCGCCCGCATCACGCTGGGCGTGCACTCCTCCCTGGATTCGATCGGCCTGACGGCGACCATCTCACAGACCCTGGCCAGCCGGTCCATCTCCTGCAACGTGGTCGCTGGCTACTTCCACGACCATCTGTTCGTTCAGGCCGACCGCGTCGCCGAGGCCGTCGCCACGCTGGCGGAACTCACCCGCCAGGCCAAGGGCTGGCTGCCCCGCGAGGCCTCCGCCGACTGACCGCCGACCGGTCTCAGCGCCGCGTGCCGCGCAGATACTGGTCGGGCACCGGGGCGTCCGCCCGCAGCCGAGACGCCCAGGCCTGCGGCGCCATCGGGTCCGACAGCAGGACGCGCCCGATCTCGATGACGTCGGCGGATCCGTCGACCAGGATCTGCTCGGCCTGCTGCGCCGAGACGATCAGTCCGCACGCCGACACCGGGATGCGCGGACTCCCGGGCACGGGCGCCGCCGCGCCGATGGCGCCCCCGTCAGCGGAGAGCGCGCGACGCACCGCGGCGGCGGCGAAGACCTGGTAGCCGACGCCTCCGCCCACGCGGGCGTCGGCGACGTTGCCGCCGGTGGAGACGTTGATCATCGAGGCTCCGTCCTCCGCCAGCAGCGGGGCGAGGCGCTCGGTGTCCGCCAGGGTCCACCCCGGGCGCCCGTCCGCCGGATACTCCTGCGTCCAGTCGGTCGCGGAGATCCTCACGAGCAGCGGCGCGTCCCCGATCCGGGCGCGGATCGCGCGCACGACCTCGCGGGCGAAGCGCGTGCGGCCGGCGAAGTCGCCGCCCCACCGGTCGCTCCGACGGTTCGAGGCCGGCGAGAGGAACTGGTGGATGAGGTAGCCATGCGCCGCATGCACCTGCACGCCGTCGAAGCCGGCCTCCATGGCCCGGCGCGCCGCCTCGGCGAAGGACTCGACCAGCGCCGGGATCTCGCCCTCGGACAGTGCCCGCGGCATCGGCGAGGAGGTGTCGAAGGGGATCGCGGACGGCGCCACGACCTGCCACGCCCCCTCCTCCGCGGTGGGCCACCCGGTCTCCCAGCCCGCCCGCGAGCTGCCCTTGCGGCCCGCGTGGTTGAGCTGGATGAAGGCACGGGCGCCGCCGGCGTGGATCCGGTCCGCGACTGCGGCGAAGGACGGGATCTGGGCGTCGTCGTGCAACGACAGGCAGTTCACCGAGATCCGCCCCTCGGGGACGACGCCCGTGGCCTCGACGACGACGGCGCCCACGCCGCCGATGGCGCGCGCCCCGTAGTGGACCTGGTGCCAGGCGGTGGGCCGGCCTAGCTCTTCTCCCGTCGGCGCCGCCGAGTACATGCACATCGGCGGCATCCACAGGCGGTTGCGGACGTCCAGTCCGGCGACGGTGACAGGGCTGAAGAGCTGGGAGCGTGGCATACGGCCAGGATATCGCGTACCCGTCGCGACCGGCGGGGAGGCCCTGTGAGCTCCGCCTCGGCCCGCCCGGGCGCGCCGCCCCAGCCTCCCGCGCCCGCGCCGCGCTTAGACTGGCACTATGGCGAAGGAGCATGACACCCGCCGCGACCACGCCCTGGTGAGGCTGGCCGACGGCACCGTGAAACAGCACAATCTCCTGACGGGAACGGAGGTGTGGACGGTGCCGGGGCGGGGGAACCGGCCCCTGTCCGTCCAGCACGAGACGCCCCGTCCGCTGGATCCCGCCGAGCACGGCCGCCACTGCGCGTTCTGCGAGCACCGCTACCTGGAGACGCCGCCCGAGAAGTCGCGTCTGGTGCGCCGCGCCGCCGGCGACGGATCGGGGCAGGACGCCTGGGAGCAGCTCGACGCCCTGCCCGCGGACCGATTGGGCGACACCGTGGCCGAGTTCCGCCGCATCCCGAACCTCTTCGAGATCGTCTCCTACAACTACTGGCACCTCAACCACGATCACGTCCCCTCCGAGGCGGAGCATCGCCGCATGGCCGAGTACCTGTCGTCGGGCACCGGCTACGAGCACGTGATGAGCCTGGTGCGCACCCGGATGCTGGCCTCCGGCCTGGCCGCGGAGGAACTGGAGTCCCTCAGCGACTCCGCGAAGCTCCAGCAGGCCAACGGCTTCTTCTCCGGCGGCCACGACGTCATCGTGGCGCGCCGCCACTTCGTCGACGGGGCCACGACGGACGCCCAGCTGGCCGGCTCGGGCACGCTCACCCCCGAGGAGCACTACCGCTACACGGACTTCACGGCCCGGTCGATGGCGGACCTGTACGGGCTGGATCCCGCCGTGCGCTACGTCGCGACCTTCCAGAACTGGCTGAAACCGGCCGGCGCGTCCTTCGACCACCTGCACAAGCAGCTGGTCGCCATCGACGAGCACTCCGTCCAGACGGAGGCAGAGCTCCAGCGCCTGCGCTCCGATCCCGAGATCTACGAGGACATCCTCGCCGTCGCGACGACGCGGCGGCTGATCATCGCCCAGAACGACCACGCCGTCGCGCTGGCGGGCTTCGGGCACCGCTATCCGACGATCTCGGTGTGGCCGCTGCACGCGCCGCTCAACCCCTGGGAGGTCGACGAGGACCAGATGCGCGGCGTCTCCGACCTCCTCCACGCGATGCACGCGGCGACCGGCGTCGACGTGCCCTGCAACGAGGAGTGGTACCACCGGCCCCCCGACGTCGCCACGCCGATGCGCTGGCGGATCCTGCTCAAATGGAGGATCTCGACGGTGGCCGGCTTCGAGGGCGGGACCCGGATCTACCTCAACACGATCGACCCCTGGGAGGTGCGCGACCGGGTGGTCCCGCGCGTGCGCGACCTGCGCGAGCGGAGGCTCATCGCGCCGATGCTCATCGGCGAGGAGTGCCACGTGACGGCCGCCGCGCTCCGCGACTGACGCGCCGAGACTCCTTCCGCCCTCCGCCCTCCGACCCCGTTCCCGGGCTCAGCGCGCGGAGAGCACCTGCTGGAAGGAGGCGACCTCGTCGGCGGCGCGCGGGAGCTGCTCGTCCGACAGGGTCAGGGCGTCCGGTGAGGGCGCGGCGAACCATCCCAGCGGCGTGTCCTCGGCGACGGAGGCGGCGAGCGGGGTGGCCAGCGATTGCTGGGCGAGCGCCTGCTGGGCTCGCGGCGTGAGTAGGTAGGCGAGGAGCGACTCGGCGCCGTCGGGGTTCGCCGGCGCCGCGACCCGGGCCGCGTACAGGGTGCGGGCCAGGCAGGTGGATCCGATCGGTGCCGACGCGGACTCGGTGGCGGTGTTGTTGAGCGTCGTCGCCGCCCAGGAGGCGGGACCGACCAGGAGCGGCCGGGTCCCCTCGCCGGCGGTGGCGGAGGCGAGCCCCGCGACCGTCGAGAACCCCGCGGAGGCGGACGTCCAGGCGGTCCAGCGGCCCAGGGCGTCGGCCTCCCGGTCGACGGCCGCGCCGGCGCCGAGCAGCGCCCCCCACCAGGCC
>JAFAAX010000146.1 GCA_023426345.1 Actinomycetes bacterium
CGCGGGGCCGTCCCCGTCCTCGTACTCGGCGTCCTCGTGCTCGACGCCCACCAGCTGGGCGTCGTCGGCGGGGACGAACAGCTCGTCCGCCCGCGCCGGCTCGACACCCAGCGCCCTCTCGCCCGACCCGGCCCCGGACGAGGCGGGGCCGCCCTCGTCCTCGTCGAGGTCGACGGGGGCCGGGCCCGGCCATGAGGCGTCGGGCGCGCTGAACGCGCGGGAATCCGGGGCCGGTGTGTCCTCGCTCATGGATCCTCCCAGGGTCGTGCGGCGCGGTGACGCGGACGGGGCTCATCGACGAGGGCGGCCCGCGTGGCCGGGCCGGTCCGCGGCGCCCCCTGCCAGCATGGCACGTCCAGGTGTCCGCGAGGTGTCGGACGGATGACGGCCTGACGGCCGACGCCGCCCGTCAGTCCAGGGAGCCCGTCTCCGCCAGGCGGGCGGCCTCGTCGAGCTCGTCGGCGGTGCGCAAGAGGGCCTCCGCCCGCATCGTGACGGGATGGGCCAGGGGGTCGTCCTGATCGCGGATCCACGAGGCCCCCAGCGTCGCCCCCGCCGCGAGCACCCGCATGACGCGGGAGGACTCCCCGATGATCGGCGCCAGATCGTCGTCGGTGCGCTCCCCGGTGAGCAGCGCGTGCACCTGGCCCAGGGCCGCGTCGAGGTCGGGGACGGACACCGGCCGCTCCAGGCCCGGGATCGTGGCGGCACGGCGGCCCTCCTCGAAGCGGCGGCGCACCGACTCCGGATCGCGGCGGTACCACTCCCACAGCAGATAGAGGCGCCACAGCGCGCCGGGCAGCGTGAACTCGGGGCTGCGCGACCACATGTTCGCCACGAGGTCGATGCCCTCGGCGCGCACGGTGGCGCGCAGACGCTCGACCGTGTCGGGCCCGTACTCGTCATCGGCGACGCCCATCAGCGCCCACGCCGAGGTGTGCGCCGCCTCCGAGCCCTCCGCCGGGTCCTCGTCGCCGACGATGTACTCGGCCTGCTGGGCGTCCAGCGTGGCGGGCCTCCTCGGCGTGCGGCGGGCATCGGGCCGGCCTGTCGTGTCGGACATGGCGTCGTCCTTCCCTCAGGTGAGGGCGTCACCGCGGGGCGGATCCCCGCGGACGCACCGTCACGGTGGTCGAGGCCCTCCCCGCTGCCACTACACTGACGGCAGGGCCTATAGCTCAATGGTAGAGCAGCGGACTTTTAATCCGTGGGTTGAGGGTTCGAGCCCCTCTGGGCCCACTGGAATGCGTCGGTCGGTGTAGCCAACGGTGCAGCCATTCGACAGAAGCCGTAGCGACTGACCGCGTCTCTCTCATCGTCGACGACATGCCTCGCGGGACGATCCAGCTCACCGAACCCGCGTCATCGCAGCAGGAGCGCGAGAAGCGGTGCGGGGATAGCCCAGGCTGGATGGTCGAGGTCGAGGATATTGCGGGTGGCGAGGATTCCCGCGTGGTACTTGTTCTCGACGACTTTCGCTTCGGTGCGCCATCCGTGGCTGACCCATTTGCTTTCGATGGGTGTGGTCATCTGCGTTCCGCTAGCGGTGGGGACGGCGACTGGGGCCAGGTCGACTTCTCTGCCTGAATCGGTGCGGATGTATCCGATCGTGTCTCCGTTTGTCAGGCGACCTTCCTGACGGTCATCAAGTGCGAGAACCAACGAGGTCCCCAGTGTCATCTCGGTCAGCGTTGGCAGCGTTGGTTCCTCGAGGCCCGAGCGCAGGCGTGAGGGCAACCATGCGAGCAGGGGGTCGGTGAGGTAGTACTTGGCCTGAGCCGTGGCGACACGTCTCCCGCGTTCGTCTCGTCTGGGGCATTGGACCGCCGCGAAGGTCGAGATCAGTCGAGTGAGGAGCCGGTCGAGCTGTCCCTTGGATCCGTAGCTCAGGTCGCGCGCAGTGCGGGTGATGTTGAGCGGGCTGGTGGCCCGACTGGTCAGTGCTTCGATCAGCAACGGAACCGAGTCAGGGGCTTCGTCTTGTCCGAGGTCGGCGATCATCCATGATTCCAGGTCGCGCAGGTATCCAGTGGAGACGGCCCCTGTGGTGACGTGTTCGTGGACGGCTCGGGGGAATCCGCCACAGCGCAGGTAGTCCTGCCAGGCAAGGTCGTAGTCGTCGACGAGGAATGCGACGTGGTCGAGCGAGTCGTGGACTGCCGGCGACTGCAAGTTCCACAACGGCCCCGGACCGGGCGCAGGGAGATTCCGCTCGGACACTGTCAGAAAGTCGCGGAACGACATCGGCATGACGTGACGCACGCGGCGATGATCTCCGCTACCAGCCCTGCCTGCGAAGAGGTCGGCCGTGATGTCGTCGGCACCAATCCACCGTGACCCGGTCGCCACGACGGTGTCGTCGCCGACAGCGGTCTGGTCGCGAAGGCGTTTGAGGGTTGTCGTCCAGCCTGGGATCGCACTCACCTCGTCGAGCATCCAGACCCGCCGGCGAGGGCACTCGCGGTCAAGGGAACGGGTGAGTTCTCTTCCGAGCGTGAATGCGCGAGCGAGGTCCTGGGAGGAGAACCCATCGGCAGGCACATGGATGATCTGGCGAAGGTCGATGTCCTCGCGTGCGCACAGTGCGGCGATGGTCTCGATGAGGACGACGGACTTTCCGACCCTCCGCGGGCCGGTGAGGACGACCAACTTGTCATCAACTGGTTCGGAGGCGACGTCGGCGAGCACCTGTGAGCGGTAGCCGAGATCGAAACGGGCGCGGTCACGTAACGTTCGATGCGATGTCGTCCAGTCGGTATGGTCCGTTCCCATGGACTGCGCGAGCCACCACGGGTTCGCTTCGCGCAGTATCGCGCTGATCTGGTCATCTCTCATGGCACCAGCCTAGGTCACCGTGTGCCAAAGAGGGGGAGGTATGAAGGTATCGCGCGAGCTGTAAGCATGGGGATATATGGCATTGAGGCGCACCACAAGCATGGGGGTGCTACGAGCCGGCGTCGCATCGCGGCGCGGCGCGCCAGCAGCACGGCATCCGTCAGAAGACCGCCATCTTCTCTCCGCCTCGTGAACCAGCCAGCATGGCCCTCTAGGCCTCCATCATGACGTTCTCATCGACGGGACACCCTCAGGCGCGCGGCGACCGGTCCGGGAGTCTGTCCAGCCAACGGCCCACGACCGCGCGGGCTCTCTCCGCCAACGCCGACCCGAATGCCCGCGCGTCGACCCGGATCCGCCGGGGGTCCGCGCCGGCCGCGGCCAGTTCGACGGCGTGGCCGACCAGCCATTGCTCGATGCGCGCGGGGTCGGCCTCCAGATGGAACTGCAGGCCCAGGATCGACGACCCCACCGCGAACGCCTGGTTCGGGAATCCTGGCGTCTCCGCCAGCCGCACCGCGTCGTCGGGGATCGCGAACTGGTCGCCGTGCCAGTGCAGGACGGGCAACGTCACCGGGACGGGTCCGCCCTCGTCCACCGCATCCCCGCCCCCCGCACCCGGACCGCCGCCGGCGGGGATCAATCCGGCCAGCACGCTGTTGCGCCCCTCGGGCGTCAGGGTGAGCGGGGCGTAGCCGATCTCATGGCGCCCGCTCGGCGCCACCGCGGCGCCGAGCGCCTCCGCGATGAGCTGGGCGCCCAGGCAGATGCCGAGCGCGGGCCGCCCTCGTCCGCCGGATGCCCCCGCATCCCCGATCCAGTCGCGGACCAGGCGCTTCTCATCGACGAGGAACGGATAGCGCCCGCCGTCGGACACCCCGATCGGGCCGCCCAGGACGATGAGCAGGTCGGCGCCCGCCACGACGTCGGGGCCGAGCGGCGCCACGCACGCGTCGACCATCCGCACCCGATAACCGCGCGCCTCGAGCACCGGTTCGAGGACCCCGAGGTCCTCGAACGCCACGTGTCGGAGCACCACCACGGTCCCGCCCTGCCGCTGCGTCATGGCGACTAACCTAGCGCAGCCCTCCCGGCCGGCGACGCCCGCCCGCCCATCCGGCGGGCTCCCTGTTGACCAACTTGGCCAAGTCGTCGAGAATTACCGCATGAAGACGCTCCAGGTCAATGTCTACGAAGCCAAGACGCAGCTGTCGGCGCTCATCGAGGACACGTTGAGCGGCACCGACGTCGTCATTGCGCGAGCGGGGAAGCCGGCCGTCCGCCTGGTCAAATGGGAACCCTCCCCGACACGCGCACCGGGCATTTGGAAGGACCGGATCACCATCCGCGACGACTTCGACGAGTTCTCCGAGCAGGACGAGCTCGACTGGTACGGACGCTGACCATGCGCCTCCTCTTGGACACGCACGTCCTGCTCTGGTGGCTCGCGGACAGCCCCCGGCTCACACGGACGCACCGGACCCTGATCGCCGACGGGGCCCACATGGCGCTCGTCTCGACGATCTCCCTGGCCGAGATCTCGATCAAGGCCTCCCTGGGGAAGCTCGAAGCGCCCGAGGACCTCGCGGACGCCGTGCGGGCCAGCGGGTTCGAGCTCCTTGACTTCGGTCCGGCGGCAGCCGAGGCATTGCGCGATCTGCCCTGGCACCATCGCGATCCGTTCGACCGGATGCTGATCTGTCAGGCCCTGGCGGACGGGCTCACCCTGCTCACCATCGACCCGCGCATCCAGGATTACGCCGTTCACACGGCGTAGAACCGAACTCGCGGGAGAAAAGCACCGAAGTCGCGGGAGAAGAGCACCGAAGTCGCTGACGAGGGCGGCGCCGCCGGCCCGCCGGCCCGCCGTTCCCATCGGCGGACGCCCGCGCTCATCTCTTGACACCGGGCCTACCATGGCAGGAGAAACTTACTGACGGAAAGTGAATTCATGACCCGGGTCACCGACCCTCCCGCAGACTCCCTGCCCTCCCTGCCCGCTTCCAGCTCCCCTGCCGACGCGTCGGCCTGTCCTCCTCCGGCACTGTCGGACCAGCTCCGGATCTCCGTGGGGCGCCTGTCGCGCCGGCTGAAGGCCGAGCGCTCCGCGGACGACCTCAACGAGCTCCAATACTCGGTGCTCGCCCGCCTCGTGCGCACCGGCCCGCTCTCCCTCACCCGGATCGCCGCCGACGCCCACGTCACCCCGACCTCGATCACCCGCGTGGCCGACCATCTCATCGGGCTGGGCCTGGCCGCACGCACCCGCGACGACCGCGACGGCCGGGTCTTCGTGCTGGCCCCCACGCAGGCGGGGACGGATGTCGTCAGCGACGTCCACCGCCAGCGCTCGCAATGGCTGTCCCGCGCCCTGTCCCAGCTCACCGCCCGCGAACGCCGCGTCCTCGAGCAGGCCTCCCCCCTGCTCCTCCGGCTGGCCGAGGCCGGTGCCGCGCCGGCTGCGGAGGCGGGGGCCGCCCTCGTCGATGAGGGGACGCGGACGCCGACGGCCACCCCGACGACGGGCGGCGAGCGCCTGTGACCTCCGCCTTCCGCTCCTTCGCCGTCCGGAACTATCGGATCTGGTTCGCCGGCGCCCTGGTGTCCAACATCGGCACGTGGCTGCAGCGCACCGCCCAGGACTGGATCGTCATCAACGACCTCACCGACAACAACGCCTCCGCCGTCGGCATCGTGATGGCCCTCCAGTTCGGGCCGTCGCTGCTGCTCATGCCCGTCGTCGGCTTCGTCGCCGACCGGTTCAACACCCGGAGGCTGCTCATCGCCACTCAGGGCGTGCAGGCCGTGCTGGCCGCGGGCCTGGGCTTCACGGTGCTCAGCGGGCACGCCACCCTCTGGCACGTCTACCTGTTCGCCCTGCTGCTCGGCATCGCCTCCGCGTTCGACTCCCCGCCGCGCCAGACCTTCGTCTCCCAGTTGGTCGGCGAGCGCTACCTCGGCAACGCCGTGTCCTTGAACTCGGCGTCATTCAACATCGCCCGCATGATCGGTCCCGCCGCCGCCGGCCTGCTCATCGCCGCGCTGGGGGCGGGCTGGGCGTTCGTCCTCAACGCGGCGAGCTTCGCCGCGGTGTTCGTCTCGATCTTCTTCATCCGTCCCTCCGAGCTGCACGTCGCTGCCCGCGCGAAGCGCGGCAAGGGCCAGCTGATCCAGGGCTTCCGCTACGTGCGCCACCGTCCCGACCTGGTCGGGGTCATGGTCGCGATCTTCATCGCCTCGACATTCACGATGAACTTCGCGGTCTATATCTCCGCGATGGCCACCGCCCAGTTCCACCTGGGCTCCGGCGAGTTCGGCGGGTTCAACTCCGCCCTGGCGATCGGGTCGGTCGCCGGCGCGCTGCTGGCCGCCCGCCGCGAGCGTCCCCAGATGCACGTCGTCATCTACGCCTGTCTGGCGTTGGGTGTCTTCCTGGCGATCACCTCCGCGATGCCGACGCCGATGACGTTCGCGCTGACGCTGCCCCTGTCGGGGATGATGATGCAGATGATGACTGCGTCCGCGAACGGCTACGTCCAGATGTCGACGGCGCCCTACATGCGTGGCCGCGTCATGGCGGTCTACATGGCCGTCCTGTCGGGCGGCACGCCGCTGGGCGCGCCGGCGATGGGATGGGTGGCCGACACCCTGGGTCCCCGCGCCTCCGTCCTGCTGGGCGCCCTGGCCGCGATCGTGGCCGCCGTGGCCGGGCTGGCCTGGCTGTCCGCCCACCTCCGCCTGACCGCGCGCTTCACGCTCCCCTTCGGGGGGCCGCGCCTGCGCATCGAGACAGCGCCGCGCAGCCGCGCCCCCGAGGTCCGGGCGGCCGCCGGCCCCGCGCCTGTCGAGCGCATCGACGAGGGCGGCCCCACCT
>JAFAAX010000175.1 GCA_023426345.1 Actinomycetes bacterium
GACGAGGGCGTCCCCGGCCCGCCCGGCGGCGCTCACACCAGGGCGCGCACCTCCGCGTAGCCGTCCGCCCGGAGGGCGCGCCCCTCGGGGGCCTCCGGACCGCCGAACACGGCCGTCGCCCCGGCCGCGGCGGACCAGGGGACCCAGCCGGGGTCGCCCTCGTCGAGGAAGCGCGCAGCGGCCGCGTGCATGACGTCCGCCAGCGCCTGGGGCGGACGGTCCCCGGCGAGCGCGGGGACGTGGGACTCGCCCAGGCAGTCGAACCAGAACGGCACGTCCAGGCAATGGCACGCCCAGTGCATGGTCGGTGAGACCCAGGAGAACTCGTAGACCCAGGTGGGGGCCGGTTCGGCGGATCCCGGCCCGGCGAGCGGGCGCGCGCCCGCGGCCCGGGCCTCCGCCACCTGGACCACCGTCGAGCGGAACACCGTGTCCGTGACGTAGCGGCCCACCACGGCGGCGGTGCCCCGCCGACGCTGCGCCCGGTTGCCGGCCAGGTAGGCGCGGCGCCGCGGGCCCGTGAGGCCCATCTTCCCCAGGGCCAGCGAGGCGGGGACGAACCGCAGCTTGCCCCTCATCGCGTCCAGCGCCATCGTGAACTCGTCATCGGCGGCGCCCAGCAGCAGGGGGACGTCCGCCCCGGCGCCCGCGCGCAGCGAGTCCAGGGTCGGGCGGGCGAGGAGCGCGCCATCGACGACGGGGCCCCAGGGCAGGCCCGCGGTCAGCATGTCGAGCATGGCGGCGGCGGGGCTGGCGCCCTCGGCGGCGGGGGCCTTGTCCTGGAGGGAGGTGAGCGCCTCCTCGGGCACGGACGCGAAACCGTCGCGGGTGCAGGCCACGCCCGCCAGCTCCGCCATCCGGCGCGCGATCGCCTCGGCGCGCTCGCGCGGGATGTCCGCCAGGGCGCCCGACACGGAGAACGCGCCGTGGAACAGCCCCTCCGCGGCCCCGCCCGGTCCGGACATCCCCAGCAGTGTCAGCACTGCGCCGCCGCCCGCGGACTGCCCGGCGACGGTGACGCGCGCAGGGTCCCCGCCGAAGGCCGCGATGTTGTCGCGGACCCAGCGCAGGGCCGCCAGCCAGTCCAGGACGCCCCGGTTGTCGGGCGCCCCGGGGATCACGCCGAATCCGTCGAATCCCAGGCGATAGCCGACGGTGACGGTGACGACGCCGTCGCGGGTGAAGGCGGCCCCGTCGTACCAGGGGCTGGCGGGGGAGCCCTCCGTGAATCCGCCGCCGTGGATCCACACCAGGACCGGCAGGCGCGCCTCCCGGTCCCCGGGGACGGGCGTGAAGACGTCGACGGTGAGCGTCTCGTCGCCCGGGATCGCGGGCTCGGGGATGAGGGTGGGCCCGGAGTCGTCGCGTTTGGCGGTGGGGCCGTGGACGAGGGCGTCCCGGATCCCCTCCCACGGCTCCGGGCGCTGCGGGGCGGCGAAGCGCAGAGGGCCCACCGGCGCGGCGGCGAACGGGATCCCCAGGAAGGCGGCCGAGCGGGCGCCCTCGTCCGGCGTGCGCCAGAAGCCTCGCACGTCGCCGTCGGCGGTGGGGACCACCGGGTCACTCGGCGTCAGAGGGGGTGGCGTCATAGGGAGCCTCCTGGGCGAGGGGGGAACCGGAGAGATCGAGGCCGGGGACCAGCAGGCGCAGGACCTGCTCGATGGCGTGGGAGATGTCCAGGTCCGGATCGGCCAGGGACTGCAGCTGGAGGCCGTCGCTGACGGCCTGGAGGGCGCGCGCCAACAACTCGGGATCCGCCTGGGGATCGACGCGCCCCTGCTCCTGGAGCTCGGTGAGCACAGCGGTGAAGGCGGTCCGCATCAGCGTGTTGCGCTCCGCGAAATAAGCGCGGGCCGGACTGGCGGGGTCGGCCGCCTCGACGGACATGCGGGAGAACAGCTCGACCAGGCCGGGCACGGAGGCGTTGTGCTCGGCCAGCCGGAGATAGGCCACCAGGACCAGTTCCGGATGGCCGGCGAAGTAGCGGGCGTAGAGCGTGGCAACGTCCGGGTCCTCGGCGGCGACGTCCTCCTGAGCGACGCCCATGAACTGCTGCGAATCCGCCTCGTCGCGGGCGCGCAGGATCTGGAGGAACAGATCTTCTTTGGAGTTGAAATAGTGCAACAACCCTGCCTGGGAGAGGTCAACGGCGGCGGCCAGTTCTTTGATCGACGTGCCGTTGATGCCCTGAGCTGCGATGACGTCGAGCGCGACGCGAAGGATCTCCTGACGCTTCGCGATTCCCTTCGCGTAGGGGCCTCGTCGTTTCATGGGGTGATGGTAGCCGATGGCCGGCGTGCGCGGACCCCCCTGACAATCGAAAACCAAACGTCCTGCGGTATTCGCACTCGAAGTCGAGCTCCTCCTCACCCCGCCGAGCCCCACCGCCCGGCAGAAGGACCCTCCATGACGCAGTCGTCGCATCCCGCCGTCGATCCTCACCCCGGCCCCGCGCCGGACGACGTGCCCGTCCTCGCCCTCGACCTCATCCCCGACGGAGTGGCCGCCGACCCGCCTCCCCTAGTCAAGGGCACGGTCACCCGGCTCATGGGGTGGATCGTCCCCGCGAACTTCGCGGTCTTCATGCTCTGGGGCGCCATCCCGGGCATCCTGCTGCCCCAGCAACTGGCGCTGTTCGACGCCGACAACAAGGTGGCGAACATGGCCACCGTCGCCACGATCGGCGCCTTCGCCGCGATGATCGCCCAGCCCGTCGCCGGCGTGATCTCCGATCGCACGCGGTCCCGCTTCGGACGGAGGGCCCCCTGGATGGTCATCGGCGCGCTCGCGGGCGCGTTGGCGCTCGTGGGCCTGGCCTTCGCCGGCTCCCTGGTCGGCATCGCGATCGCCTGGACGCTGGTCCAGATCTGCTTCAACTTCGCGCAGGGCCCCCTGTCCGCCATGATGCCGGATCGCGTTCCCGTCGCCCGGCGGGGGACGTTCTCCGCGCTGTCGGGCCTGGGCCTCATGGGCGGATCCCTGGGCGGCCAGATCATCGGCTCCCTGTTCTTCGACAGCATCACCGCCGGCTACCTCACCTTCGCGGTGATCGTCGTGGTGGTGCTGGCCCTGTTCGCGTGGTTCAATCCGGACCACTCCAGCGCGGGCATGGCCGTCGAGCCCTTCAAGGTCCGCGACTTCCTCCAGACGTTCTGGGTGAACCCGCGCCGGCATCCGGACTTCGCGTGGGCGTTCCTGGGGCGCTTCCTGCTCTACACCGGATACTTCTCCGTGATGGGCTACCAGCTGTACCTGCTCACCGACTACATCGGCCTGGAGCATCCGGAGAGGATCATCCCGGTGCTGGGCGTGATCTCCCTGGCCGGCATGCTCGTCTCCACCCTGGTGTCCGGCCCGTTGTCGGATCGGCTGGGTCGCCGCAAGCCCTTCGTCATCGGATCCTCGCTGGTGCTCGCGATCGGGCTCGCCGTCCCGTGGATGATGCCCACCCAGGCCGGCTGGATGATCATGACCGCTGTCGCGGGACTGGGCTTCGGCATGTACCAGGCCGTCGACACGGCCCTGATGAGCGAGGTCCTGCCCTCGGCCGACTCCTACGCGAAGGACCTGGGCGTCGTCAACATCGCGGCGACGCTGCCCCAGACCCTGGCCCCCGGCGTCGCCGGCGCGATCGTCCTGGCCGCCGGATACGCGGCCCTGTTCCCCATCGCGATCGTGCTGTCCGTCCTGGGCGCGCTGGCGATCATGCCGATCAAGGCGGTGCGCTGAGTGACGGCCCCGTCCCGCCGCCCGGGCATGCTCTGGGCGTCTCTGGCGATGCTGGCGGTCGTGGCGGCGATGGCCGCGGCGGTGGCGGCCGACCCCTCCCATCCCTTCACCCAGGGGATGGACGACGCTTGGCGCCGCCTGGTGGGAGTCGGGCCCGACAGCGCGGTCTACACGGGGATCGTCCCGATGTTCTTCCAGTATCTGGGGGAGGGGCTGGGCTTCGCGCTAACCATCGTCGTGCTGCCGGTGGCGGCCGGGGTGTGCGGGCGGTGGCGCACGGCCCTGTTCCTGTTGGCCAGCGCCTTGTTTGGACCGGTGCTGCTGGCGCAGATCGCGAAGAACCTGGTCGACCGCCCCCGCCCGGCGCCCGATGCGGCCGCGGGGTTGTCCGGCCCCCTGTTCCACGTCGACCACGGCTCGTTCCCCTCGGGTCACGCCGCGACCTGCGCGGCGCTGGTGGTCGCCCTCGCCGCGGTCATCCCCGCGTCGCGGACGGCGTGGCGGCGGATCTGGTGGGCCGTCGGCGTCCTGCTCATGGCGGGAATGGTCTGGCAGCGCACCCTCGTCAATGCGCACTGGCTGTCGGACACCCTGTTCGGCCTGCTGATCGGCGCCGCGGGGACGCTGCTGATGGGGTGGGCCCTCTGGCCGTGGCTCCGCGCGGACGACGGCCGGCCCGTCTGGTTCCTCCACCGGGCCGAGCGGGCCGCCCTCGTCGAGGAGAACGGGCGACCCGCGGCGCCCGGCGCGCCCCGTAACCGATCAATCGGTAGATTTGGGGGGACGCACCGCGCGGACCCTCCCGCTACGACATCCACGATCCACGACAACCCCGGAAGGACACGATCGTGACAACCTCTCACCTCACGGACCTCACACTGGAGGAGAAGGCGTCGCTGACGTCGGGCTCCGACTTCTGGCACACGCAGCCGGTCGAGCGCGAGGGCGCGCACGTCCCGGCGATCATGGTGACGGACGGCCCCCACGGCCTGCGCAAGCAGGCGGGGGACGCCGACAACCTCGGCATCTCGGAGTCCGTGCCGGCCACGTGCTTCCCGCCCGCCGTGGGGCTGGGCTCCTCGATGGATCCCGAGCTGGCGCGCCGGGTGGGCGAGGCCCTGGGCGTCGAATGCCAGATCGAGGACGTCGCCGTGCTGCTGGGGCCGGCGATCAACATCAAGCGCTCGCCGCTGTGCGGGCGCAACTTCGAGTACATCTCCGAGGACCCGCTGGTCGCGGGCGTCATGGGCGCGGGCTTGGTCCAGGGCATCCAGTCGAAAGGCGTGGGCACGTCGCTCAAGCACTTCGCGGCGAACAACCAGGAGACGGACCGGATGCGGGTGAGCGCGGACGTCGACGCGCGGACGTTGCATGAGATCTACCTGCGCGGCTTCGAGCGCGTGGTGAGGGACGCCCAGCCGTGGACCCTGATGTGCTCCTACAACCGGATCAACGGGATCTACGCCTCGGAGGACCCGTGGTTGCTCACCCAGACGCTGCGCGACCGGTGGGCGTTCCGGGGCCTGGTGATGTCGGACTGGGGCGCCGTCAACGACCGGGTCGCCGGGCTGCCGGCCGGCCTGGACCTGGAGATGCCGTCCTCCGGCGGGCGCACGGACGCCCAGCTGGTGGCGGCCGTGCGCGCGGGCGAGCTGGCGGAATCGGCGCTCGACACCGCCGCGCAGCGGGTGCTCGATCTGGTCGCCCGCGCCCAGGAGCGCCCGGCCGCCTCCGGTCCGCTGGACGTCGACGCCCACCACGCCCTGGCCCGCGAGGTGGCCCGGCGCTGCCTGGTGCTGCTGAAGAACCAGGGCGGCGTGCTGCCGCTGGACCCGTCGGCGCGCGTGGCCGTCATCGGCGAGTTCGCGCGGACGCCGCGCTTCCAGGGCGGCGGGTCGTCTCATATCAACCCGACGCGGGTGGACAACGCCCTGGACGAGATGCGCGCGCTCGCCGGCGTGGGCGCCGGGACGGTCGCGTTCGCCCCCGGCTTCACGTTCGACGGATCCGGGGACGCCGCCGCCCTGCGGGAGGAGGCCGTCGCGCTGGCCGCGGGCGCCGAGACGGCGGTCGTGTTCCTGGGCCTGCCCGAGGCCGCCGAGTCCGAGGGCTATGACCGCGCCGACATCGACCTGCCCGCCGTCCAGTTGGAGGTGCTCGACGCCGTGGTGGCCGTGAATCCGCGCACCGTCGTCGTGCTGTCCAACGGCGCGACGGTGGCGCTGCCGTTCGCCGAGTCGGTCCCCGCGATCCTTGAGGGCTGGCTGCTGGGCCAGGCCGGGGGCGGCGCGACGGCCGACGTCCTCTACGGCGTGGCGAACCCCAGCGGCCGGTTGACGGAGACGATCCCGCTGCGCCTGGAGGACACGCCCGCCTGGGGGAGCTTCCCCGGCGAGTTCGGCCACGTCCGCTACGGCGAGGGCGTCCTGGTCGGCTACCGCTGGTACGACGCCAAGAGGCTCGCGGTCGCCTATCCCTTCGGTCACGGCCTGTCCTACACGGCGTTCTCCTATGGGGAGCCGTCGGTTCGGGTTGTCGGGATCGACGAGGACGGCGCGCCCGGCGCCGGCGTCGCGGGCGCGGCCCAGGCGGGCGACCTGGTGGTCACCGTCCCTGTGACGAACACGGGGGAGCGGGCCGGGCGCGAGGTCGTCCAGGTGTACGCGTCCCGCGCCGGGCGCTCGGTCGTCGAGCGGGCGCCCCGTGAACTCAAGGGGTTCCAGGCGGTGGACCTGGAGCCGGGCGAGACCCGCGACGTGGCGGTGCGTGTGCGCCGGACGGACCTGGCCTACTGGGACGTGCGCGTGGACGGCTGGATCGTCGAGGGCGGCGACTATCTGCTCGAGATCGGCGCCTCCAGCCGCGATCTGCGGGTCCGGACCACCGTCGCGGTGGAGGGGGACGCGGTGCGCCTGCCGCTGTCCCTGGACTCCTCGGTCGCAGACCTCCTGGCGGATCCCGTGGCCGGGCCGATGGTCCGGCAGGCGATGGCCGCGATGATGGAGCAGATGGGGCTCGGCGCCCCCGGGGACGAGGCCGGCCCCGCCGCCGGCAATCCGATCATGGGCGTCGAGGCCATGCAGCAGATGATGGGGTCCCTCCCCGTCGGCCGCCTGGTCGGCTTCACGGGCGGCCAGGTCAGCGAGGAGATGCTGACGGGCCTCATCGCCGCCGCCAACGCCCAGGCCTGACGGGCCGCCCCCTCGCCCGCCCGCGGGCACCGGCGACCGCCCCCGCTCCGGATCGTTCCGGGGTCGGGGGCGGTTCCGCGTTCCTGGCGGCGTCTCGTCGACGAGGGCGGCCACACGTCGGTGGAACCGAACTCGGCGGGAATTGGCACCGAACTCGGTGGTCCCGCCCTGTGGGATCCGTCATCCACGTCCCGGTCCCTCTTGCGGGACCGGCGCCTGAGGATGTTAGTGTGCCGTCCGTGAGTGCTTCCGACAGCCGTTCCCGCGTGGGCCTGATGGCCGCGGGTATGACCATGTGCGGGCGAATGCCCGGACGCATGGCCGGCTGTTGTCGTCTCTGTCGCTGAGCGACGCCGGGTCATCCCGGGAATCCCCTCCGAGCGGAGGGCGTCCCGGCTGCCCGTCGGCCATGCGTGTCGCACATCCCCGTGGGCCTTCGCGCCCCTGATGAGGACCGCCCCGCCTGTCCGATCCGCGATCCGCGATCCCGCGCGAGCCCCGCCGCCGCGCATCCGGCCCGCACCCCCTCACCGTTTCCCCGCACCGTTCCAGGAGATCCCATGCGCATCCGCACCGCCCTCACCGCCCTCACCGTCGCCGTCCTGTCCGCGTCCGCCCTGGCCGCCTGCTCCTCCGGGGAGTCCGCGGCCGACCAGTCGTCGGGCGCGGGGACGCCCTCGTCCTCGTCGTCGGACGGGGGCGACGCGCTGGCAGACCTCCAGGCGTCGGGCGTCCTGCGCGTCGGCACCGAGGGGACCTACGCCCCCTTCACCTACCACGACACGTCCACGGGCGACCTCACCGGCTACGACGTCGAGGTGATCACCGCCGTCGCGGACAAGCTCGGCGTCACGCCGGAGTTCTCCGAGGTCAAGTGGGACGCGATCTTCGCCGGCCTGGAGGCGAAGCGCTACGACATCGTCGCCAACCAGGTGACGATCAACCCCGAGCGCACCGCGAAGTACGACGTGTCCCAGGCGTACACGGTGTCCGAGCCCGTCGCCCTGGTGCGCGCCGACGACACGTCGATCGCCTCCCTGGCGGACGTCGCCGGCAAGAAGTCCGCGCAGTCGGCGACGTCGAACTGGGCGGGCATCGCCACCGACGCGGGCGCCACCGTCGAGCCCGTCGACGGACTCACCGAGGCGGTCGCCGCCCTCAAGGACGGCCGCGTCGACCTCACGTTCAACGACAACCTGGCCGCGCTCAACTACCTGTCGACCACGGGGGACACCTCGGTGAAGATCGCCTTCGACCTGCCCGATCAGGCCGTCCAGCAGGCGCTGGTCCTCCACAAGGACTCCGGCCTCCTCGACGCCGTCAACAAGGCCCTCGACGAGCTCCGCGCCGACGGCACGCTGGCGAAGCTCGGGGAGAAGTACTTCGGGCAGGACGTCTCCGGGGCCGGCGCCCCGGGCGCCCAGTCCGGGGCGGACGCCTCGGACGCGACCCAGTCGGGCCAGCACTGACCTCGGGGTCGGGCGAACGGGCGGACAGGAGACGAGGACATGACATCCGACAACCCCACGGTCCAGCTGCTTCTGGACTCGCTGCTGCCGCTGGCCAAGGGCGCGCTGATGGGGACGATCCCCCTGACGCTGGCCTCCTTCGCGATCGGCATCGCGGCGGCGCTGGTCGTGGCCCTTGCCCGGTTGTCCAGCAACGTCGTCGCCCGCTCGGCCGCCCGGCTGTTCATCTCCGTGATCCGCGGGACGCCGCTGCTGGTCCAGCTGTTCATCATCTTCTACGCGCTGCCCTCGCTGGGGATCGTCATCGACCCCTTCCCGTCGGCGATCATCGCGTTCTCGCTCAACGTCGCAGGCTACGCGGCGGAGGCGATCCGCGCGGCGATCCTGTCCGTCCCGCGCGGCCAGTGGGAGGCCGCGGAGACGATCGGCCTCACCCGGGCCGCCACCCTGCGCCGCGTCATCCTGCCCCAGGCGCTGCGCGTCGCGGTCCCCCCGCTGTCGAACACGTTCATCTCCCTGGTCAAGGACACGTCCCTGGCGTCCTCGATCATGGTCGTCGAACTGCTCCGCCAGGCCCAGCAGATCGCGGCGCCGACGTATGAGTTCCTCGCGCTCTACTCGCTGGCCGCCCTCTACTACTGGGCGATCTGCACGGTCCTGTCCGCCCTCCAGCAGCGCCTCGAACGCCGCCTAGAGCGCACCGCCGTCTGACCCGATCGACGAGGACGGCCCCGGCTCCGCCGGGACGCCCCCCGGGGTGGGGGCCCGTCGGGCGAGGGGGCGTCCTCGTCGATCATGAAAGGAACCAGCATGCTTCTCGAGGTCACCGACCTGCACATGTCGTTCGGGGACAAGCGCGTCCTGCGCGGGATCTCGTTGGAGGTTGAGCGCGGCTCCGTCACCGTCCTCATCGGCCCGTCGGGATCGGGGAAGACGACGCTGCTGCGCTCGCTCAACGCGCTGGAGACGCCGGAGTCCGGGATCGTGCGCATCGGCGACACGACCGTCGACTACGGGGCGCGGCCCGCTCCGACACGCAAAGAGCTGGCGCAGCTGCGGGCCCACTCCGGCATGGTCTTCCAGGCCCACCACCTGTTCCCGCACCGCACGGCGCTGGAGAACATCACAGAGGGGCCCCTCCACGCCCAGCACCGGCCCGCCGCTGAGGCCGAGCACGAGGCCCGCGAACTGCTCGACCGCGTCGGACTGGCGGAGTGCGCCGACCAACTGCCCTCGCAGCTGTCGGGCGGGCAGCAGCAGCGCGTCGGCATCGCCCGCGCGCTCGCGCTGCACCCCGACCTGCTGCTCTTCGACGAGCCGACCAGCGCCTTGGACCCCGAGACCGTCGGCGAGGTCCTCCAGGTCATGCGCGACCTCGCCGACGAGGGCTGGACGATGGTCGTCGTCACCCACGAGATCGCCTTCGCCCGGCAGGTCGCCGACCGCGTCGCGTTCCTCGACGGCGGGATCCTCCTCGAGCAGGGAGCGCCCTCGGACGTCCTGGTCGCCCCGCGCGAGGCTCGCACGCGGGAGTTCCTCGCGCGCGTGCTCCAGCCGCTCTCCGCCGAGATCCCCGACATCGGGGATCTCGGGGACGAGGGCGGCCCCGCCTGATCGGACCGCGATCCGCCGTGCCACCGAACTCGGCGGAGTCGACAACCGAAGTCGCGGGGAAAGGGCGCCGAAGTCGCGGAGGGGGTGAGAGGCCCCCGCCCGGACCCCGGCCTCACCAGACCCCTCCTGCTCACCACTCCGGAAGGACACCCATCCATGACCACCCTCGATGCGCCCACCGATCCGACGTCGCTGGGCTTCGCGACGCGCGCCGTCCACGTCGGGCAGGAGCCCGATCCCCTCACCGGCGACGTCGTGCCGCCGATCCACGTGACGTCGACGCATGCCCAGGACGCGGTCGACCGCCTGCGCGGCGGCTACGAGTACGGGCGCGGCCCCAACCCGACGCGCGACGCGTTCACCCGCGCGCTGGCCAGCCTCGAGGGCGGGGAGGCCGCCTTCGCATTCCCCTCCGGACTCAACGCCGAGGACACGCTGGTGCGCGCCCTCACGCGTCCCGGCGACCACCTCACGTTCGGCTCGGACGTCTACGGCGGGACGTACCGCCTGTTCGCCACCGTCTGGTCGAGGGAGGGCCTCACGGCCACGCCCGTCGACCTGTCGGATCCGCAGGCGGTGGCCCGGGACGTCGCCGAGCACGGCTCGCGGATCGTGTGGGTGGAGACGCCGTCCAACCCGCAGCTGGAGATCTTCGACCTGCGCGCGCTGGCCGAGGCCGCCCACGCGGGCGGGGCGCTGCTGGTCGCCGACAACACGTTCTCCTCGCCGTACCTCCAGCAGCCGATCGCCTGGGGCGCGGATGTCGTCGTCCACTCGACGACGAAGTACGTCGGCGGGCATTCCGACCTGGTCGGCGGCGCCGTGGTGGTCCGCGCGGGCCTGCGCGTCCCCGACGACCTCGGGCGGGCCGAGGCGGACGCGGGCGCGGCGGAGGTCGGGCCCTGGAGCGAGTCCGGCCTGGTCGCCGACGAGCTGGCGTTCCTCCAGGCGGCCACCGGGGCGATCCAGTCCCCGCGCGACGCCTGGCTGGCCCACCGTGGCCTCAAGACCCTGGCCGTGCGGATGGAGCGGCACTCGGCGTCGGCGCTGGTCGTCGCCGGGCACCTGGCCGCCCATCCCGCCGTCCGCGCCGTCCACTACCCCGGCCTGCCCGACGACCCGGGCCACGACCTGGCGGCCCGCCAGATGCGGGCATTCGGAGGCGTTGTGTCCTTCGAGCTGGACTCCGCGGAGGCCGCCCGGCGGGTCGCGGAGTCGACCGGCGTCTTCTCCCTGGCCGTCTCCCTGGGGGCCACGGAGTCCCTCATCGAGTACCCACCCGTGATGACCCACGCGGAGACCGTCGGCGAGCCGAACGCCGTGCCGTCGGGCCTGTTGCGCGTGGCCGTCGGCCTGGAGGACCCCGAGGACCTCATCGCGGACCTCGACCGGGCGCTCGCCGCCGCGCAGGCCTAACGTTGAACGAGCAGTCGATCCACTACACGAAGGAGCACATCATGGCGCAGATCGGCACCTCTGATCTCACCGTCCAGCCTCTGTCCCTGGGGACGAACACGTTCGGATGGACGTCCTCCGCCGAGGAGTCCCACGCCGTCCTGGACGCTTTCACCGCCGGCGGCGGCGACTTCCTGGACACCGCCGACTCCTACTCGGCCTGGGCGCCGGGCAACAGGGGCGGGGAGTCGGAGACGATCATCGGCCAGTGGCTGGCGAAGGGCGGCGCGGCCCGCCGCGACGGCGTCGTCATCGCCACGAAGGTCGCCCAGCACCCCGCCTTCCCGGGCCTGTCCGCGGCGAACGTCGCGGCCGCGGCGGAGGCCTCGCTGACCCGCCTGGGCACCGACCGCATCGACCTCTACTACGCCCACCAGGAGGATCCGGACACCCCGATCGCGGACTCCGTCGCCGCCTTCGGGGCACTGCAGCGGGCCGGCAAGATCCGCGCCGTCGGCCTGTCGAACTTCTCCGCGGAGTCGGTCGGCGCGTGGATCGCCGCCGCCGACGAGCAGGGCGTCCCCCGCCCTGTGGCCCTGGAGCCCCACTACAACCTGGTCCACCGCGTCGACTTCGAGGACGCGCTGCGTCCAACGGCCGAGCAGTTCGGCCTGTCCGTCATGCCGTACTGGGGGCTGGCGGGCGGCCTGCTCACCGGCAAGTACCGCTCTGCGGCGGACATCGACCGGCTCGGCGGCGCGCGCGCGGACACGGTCCGCGGTTACGCGAGCGACCAGGCGTTCCTGGTGGTCGCCGCCCTGCGCGACATCGCCTCCACCCACGGCGTGGAGCCCGCCGCCGTGGCCCTGGCCTGGCTGGCCGCCCAGCCGACCGTCACGGCGCCCATCGCCTCGGCGCGCACCGTCGAGCAGCTGCCCGCCCTCCTGGCCTCGCTCACGCTGGGGCTCTCCGCGGACGAGCTCTCCACTCTCACCACGCTGTCGGCGCCCATCGGGCGTTGACCGTCCCGCGGGCGCGTGGCCGTCCTCGTCCCCCTGCGTGGATGGGCGAGGGCGGCCCCGCCGGGCCTGGGATGTGATCCTGGTCTCAGTGTGTGGCGGCGGGGTCCGATCGCCTGTGTGTTCGACGCAGATGGGGGTGGGCCCTGAGACGATGGGCCATGTTCGAGACGAGCGAGGTTGTGCTCCCCCAGGGGGTGACGCTGGCCGACCTGACCGCTGAGGCCGGCCGGGGGATCGCGCACGTTCTCGACCCGCGGGTCCTCGACGCGCTCACCGACGGCCAGTCCGTCGGCGCCCTCCAGAGCGTGGAGGACCTGGGGCGGATCGTGGACGCCGCCCGCCTGCTGCTCGCCGGGCGCGCCGCCGTGCGCGCGGCCGAGTCCGCCTGGCCCGCCCAGGACGGTCTCCTCATGTCCACCGGCTGCCGGACCGAGCAGGAGCTCCTCTGCCGGGCCACCGGCGTCTCCCACCGGGAGGCCGCCCGGCGCGTCGCGGCCGCCCGGCCCCTCACGGCGGGCGCCACTGTGACCGGCGAGCCTCTGCCTGCCCGCCTGCCCGCCCTCGCCGCGGCCACGGCCGCCGGTCTCATCGGCGC
>JAFAAX010000063.1 GCA_023426345.1 Actinomycetes bacterium
CCCGCCCCCCCCCCCCCCGGGCGCCCCCCCCCCCCCCCCCGCCGCGCGGCCGAAGCCGCCGGCTCAAGTCGATCGCGCCCCTCAGAGGCGGGCGATGTGCTCGGCCTGCAGGCCCTTCTGGCCCTGCGTGATCTCGAACTCGACCTTGTCACCCTCGTCGAGGGTGCGGAAGCCCTTCGCCTCGATGTTGGAGAAGTGGGCGAACACGTCGGCCGACCCATCATCGGGGGTGATGAATCCGTAGCCCTTGTCCGCGTTGAACCATTTGACGACACCAGTGGTCATGAGATGCGCTGTCCTTCTTCGAAGCCCCCGCGCTGGGGGATGGAATCCGATCACGGTTGAGATCGGAGCAGTCACGCACTCACCTGCAACCACCTACGGAACCGCATGTCCTGCAATGAAGCTGTGAATCTACGCCGTTCAGGTTACTCCTCCCGCGTGGGCGACGGGCCGGGAGGAAGATCACAGGTTGGTCTCGGTGTCGGCCGCGCCCCGGTCGGCCGCGCCGGCGGGGAGTCGGGGCGAGGCCCTCCGGCCTGCGGATGTCCGGCCTCTCACATACAATGGGCGCAGATCCCATCCGCCTCCATGGTGAGGAGCGCCGTCCCGTGCCGCACGCCGCCGCCCCGACCGCGGGCGCGGACGCGCGAATGGGGGCGGGGTCCCCGCAGCCCGGTGCCCGGGCCTCACGGCGCCGGCCCCGGCGGGTGTCCCGTCGGACGCTGATCGGCGCCCCCGCCGCGACGCTGTGCCTCGTCGCCGGGGTGGTCCTCGACCTCCCCGGCCTGGAGCCCCTGGGCGTGCGCATGCTCGGCATCTTCCTCGCGGCGATCATCCTGTGGGCCACCGAGGCGATCCCCCTGGTGGCGACCTCGATGGGCATCATCCTCGCCGAGGTCCTCCTGATCTCCTCCGACGGATTGTTCCCCCTGGACTTCGGCGGTGACCCGCCCCTGGCGGCCGCTGCCGCCCAGGCCCCGGCCTCCGACTACTTCGCCGCCCTGGCCAATCCCGTCGTCATCCTGTTCATCGGCGGATTCATGCTGGCGGGCGGCGCCACCAAGTTCGACGTCGGCCGCGTCCTGTCCCAGGCGATGCTGCGTCCCCTCGGCGGGCGCCCCCGCGTCACCCTGCTCGGCGTGATGGCCGTGACCGCCCTGCTCGGCATGTTCATGTCGAACACGGCCACCACCGCCACGATGTTCGCGATCATGCTGCCCGCCCTCGCCACCCTCTCCGACGCCCGGTCGCGCACCGCGGTGGCGCTGGCCATCCCCGTCGCGGCCTCCGTGGGCGGGATGATGACCCCGGTGGGGACGCCGCCGAACGCCATCGCGCTGGGCATCCTGGCCGACCAGGGCATCCGGATCACGTTCCTCGGCTGGGTCCTCATGACCCTCCCCCTGGCGGTGGTGCTCATCCTCGCGGCCTGGGGATTCCTCACGTGGCGCTACCTCGACGCCGCCACCCCGATGGCGCTGGACACCGACGCGCGCCTGGACACCTCTCCGCGCGCGGTCGCCTTCTACGCGATCGCGGCCCTCACGATCCTCGGCTGGCTCACCGAGCCGCTGCACGGGCTGAGCTCGGCCACCGTCGCGCTGGTCGCCGTGGTCGCGCTGCTCGCCCTGGGGGTGATGGACGGGGAGGACGTCAAGCGCTTGGACTGGCCCGTCCTCTGGCTGGTCGCCGGCGGCATCGCGCTGGGACGAGGCGTCGCGGACACGGGCCTGGGCGCGTGGCTCATCGCCGCAGTCCCGTGGGGCGGGATCGCCCCCGCCCTCGTCCTCCTGGTCGTCGCGCTGCTCGCCTGGGGGATCTCGAACTTCGTGTCCTCCACCGCCGCCGCGAACCTCCTGGTCCCGATGAGCGTCGGGATCGCCGCCGCCGTCGCCAACCCGACGGCGGAGGTGGCCGTCGTGATGGCGCTGGCCTGCTCGCTCGGCATGTGCCTGCCCGTGTCCACCCCGCCGAACGCCATCGCGCACGCGACCGGCATGGTCCCCACGCGCGACATGGCCGCCATCGGGCTGCTGGTCGGAGGCGGGGGCGTCCTCCTCGTCTCGCTGGTGGCGCCCTCCCTGTGGTCCCTTCTGGGGCTCCTATGACCGGCGCCCCGCCATCGCCCCCGCGGTCCGCCGGACGGGGGACGCCCTCGTCCGCGCCCTGCCCCTGGATCCTGATCGTGGGCGACGACTCCCGGGGGCTGGTCGCCCGGGCGCGGGAGGGGCTCGCGCGAGCGGTCCCCGGCGCCGCAGTGGCGGCGGTCCGCCCCGGAGACGGCCGCGCGGCGCCCTCGCCCCCTCTCCTCTTTCCCTCCGCCGACGAGGGCGGCGCTCCCCCCGACCAGGGCGGCCCCCTGCTGATCGTGGCCACGGCGGAGATCCCGGACATCGGCGCGGCGCTGGTCGCAACCGACCCGAGTGGGGCGGCGGCCGCAGACGCGGACGCCCCCTGCCTGGTCCTCACGGACCGCGGCGGCCACACGGACCTGGGGCCGGTCATCGCCGCCGGCCGGCTGGCCGCGGTGGTCCCTGCCTGCGACCGGGGGCTGCTGGTCCGTGAGCTCGCCGACGCGGCCCTGTCCCGGATGGAGGCGCAAGGGGTCGCGCCCGACCAGGTCCGCCGGATCCTGGGAGCCGGGCGGGCGGCGGAGGAGGCCCGGAGCGACGACCTGCTCCATCTGGACGATCCCGGTGCGCTCGAACGCGTCCTCGACGGCGTCGAGCGCATCGTCGGCGCGCGGCCCCGCGTGTCGGTGGGCGCCGGTGTGGAGCTGTGCCACCAGGGCGCCGAGGCCCCGCCGCTCACACTGGTGATGAGCGGCGTCGTCAGCCTCCGGCAGGACACGCCGCAGGGCCCCGTCACGCTCCACCAGGCGTCGACGGGCCGCGTCATCGGCGTCGTGTCGCTGGTGAGAGGGGATCGCGCGTGGTACACGGCGCGGACCGAGACCCCGTGCGCGCTCGTCCTGCTCTCGCGGGCGGAGATCGCCGCGGCCATCGACGCCGATCCGTCGGTGGCGCGCGATCTGGCGCTGCTCATGGTGGGGTCCCTGCTCACCCGGTTGCTGCGTGCCGAGGAGCAGCACGTCGACCACCGCCTGCTGGCCGACGAGCTCGAAGTCGACCGCGCGCGCCTCGCCGATGCGCTGGAGGACCTCCACCGGACCCGCGCGGAGCTGGTGGAGCGGACCCGCCTGGCGATGCTCGGCGAGCTGTCGGCCGGCATCGCCCACGAGCTGAACAACCCCGTGAGCGCCCTCGGCCGCGCCGTCGAGCACTTGGCGCGCGACCTCGTGCGGCTCATCGGCCACGCGCCGGATCTGGAGCCGGCGGCGCGCGCGATCCGGCGATCGGCCGACGCCCCCGCGCTGCCCACCGCGCAGGAGCGCGCGCTGGCGGCGTCGTTCCTGCCCGTCACGGGCGGCGACCGGGCGCTGGCCCGCCGCCTGGTCCCGGCCGGGGTCCCCGACACCCGGACGGCGGCGGCGCTGCTCGCCCAACCGGAGTCCGTGCGGCGCGACATCCTGCTGGGCGCCCGGATCGGGTCCTCTCTCCACTCCATCGACTCCGCCTCCCAGCGGATCGCGGGGCTGTCATCCTCATTGCGGTCCTACGCGCGTCCGGAGGGGGAGGAGCGCGTGCCCACCGAGGTGCTGCGCAGCCTCGACGACGCACTGCGGCTCACCGAGCACCGGTTGCGCGGCATCCGCGTCGACCGGCGCCTCGAACAGGTGCCCCCCGTCCTGGCGCGCCCCGGATCCCTCGAGCAGGTCTGGATGAATCTGCTGGTCAACGCCGCCGACGCGATCATCGATGAGCTGGAGGATCTCCGCGAGGACGACGCCGCGCTGCCCGCGCGGGGGAGCGCTCCGGCTCGCGTGGTCGTCCGCACGGCCGTCGAGGGCGGCGCGGTGGTCGTCGCCGTCGAGGACAACGGGCCGGGGATCTCCGAGGAGCTCCAGGCGCGGATCTTCCGCCCGCACTTCACCACGCGCGGCGGCCGCGTGGAGTTCGGACTGGGCATGGGCCTGTCGATCGCCCAGTCGATCGTGGCGGCGGCCGGGGGGACGATCGGCGTCGAGTCCCGTCCCGGCCTCACGCGGATGCGGGTCGCGCTGCCGCCGGCACCCGCGCCCGCGCCATCCCAGAAGGAGGAGACCCGATGACACTCGCGATCCTGGTCCTCGAGGACGAGGACGACGTCCGCCACGAGCTGGAGAACGATCTGGACCCTTTTGCGGCCGCCGTCCGGATCGAGGCCGCCTCCGACGTCGACGACGCCTGGGACGCCGTCGAGGCCGTCCTGGCAGACGGGGACCGGCTGGCCCTGGTCCTGGCCGACCACCGGCTGCCGGGACGGTCGGGTGTCGACTTCCTGGTCGACATCGCCCACGATCCGCGCACGTCCGGCGCCCGCACCGTGCTTGTCACCGGCCAGGCGGGTCAGCGGGACACGATCCGCGCGCTCAACGAGGCCGGGCTGGACCACTACCTCGCGAAACCGTGGCACGTCCGCGAGCTCGTCGACGTCGTCCGCGGCCAGCTCACCGACTACGTCCTGTCGGAGGGGATCGACCCCCTCCCGTTCCTGTCGGCCCTCGACGAGGTGCGCGTGATGGACGCGTTGCGCCACCGCTCCTGATCCCTCCCGCGCGTCGGACTCCACTCCCGTTTGGCGGACTTCGCTCTTGCTTGGTGGACCTCGCTCTCGTCTAGCGGACTTTCGCCTACCTGCCGGACTTCTCTCCCACCTGCCGGACTTCTCTCCCGCGGGGGTCGCGCTGGCGGGCCTCGCGACTTCGGTGCTCTTTCCCCGCGACTTCGGTGCTCTTTCTCTGCGAGTTCGGTGCTCTTTCTCTGCGAGTTCGGTTCCCTGCTGTGTGTTCGTCGGGCGGTGTACTCCGTGGCATGCCTCGACGCGTTGAGTGCGCCGCGCCCACACCCGACGACGAAGGGAACCCATCGTCGTCTCCACCGGACCAACGCGCGGCCACCGCGGTGGCTGAAGACGTGTGGCCGCGGACACGACCGAATCACTTGCCGATGTCGGCACCGAACACGCGCAACCCCATCGAGGCCGACAACCGCGCCCGCCACGTGCCCAGACGGGACCGAAGTCGCGGGGAAAGAGCACCGAAGTCGCGGGGGAACAGCACCGAAGTCGGCAGGCGGGCGCCGGCCAGCGGGCGGTGGGCGGCAGGCGGCGGGCGAGTCTCGCGGGCGCAGAGGCGCGAGTCTCGCGAAAGAGAAGGAAGAGGGAAGAAGGAAGAAGCAGCAGGTCAGGGCGCGGCGGTCCACGCGATCGGATCGTCGACGACCTGTTGGAGGACGCGATGCGCGGCGCCGGTGACGGCCAGCGCCGCCGAGTCCGGCGCGATGCTCACCGACGGCTCGGACCATGCGGACTGGAGCACCCGCGTGCGCAGCTCGCCGCGCGCGACGGGGATGAGGGCGTCGCCGATCTCCGCGACGATGCCGCCCAGGATGACCTCGGGGATGTCCACGACGTTGATGACGGCGGCGAGCGCGCGGCCCAGGGCCGCGCCGCCCTCGTCCATGGCGGACCGGGCGGCGGCGGATCCCCCGCGCGCGGCGGCGGCGACGTCGGTGGGGGTGGAGCCCTCGGGCAGACCGGAGCGGCGGGCCAGGGCACGCAGGCCCAGGTAGGCCTCCAGGCAGCCCGTGGCGCCGCAGGAGCAGAGCGGCCCGGACGGGTCGGCGCAGATGTGCCCGATCTCGCCGGACCAGCCGTGCGCGCCCGACAGCGGGCGGTGGTCGACGATGATGCCGGCGCCGATGCCGACGTTGCCGGAGACGTACACGAAGGATCCCGGGCCGTCGGGCGCGCCGGGCCGCGGATTGGCCACGGCGAAGGCGGCCAGATCGGCCTCGTTGGCCACCAGCGCGGGACGGAGCTGCGCGAGGGGCGCCAGCAGCGTGGAGAAGGGCAGGTCGCGCCAGCCCAGGTTCGGCGCCTGCGCCAGCGCGTCGCCGGAGACCAGGCCGGGCAGCGCCAGGCCGGAGCCGACCAGTCGGGGTCCTCCTTCGTCCTCGACGAGGGCGTCCCCCGTGGCGGCCTCCCCGAGGACCTGTCCTCCGAGGTCGGCCAGCGCGCCGAGCGTCTCCGAGGGGTCCGAGTGGGCGAAGTCGCCGTCGAGGCGGGCGTCGGCGAGCACGGTGCCGGCGAGGTCGATGGCGCGCGCGGCGAGGTAGTTGATGTTGACCTCGAGCCCCACGGCGACCAGCGCCCGCGGGCTCGGAGCGAGGCGGCTGGCGGGCCGGCCGCGGGTGGCCTCGGGGATCGGATCGAGGTCGGCGACCAGGCCGGACTGGATGAGCTCGTCGACCAGCCGCGAGACGGTGGCCCGCGTGATGCCCGTGCGGGCGGCGATGTCGGCGCGCGAGACCTCGCCGGGAGCCGCCAGGACGTGGCGGAGGACGAGCGAGAGGTTCATGGCGCGCAGGCTCTCGGCCGTGACGCCGGTGCGGGTCCGGTCCGCGGCGGGCGTGGACGGCCGGGAGCGCAGTGGCGCTGTCCGCCGGGGTGCGGCAGAGGAGCCGTCCTTGGACCGAGCTGTGGTCATGGATCGACTGTAGGCGGAACGCGGCGCGCTGTCGGGGATCTTCTCAGCGTCCCGCGACGCGGGCTCTTGTGGGGAACTGGACACGGCGCTATCGTATGTCTATTGTTTTGTTCAGCAACAAAACGACGCGGGCGGGGCGGCGATGCCCCACCGGGACACACGGAGGTGGAGCGATGGGCAAGCTGTGGGGCATCGAGGCGATTCCGTTCGTGGGGACCGAGGATCCCCATCAGGGGCTCGGCTTCCACTACTACCAGCCGGACCGCGTCGTCGCGGGCAAGGCGATGAAGGACTGGCTGCGTTTCGGCGTGGCCTACTGGCACACCTTCGACCAGCGCCTCGTCGATCCCTTCGGCGACGGCACCGCGCGCCGCCCCTACGACCGCTACACGGATCCCCTGGATCTCGCGCTCGCCAAGGTCGACTACGCCTTCGAGTTCTACCGCACGCTCGGCGTGGAGCACTTCTGCTTCCACGACCGCGACCTGGCGCCCGAGGGCGACACGTTGCGCGAGACCGACGCGATCCTGGACCGCGTGGTCGACCACATCGCCGAGCTCCAGGCGGACTCCGGAATGAAGCTCCTGTGGAACACGTCCAGCCTGTTCACGAACCCGCGGTTCGTCTCCGGCGGGGCGACCTCGCCCTTCGCCGAGGTCTACGCCTACGCCGCCGGGCAGGTCAAGCACTCCCTGGAGATCGCCCAGCGCCTGGGCGCGGAGAACTACGTCTTCTGGGGCGGGCGCGAGGGCTACGAGAACCTGTGGAACACGGACCTCCGGCGCGAGCAGGACCACATCGCCCGCTTCTTCCACCTGTGCCTGGACTACGCCCGCGAGATCGGCCTGGATGCGCAGTTCCTCCTGGAGCCCAAGCCGAAGGAGCCGGCCACCCACCAGTACGACTTCGACGCGGCGACGACCATCGCCTTTCTCCAGACCTACGGCCTGGCGGATGCGTTCAAGCTGAACCTCGAGGGCAACCACGCGAACCTGGCGGGCCACACCTTCCAGCACGAGATCCGCGTGGCGCGCGCGGCCGGGATGCTGGGCTCGCTGGACGCCAACCAGGGCGACAAGCTGATCGGCTGGGACATCGACGAGTTCCCGTCGGACCTCTACGAGACGACGGCCGTGATGTGGGAGGTCCTGGACGAGGGGCGGATCGGCCCGCAGGGGCGCGGCGGGCTCAACTTCGATGCGAAGCCGCGGCGCACCTCCTTCGAGGCGGAGGACCTGTTCCGTGGGCACGTGGTCGGCATGGACTCCTACGCCGCGGGCCTGCTGGTCGCCGCGAAGCTCCACGAGGACCGCTACATCGAGGATCTGGTGGCCGAGCGCTACCGCTCCTTCGACTCCGGCGTCGGGGCGAGTGTCGAGGACGGCACGGCGACGCTGGCGTCCCTGGAGGCCCACGCCCTGGACGTCCCGCAGGCCGACCTGTTGGCCGCCACGCGCTCCGACCATCTGGAGTCCGTCAAGGCGACGCTGAACAACTACCTGATCGCCGCGCTGGCCGAGGCCTGAGGAGGACGGCCGTGAGCACACACCGTCCCTACGTCGCCGGCGTCGACTCGTCGACGCAGTCGTGCAAGGTCGTGATCGTGGACCCGGCCACCGGCGCCGTGGTCCGCTCGGGGCGGGCCCCTCACCCCGACGGGACCGAGGTCGACCCGCAGTCCTGGTGGCTGGCCTTCCTGGAGGCCGTCGACGCGGCCGGCGGCCTGGACGACGTCGCCGCCCTGTCGGTCGGCGGCCAGCAGCACGGGATGGTGTGCCTGGACGCCGCCGGCGAGGTGATCCGCCCGGCGCTGCTGTGGAACGACACGCGGTCTGCGGGAGCCGCGACCGCCCTCGTCGAGGAGGCGGGGGAGGGGAACGCGGCGCGGGGCGCGGCGTGGTGGGCCGAGGCGACCGGGTCCGTGCCCGTCGCGTCGTTGACGGTGACGAAGCTGCGGTGGCTGGCGGACCGCGAGCCGGACAACGCGGCGCGGATCGCGGCCGTGTGCCTGCCCCACGACTGGCTGACCTGGCGGATCGCGGGGACGGGACGACTGTCCGACCTGGTGACCGACCGCTCCGACGCCTCGGGCACGGGGTACATGGCGCGCGAGGGGACCGGGCCGGGCGGACCCGCGGTCGGCGAGTACCGCCGCGACATCCTGGCCCGGGCGCTGCGGATCGACGAGGGCGCCGCGGACTCCCTCGTGCTCCCGCGCATCCTGGGGCCGTGGGATGTCGCCGGGCGCGGCGATCCCGCGCGAGGGTGGGGCGACATCGTCCTGGGACCCGGGTGCGGGGACAATGCGGGGGCGGCGCTCGGCGTCGGCCTGCGGCCCGAGGAGGCCCTGTTGTCGCTCGGGACGTCGGGCGTGGTCGCCGCCGTGTCGGAGCATCCGGTTGTCGACCCGTCGGGGCTGGTCACCGGCTTCTCCGATGCGAGCGGACGCTGGCTGCCGCTGGCCTGCACGCTCAACGCCTCCCGGATCCTCGACGCGATGGCGGCCGTCGTCGGCGCCGACTACCGGGAGTTCGACGAACTCGCCCTGTCGGTCCCGGACGCCGCGGGCCTCGTGCTCACTCCGTATTTCGAGGGCGAGCGCACGCCGAATCTGCCCGACGCCACGGCGTCGCTGACGGGCCTCACCTTGGCCAATGCGGACCGCGCGCACGTCGCGCGAGCCGCGGTCGAGGGCCTGCTCGCGCTCATGCGCGGCGCACTGGACGCCGTGCGGAACTGCGGGGCCCCGATCGAGCGCGTGCTGATGGTCGGCGGGGGAGCGAAGTCGACGGCCGTGCAGGCGCTGGCCGCCGACGTCCTGGGCGTGCCCGTCGAGCTGCCCGAGCCCGGGGAGTACGTGGCCCTGGGGGCGGCCAGGCAGGCGGGGACTGTTGTGGGGAATTCAGTGAAGAAGTGATCGACAGGTGGGCGATGCCCACGTGATCAAGAAAGAGAGAACGATGAGAACTATTCAGAAGACCGCGGCGGTGACAGCAATCGCAGCCATGGCGCTGACGCTTGGCGCGTGCTCGAACGGGGGAGGCGAGTCCGGGACGAGCGGTGCGGCGTCCGACTCGGGCAAGACCCTGACGATCTGGGACTACGAGAGCGACGATTCGGCGATGGGCAAGGCGTGGGCCAAGGCCATCGAGATCTTCAAGGAACAGCACCCCGGCGTCGAGGTGAAGACGGAGGAACAGACCTTCGAACAGATTCAGAAGAACGCGAAGATCGTGCTGACCGGCGACTCTGTCCCCGACGTCATGGAGTACAACAAGGGCAACGCGACCGCCGGGCAGCTGGCGTCGCAGGGCCTGATCACAGACCTCACCGATGAGGCCACCAGCCGCGGGTGGGACAAGAAGATCCCCGCGTCGATCGCGACCACCGCCCAGTACACGGACGACGGTCTGATGGGCTCCGGAAACTGGTACGGCGTCCCCAACTACGGAGAGTACGTCGGGGTCTACTACAACAAGGACATGTTCGCCGATGCCGGCGTCGAAGTCCCGACGACGATGGACGAATTCACGAAGGTCATGGACACCTTTGTGGCGAAGGGGCAGACGCCTCTGGCGGAGGCAGGGGCCGAGTATCCGATGGGTCAACTGTGGTACGACCTCGCGCTCACTCATGCTGACGATCAGTTCATTCGCGACTACCAGTTCTTCGACAACAAGGTGGATTGGTCGGCCGGACCAGCGGTCGACGGGGCGAACGATCTGAAGAACTTCGTCGACAAGGGGTACTTCAAGACGGACGTCACGGGCTTGACGGCCGAGGACATGGGCACGGCCTTCATTGCGGGGAAGTACCCGATGATGGTGTCCGGCTCGTGGTGGTTCGGGCGTCTCCAGTCGGAGATGAAGGCGAATTGGGGGATGTTCCTGTTCCCCGGCAACTACACCGCGGGTTCATCGGGCAACCTCTGGGTCGTGCCGACGAACGCGAAGAACCCGGATCTGGCGGCCGACTTCATCGACATCACGCTGTCGGATGAGGTCCAGGACATCCTTGGACAGAACGGCGGCCTTCCGATCCTGGGCGATCCTTCGAACATCACGGATCCCGCGACGCAGGAGTTCACCAAGAACTTCCAGGAGCTGGCGAATGACAACAAGCTGGCCTTCTACCCGGATTGGCCGGTCGCCGGATTCTACGACCAGATCGTCTCGAACCTGCAGTCGCTGGTGAGCGGCTCGAAGACTCCGGAGCAGGCCATGACGGATCTCGGCACGGTCTATGACGAGGGCGTCGCCGACCTGACAGGCGAGTGAGACACCGGGTGCCGATCGACTGGCCGGATCGAGCCGGTCGATCGGCACCCGGGATCCAACGGAGAAGGGACGAATGATGACGACGTCAACGAAAGTCGTCGCAGCGGGACCCGTGGGCGCGCCGACCCATCGGAAGGCGCGAGGAGGTCGCGCGGGCTACTGGCTCTACCTCATTCCAGGGCTCATCGGGTTCGCGGTGATCATCCTCGCCCCGTTCGGCATGAACCTCTATTACTCCCTGACGAAGTGGAAGGGAGGAATGTCAAAGCAGACGTTCATCGGCCTGGACAACTACGTCGCGCTCCTGTCCGATGACGCCTTCTGGATGTCGTTCCGGAACTCCATCTTCATGATCATCGCGATGGTCGTCGTGCCGACTCTCATCGGTCTGCTGCTGGCGGCCGTCCTCTTCGACTACATCGGTCGCCACTTCAGTTCCGGTGTCGCCTCATTCCTCCGGGCCACCTACTATCTGCCCCAGATCCTTCCGGTGTCCGTCGCAGGAATCCTGTGGAACTGGGTGCTCAACGTGGAGAACGGGGCGCTCAACCAGATCCTCTCCGGGCTCGGCGTCAGCAACCCCCCGAATTGGCTGGGGTCGACATCAACGGCACTGCCCTCGGTCATGTTCGTGCTGGTGTGGATCCAGATCGGCTATCCCACCATCATCTTCATGTCGGCGCTGGAACGGGTCGATCCGGAGTTGTACGAGGCGGCTGAGATCGACGGAGCGGGATGGTGGCAGCGGTTCCGCGCTATCACTATTCCCCAGATTAAGCCGGAGACCTTCGTCATCGTCTTGACATGCACGGTCGCCGCACTCAAGGTGTTCGCTCCCATTTACGTTCTCACGAGGGGCGGCCCTGAGAGCTCCACGCTCGTGCCGTCCTACTACTCGTACCTGAACTTCTTCGACAAGTCGAAGGTCGGCTACGGCGCAGCGGTGGCCACGGTCCTCACGATCGTGATCCTGATCGTGGCGATCATCATCCAGGTGCTGCAGAATCGCTCGGCACGCCGCGAAGCGGAGGGCAAGTGATATGGCAATCTCGACAGCCAGCACACGCGCACGTGAGGCGGCTCCAACGGCCTCGAACACCGACCGGTTCCACAAAGGCGCCGGACGCTGGGCGATTCTCGCGCTCTGCGTCATCGTCGCAGTGCTCATGGTCGCGCCGTTCGTCCTCATGTTGCTCAACGCTTTCAAGACGTCGACGGACTACTCCACGGGGGGACCGTTGTCGTGGCCCCATCAACTTTACTTCGGTGGACTCGAGACGTTCTGGACCCGCACCGACTTCCCGATCAAGTTGTGGAACTCGCTGTGGACAGCGGGGCTGGTGGCGGTTTTCGCCGTCATTCTCTCCCTGCTCAATGCCTATGCGATCGGCGTCGGCAAGGTCAAGGGAAGCCCCCTTCTCGTGGGGCTCTTCCTCGTGGGCAATCTTCTTCCGCAGGAGATGATGATCTATCCGCTGTTCACCCTGGCACAGAAGGTTGGGTTGACCGACAACCCGTGGAGCATTGTCATCATTTTCACGGTCATCCAGTCCGCTTTCGGCACCTATCTGCTGTCCTCCGTGATGGGGACTTTTCCCTCAGCTCTCCTTGAGGCCGCCGAGTTGGACGGTGCCTCCCGGTGGCGCATCCTGTGGGACGTCGTGTTCCCAATCGTTCGGCCGACGATGGGGGTCCTCATGGTGTTCTTCTTCATCTGGACGTGGAACGAGTTCTTCATTCCGCTCGTCATGCTCACATCCAACGGGAACCAAACCGTGCCGATCGCCTTGTCCTCCATGCAGGGAGACCGCATGCTCGACGTGCCGACACTCAACGCCGGCGCGCTGCTGTCCTTGATCCCGACATTCATCTTCTTCCTGATCTTCCAGCGGACCCTGTCCCGCGGCGTCACCGCGGGCGCCGTCAAGTGATGGTCGGGTCTTCTGCTCCGACAATGTTCCTGAGGAGGAACGCATGAGGTTCTCCAACGGCTACTGGTTGACCCCCGACGGATGGACCGTCGACCGCGCGAAGCAGGTCGAATCCGTCGAGGTCGTCGACGGGGGTCGCGCGGTCGAGGTCCTGGCGCCGATCAAGCAGATCGAGACCAGGGGAGACACCCTGAACACGGGCGCATTCACCGTCGGCTACAGACCCGTCGCGCCCGGGATCATCAAGGTGAGCATCGAGCGGTGGCGCGGACGGGTGAACAGCCGGCCGGTCTTCGCCCTCGATCTCCCTGAGGACTATCAGGGTGAGATCGAGGAGACCGTGGAGTCTGTGACGGTGCGAGCGGGCGACCTGGCCGTGCGCATCCCCCGCTCAGGCGGATGGGGAGCCTCTTTCACCTCCTCGGGCCGGCCGTTGACCGCCAGCCTCGGACGGTCTGTGGGCTTGGCCGTCAGTCCCGACGGGCGTCGTTACACGTTCGAGCAACTCGGGATGCAGCCCGGAGAACGCATCCACGGCCTAGGCGAGCGTTTTGGAGCCTTCTCGAAGAACGGTCAGAGTGTCGATATCTGGAATGAGGACGGAGGCACGGCCTCCGAACAGGCATACAAGAACATCCCGTTCTTCATGTCGACCGCGGGCTACGGGGTTCTGGTCCTCGACACCGGCGATGTCTCCTTCGAGGTGGCATCCGAAGTCGTCACCAGGGTGCAGTTCTCGGTGACAGGGGACCGCCTCGAGTACCTGCTCATCGATGGGCCGACGCCGAAGGACGTCCTGGAGCGCTATACGGGCGTGGCGGGCCGGCCCCCTGCCGTACCGGCGTGGAGCTACGGCCTGTGGCTGACGACCTCGTTCACCACGAGCTACGACGAGCAGACCGTCACCTCGTTCGTCGACGGGATGGCCGAGCGCGGACTGCCGCTCAGCGTGTTCCACTTCGACTGCTTCTGGATGCGCGGCTTCCACTGGACGGACTTCGTCTGGGACCCCGAGACCTTCCCGGATCCCGAGGGAATGCTGCGGCGTCTGAAAGAACGGGGATTGCGGATCTGCGTGTGGATCAATCCCTATATCGCCCAGAAGTCGCGTCTCTGGGAAGAAGGCGCCCGCAAGGGCTATCTTCTTCGAACCGAAGACGGGGGAATCTGGCAGACCGATCTCTGGCAGGCAGGCATGTCCCTGGTCGACTTCACGAACCGGGAGGCCGTTGCCTGGTATCAGGAGGAATTGCGCCGCCTGCTCGATATGGGCGTGGATTGCTTCAAGACGGACTTCGGCGAGCGGATCCCGGTGACAGGCGTGCGCTGGCACGACGGATCCGACCCGGTGGGTATGCACAACTACTACACGCACCTCTACAACCACGCCGTTTTCGATCTTCTCACCGAGGAACGCGGCGAGGGCGAGGCCGTCCTTTTCGCTCGATCGGCGACCGCGGGCGGCCAGACCATGCCGGTGCACTGGGGAGGAGACTGCGAGTCCACCTACGCCTCGATGGGCGAGACGCTCCGTGGGGGCCTGTCCTTGGCGATGTCGGGTTTCGGGTACTGGAGTCACGACATCGGAGGGTTCGAAGGCACACCGGATCCCGGCGTCTTCAAGCGCTGGCTGGCCTTCGGCCTGCTTTCGTCGCACTCCCGCCTCCACGGCTCGGACTCGGTCCGGGTGCCGTGGGCGTTCGACGAGGAGGCCGTCGAGGTGACGCGCGCATTCACGCACCTCAAGATGCGCCTCATGCCCTACCTCGCCGGCGTCGCCCGTGACGCGCGCGCACATGGCACGCCGATCATGCGTCCGATGGTGCTGGAGTTCCCGGAAGATCGCTCGACCTGGGATCTGGACACGCAGTACATGCTGGGGCCCTCGCTGCTGGTCGCCCCGGTGTTCTCTGAGACGGGCGTGGCACATGTCTATCTGCCGGAAGGGGCATGGACATCCTTGCTCACCGGGCAGACGGTCCAAGGACCGCGATGGACCGACGAGGTCCACGACTTCATGTCGCTGCCGCTGTACGTCCGGGAGGGCACGGTGCTGCCGTGGGGCGCGGTCGAGGACCGTCCCGACTATGACTGGTCGGATCGGGTGACGTTGCGAATCATCCGCCCCGACGACGGCATGGCGGCCGACGTGTGCGTCCCGGCCTCGGAGAGCGGCGTGGTCGCCGAAGATGCACTTTTCCGGGTGGTCTGCGCGGGAGCCGAACTGCGCGTCGAGGCCGACTCCGGCCGGCCGTGGGCAGTGGAGGTCGGCGGGCGCCGAACCGAGTTCGCCGCGGGAACCCCCTCAGCGACGATCATGCTGGACGAGAAGGGGATCGGCGAATGAGATCCGGCGAGCCGACGATCGAAGAGCTTCCTGACGACTTCATCTGGGGAACGGCCACCGCCGCGTATCAGATCGAGGGCGCCGTCCACGAGGGCGGCCGCGGCCCCTCGATCTGGGACGTCTACTCTCATACGCCGGGCCGGACGCTTGGTGGCGACACAGGGGACATCGCCGATGACCACTACCACCTGTGGCGCGACGACCTCCGCCAGGTCGCGGAACTCGGTGTCGGCGCCTACAGATTCTCCATCTCATGGCCGCGGATCCAGCCATCGGGCACCGGCCCCGTCAATGCGGAAGGCGTTCGGTTCTATTCGGACCTGGTGGACGGGCTCATCGCCTATGGCATCCGCCCTGTTGTCACGCTCTACCACTGGGACCTGCCCCAGGCGTTGGAGGACCAGGGCGGATGGGCGAACCGCGAGACCGCCTACGCGTTCGCGGAGTACGCTCGCCTCGTCGCCCGCGCGCTGGGGAATCGGGTCGACCTCTGGACGACCCTCAACGAACCGTACTGTTCGGCCTATCTGGGCTATGCCTCGGGGGTCCACGCACCGGGGAGGACCGACCCTGAGGCCGCCCTGCGGGCGGTCCACCATCTCAACCTCGCGCACGGGCTCGCCGCCCGTGCGATCCGAGAGGAACTCGGCGAGTCCGCACGTGTGTCGGTGACGCTCAACCTGCACGTCATCCGCCCCGACGATCCGAGTGACGCGGATGACCTGGATGCCGTCCGCAGGATCGACGCGCTGGCGAACCGCGCGTTCCTCGGGCCGATGATCGAGGGGGCCTATCCCGAGGATCTGCTCCGAGACACAGCCCCGACCTCGGACTGGTCATTCGTCGAACCGGGGGATCTCGGGGTCACACGCGCCCCTCTGGACGTTCTGGGGGTCAACTACTACTCGACGGTGCGAGTCCGCCGTGTTCCGCTGGATGGGACGCGCGCGGCGGGCGGCGACGGTCATGGCGTCTCAGACCACAGCCCGTGGATCGACGCGGACTCCGTCGAGTTCGTCCCCCAGCCCGGCCCGTACACCGACATGGGGTGGAACATCGAGCCGCAGGGCCTCACCGATCTCCTGGTCGGGCTCTCCCGGACGTATCCGACGGTGCCACTGATGGTGACGGAGAACGGCGCGGCCTTCCCGGACGTCGCGGCTTCTGATGGGGCGATCCACGACGACCAGCGGGTCGCCTACCTTCGGGAGCACGTTGCTGCGCTCGTGCGGGCGAGCCAGGCCGGAGCCGACGTCCGCGGCTATTTCGCATGGTCGCTGATGGACAACTTCGAGTGGGCCCAGGGCTATTCCAAGCGGTTCGGTCTGATCTATGTCGACTACCAGACTCAGAGCCGTACCTGGAAGGACTCCGCTCACTGGTACCACGACCTCGTGCGGGGGAACGGCCGTCCGGCCGCGCCCTTGCTCCCGCGCTCTGCGTCGCCTATCCTCAAGGAAGCGGCCCGCACTAGCGGGCCGAAGTGAGCCCGAGACCCGTCCGGACGGACGCGGCGCTCGGGTTTCGCGCTGTGAGGCTCATCAGAGGTCAACGATGGTGGCGACGGCTACCACCGCTTCCCGAAGTCGACCGCCGCGTTGATGGCACCAGGCGAGGACGTCGGGAACCCACAGGAGAGGCTCCATCCGGCTCGGACGGTGCTCGTAGGCGAATAGGACATGCGCGATGGGCGCGATGACCTGTCGGTCACGACGCTTCTCGGCATCGTCGGCATCGTCCAGGGTGAGTGAACGGACCCCGTTGGCGGCCGAGTCGCGCGCAAGCGCGGCCAGGCAATGGCACCTCTGCATGACTTGTGTGGCGCCCGGCTCACGTCGACAGATATAGAGCGTGGGGCGGGGATTCAGACTGAGGATGCCGTCAAGGATTGATGACGCCCTCCGAGTCTCGGACTTCATATGCAGGAAGCGCTGACCGGGCGCAAGAAGACCGCGGACCCCTTCGCGAGCGCGCGCCATGTTGTCAGGCGCGAAGGCCGCGCATGCCAGGACGTAATTCTGGCGCTTCGTCTCGTCCACGAACACGTGGTCTCCGCTGCGCACGGCTCCATATTCTCATGAACGCATACAAAAAGCTACGAAAAGACCTTTAGAGACATGAGTAATGACCGTGATGCCCGCTTCGGACGAGCGGTCGCGGTCAGGAGTCAGGGAGCAGATCACGCGATGCGCGGAGGCGCCGTGGAGTCGCGGATGACCAGCTGGGTGTCCAGCCGCATCGGGGCAGCGGGCTGGCCGGTCGTATGGGCGGCGAGCACTGCGCGGATGGCGGCGGCACCCATCTCATGCATCGGTTGGCGGACGGTCGTCAGCCGGGGGGCGGAGGACACGGCCAGGAACGTGTCGTCGAATCCAACGACGGAGAGGTCTTCGGGGACTCGCAGACCCGCTTCGCGCGCGGACTCGATGACGCCGAGGGCCGTGGCGTCCGATCCGCAGAAGACCGCCGTCGGCCGCTCCTCGGTCGGGCGGGCGAGGAGCTCGCGGCCGGAGGCCAGCCCGCAGTCGAAGGAGAAGTCGTCGCCGATGATCAGCGAGGGATCGCGCCTGATGCCTGCTTGCCGAAGCGCGGACAGATACCCTTCGTAGCGTTCGTCGGAGGGGAGCGAGCCATCGGGGCCCTGGACGTAGGCGATGCGCGTGTGCCCCAGTCCGAGGAGGAACCGGGTCGCGGCCACGGCGCCGTTCCAGTTGGTGGCGCCGATCGTCATGATGCCCGGGGCGATGGTCTTGAGCGGGTCGATGACGACGAAGGGCAGTTGGAGCTCCGCGGTCAGCCGGGCCAGCTTCTCGGTGACCTCGTGGGTGAGCAGCACCAGCCCGCGGTACCCCAGGCCGGCGATGCGCCGGATCCAGTCCTCCGAGAGCGGCACGACTCGCGCGTCCTCGACCGGGACGGTCGAGGTGACGGTCATCGCGACGCCCTGGACCAGGCATTCATCCGACAGTCCGGCCAGCACCTGGAGCGTGTACATCGCGTCCAGGGTGTTGGTGACCACGGCGATGTTCGGGAGATCGTCAACGGGTCTGCCGGTCGTGCGATAGCCGATCTCGGCGGCCTTCTCCTGGACGCGGGCCCGGGTGGCGGCGGAGACGTCGGCGCGGTTGTTGAGGGCCTTTGAGACGGTCGCCCGCGACACGCCGAGCGAGTCTGCGAGGTCGGCCAGCGTCGCCCGGCGGGGTCTGGTGCCTGGATCGGTCACGGGGTCTCCTCGGGGGAGTCGGATTCGGAGTCAGTCGATACGAAACATTTTCGCACGGTCTGGGTCTCAGCATGAATGAGATCAATTCGTGATTCTCGGCACTTGACATGATTTGTCGCGTGGCTAAACTAAACAATGCGTGGAGGGTTCGCGAAACTATTTCGGCCGACGGAGACCGGAACGAGCCTTCCAGGGACGGAGCATCAACGATGAGGCGGAGACGAGCGATCGCAGGATTGGCTGCGGCCGCCGCGGCGGCCATGGCCCTGACGGCCTGCGGCGGAGGCACGGAGTCGGGATCGGCATCGGGCGGCCAGACGGGGGCCGGCGGTGCGGGCGCGTCCGCCTGGGCCCTTACCGGCGGCACCCACGAGCAGATCTGGAAGGACTCGTTCGAGCAGTGGAACCAGGCGAACCCGGACCAGAAGATCGACGTCCAGTGGTTCGCCAACGACTCCTACAAGGAGAAGGTCCGGACGGCCATCGGGTCGGACAATGCGCCCACCCTGATCTTCAGCTGGGGCGGCGCCACCGTGCGGGACTACGTGTCCGCCGGCAAGGTGGCTGACATCACGGCCGACACCTCGGACGTGCTGACGAGGGTGATCCCCTCGATCGCCGAGGGCGGAAAGGTGGACGGGAAGGTCTACGCCATCCCGAACGTCGGCACACAGCCCGTCGTCCTCTACTACAACAAGGACTTGTTTGATCAGGCGGGCGTCAGCGTCCCGACCACCTGGAGCGAGCTCGAGGCGGCCGTCCAGACGTTCAAGGACGCCGGCATCACCCCGATCGCGCTGGCCGGGGCGTCGAAGTGGACGAACATGATGTGGCTGGAGTACCTCCTCGACCGGATCGGGGGCGCGGAGGTGTTCCAGAAGATCGAGGCCAACGAACCCGACGCCTGGTCGGATCCCGCCGTCCTCGAAGCGGTCACCAAGGTCCAGGACCTGGTCAAGGAGGGCGCCTTCGGAGACGCCTTCGGATCGGTGGTCGCCGACTCGAACGCCGACGTCGCGCTGGTCCACACCGGCAAGGCCGCCATGCTGCTGCAGGGCAGTTGGGGCTATGGGACGTTCATGACGGATGCTCCCGACTTCGTCTCCGGCGGCTCGCTCGGGTTCGCCGCCTTCCCGACCGTCGAGGGCGGCGCAGGCGATCCCAGCGACGTCGTCGGCAACCAGGCGAACTTCTGGTCGGTCTCGGCCACCGCGTCGGAGAAGGCGCAGTCCGACGCCAAGGCCTACCTCAACACGCTCTTCGACGACGCCTACGTCCAGGCGATGGTGGACGGCGGCGACATCCCGCCGACGGTCGGCGCGGAGAAGTTCATCAAGGGCTCGACCCAGGAGGATTTCCTCGACTTCGGCTACAACCTGGTGCTCGACTCCGCGAGCTTCCAGCTGTCCTGGGACCAGGCGCTGCCCGCTGACACCTCGCAGACGCTGCTCGACAACATCCAGCAGGTGTTCGCGCTGGCCATCACGCCCCAGCAGTTCGCCGACGCCATGAACGCGACCCTCAAGTAGCTCCGCGCGACCATGGACGACTCCACTCTCACGCGCGGTCCGGCCCAGGCGGCGGCCCCGGGTCGGACCGCGGGCGGGCGGAAGACCCGCCCGCATGGCCCCAGCGGCCTGTTCGCGCTGCCCGCGATGGCGTTCTTCGTGGCCTTCGCGATCATCCCCCTGATCGGCGTCATCGTCCTCAGTTTCATGAACTGGGACGGTCTGTCCTCGCCGACCTTCGCCGGGATCGCGAACTGGCGGACCACGCTGGCGTCGCCCCAGACGCTCAACGCGATCCGGCTGACCGTCATCCTCATGGCGATCACGTGGCTGGTCCAGACTCCGCTGTCGATGGCCCTGGGCATCTTCATGGCGTCGCGCCAGCGGTACCGGGAGTTCCTCTCGGTCCTCTACTTCCTCCCGCTGCTGTTCTCCTCGGCGGCCTTGGGCATCACGTTCAAGGCCCTCCTGGATCCGAACTTCGGGATCTCCCAGGCTCTCGGGCTGCCGTTCCTCCGGCAGGACTGGCTGGGCAGCTCGACGCTGGCCCTGCCGATGACGATCGTCGTCATCTCCTGGACGTTCGTGCCCTTCCACTCCCTGATCTACCAGGGCGGCGTCCGCCAGATCCCGGCCGTGCTGTACGAGGCGGCCGAGCTGGACGGGGCGTCGTGGTGGCAGCGGCTCCGGCACATCACGATCCCGCAGCTCAAGTACACGATCATCACGGACTCCACCTTGCAGCTGGTCGGCGCCCTCACCTACTTCGACCTCATCTACGTCCTCACCGGCGGAGGTCCGGGGGACGCCACCCGCATCCTCCCGCTGCACATGTATCTGCTCGGATTCAAGAGCTTCAACATGGGCCAGGCCAGCGTGGTCGGCACGATCCTCCTGGTCGTGGGGCTGGCGCTGTCCCTGGGGCTCAACCGGTTGTCCGGATCGACGAAGATGGAGAGCCAGGTGCAAGGCCTGTGAAGAAGAGCAATCCGATCGGTCGCTGGCTGGCGGGAGGCCTGGGCTGGCTCTGGCTCCTCATCGTGATCCTGCCGATCTATTACATCATCATCACGAGCCTGCGCACCCAGGCGTCGTTCTACACGGAGAACCCCCTCCTGCCGACCGCCCACCCGACGATCCGCGCCTACATCTCCGTCTTCCAGAACGACTTCTGGCAGTACTTCCTCAACACGGTCATCATCACGGTGGCGGCCGTCGCGGTGATCCTGGTGGTGTGCCTGATGGTCTCCTACTACATCGTGCGCCGCAGGAACCGGTGGTCGAACCTGGCCTTCAGCACGATCCTGCTGGGGCTGGGCATCCCCTTGCAGGCGGTCATCGTCCCCGTCTACTACATGGTGGTCCGGATGGGCCTGTACGACAGCCTGCTCGGCCTGATCCTCCCCTCGATCGCGTTCGGCATCCCGATCACCGTCATGATCCTGGTGAACTTCATGCGGGACATCCCCGACGAGCTCTTCGACTCAATGGGCGTCGACGGCGCGAGCGACTGGACGATCCTGTGGAGGCTCGTCGCGCCCTTGTCGAAACCCGGCATCATGACCGTCGGCATCTACCAGGCCCTCCAGGTGTGGAACGGGTTCCTGTTCCCCCTGGTCCTCACGCAGAGCTCCGAGGTCCGCGTGCTCACCCTGTCCCTGTGGAGCTACCAGGGCCAGTTCACCAGCGACATCCCGGCGATCCTGGCGGCTGTGACGATGTCCGCCCTGCCGGTGCTCGTCGCCTACATCTTCGGCCGCAAGCAGATGGTCGCGGGCATGACCGCGGGCTTCAGCAAGTGACCCCGTCCGTCTCACAGAAGGAACAGACCCTCTCATGTCACGCACTCTCCACGTCAGCCCCTCCGGCGCCGACGATCACGCCGGGACGCCCTCGTCGCCGCTGCTGACGATCTCCCGGGCCGCGGAGCTCGCGATGCCGGGCGACACGGTCCTCATCCATGCGGGCACGTACCGCGAGTGGGTCCGCCCCCCGCGCGGCGGACTGTCCGACCGCTGCCGCATCACCTACGCGGCGGCGCCCGGCGAGCACGTCCTGGTCACGGGCGCGGAGCCCGTTGCCGGCTGGGTGCGGGCGGAGGCCATCGACGAGGGCGTCCCCGCCGGCCGAGACGGCGCCCCGGAGACCAGTGCCCCGGAGGCCGGCGCGGCGGACCCGGTCGACGTCTGGCGAGTGACGGTGCCGAACGCGTTCTTCTCCGACCGCGGCGTGCGCAATCCGTTCGCCACGGAGCTGTTCGGCGACTGGGTGGTGCGGCCCGATCCGCGAGATCCCGAAGCCGACCCGCAGCATCTCGGCGCCGTCTACCTGGACGGACGGGCCCTATCGGAGGCGCCGTCGCTCGCGGCGGTCGCGCATCCGAGCCGGCGGGACGCCCTCGTCGATGACTGGACGCGGACCACGGTGCCCGCCCCCCACGCGGACTGGGCGACCCGGACGTGGGCCGCCCGGGTCGATGGGGAGGCCGCCACGACGACGATCCAGGCGCATTTCGGGCCGGGCGTCGACCCGAACGACCACCTCGTCGAGATCAACGTCCGCCCCGCTGTCCTGCGCCCCGAGCGCCACCACATCGACTGGATCACGGTGCGCGGCCTCGAGCTGGCCCAGGCCGCGACCCAGTGGGCGCCCCCCACCGCCGAGCAGGAGGGGCTCGTGGGCCCGAACTGGGCGAAGGGGTGGATCCTCGAGGACAACGTCATCCACGACTCGCGCTGCTCGGGGGTGTCGCTGGGCAAGGAGTCCTCGACGGGGCAGAACTTCGCCGGGACGCGCCGCGACAAGCCGGGCTACCTCTACCAGCTGGAGTCCGTGTTCGCCGCCCGCCGGATCGGCTGGGACAAGGAGCACATCGGCTCCCACATCGTGCGCCGCAACCAGATCTTCGACTGCGGCCAGACCGGCATCGTCGGGCACCTCGGCTGCGTGTTCTCCACGATCGAGGACAACGACATCCACGACATCGCGACGCGCCGCGACTTCTTCGGCCACGAGATCGCCGGCATCAAGCTCCACGCGGCCATCGACGTGCGCATCCGCCACAACCACATCCACGACTGCACGCTGGGGACCTGGCTGGACTGGGAGACGCAGGGGACGCGGATCTCGCGCAACATCTACCATGACAACGCGCGCGACCTGTTCGTCGAGGTCAGCCATGGTCCCTACCTGGTCGACCACAACGTCTTCGCCTCCCCGGCGGCCGTCGAGGTGGTGAGCGGGGGCGGCGCCTTCGTCCACAACCTCGTCGCGGGCACCGTCCGCCTGGAGCCCGTGATGGACCGCGCGACGCCCTACCACCTCCCGCATTCGACGCAGGTCGCGGGCTATTCGGTGATCCCCGGGGGCGACGACAGGTGGGTGGGCAACCTCTTCCTCGGCGGCGATGCTCAGGCGGCCTACGGTCCGGAATTCCGCGGAGGGGACCGCTCCGGGATCGGGGCGGGGACATCGGTGTACGAGGGCTTCCCGGCGTCGTTCGAGGAGTACATGGGGCCCGTGCTGGCGGCCTCGGGCGAGCACGATCACGACACCTACCACGGGCGCCGGCTCCCGGCCTACGTCCGCGCGAACGTCTACGCCGGTGGAGCCCGGCCCGTCCCGGGGGAGCCGGGGGCCGCGATGCTGTCCGGCTCCGCCTCGGTGGCGGTGCGAGTGGCCGAGGGCGGTGGCGCGGACCCCGACGAGGGCGGCCCTTCGGGCGAGGGCGTGATCCTGGAGGTCATGGTGCCCGCAGGGCTGTCGGCGGCGGCGCGCCCCGTCGTGGTCGGCGCTGACCTGGAACGGACGTACTTCGCCCAGGCCGAGTACGAGGAGCCCGACGGCACACCGGCGCTCATGGACGTCGACCTGGTCGGCGACGTGGCGCGGCAGGGCCGGGCCGTTCCCGCCGGCCCGCTCCACGGACTGCGCGAGGGGCGCGCTGCGGTGCGCCTCTGGTGATGTCGGTTGCCCGCCCTGCGGCGCCTGCGCCGACACCGCTATCGGCTGAGCAGCTCCCATCCGAGCCGGTCCGCCGCGGCGTGGTCAAAGGTGACGGTCCGGTGGATCCCGAACGCCTGCAGTGATGCCTGAATGAGGGCATCCAGGAAGGCCGCGCCGCGCTGCGCCAGGTCCAGAGCGACGACGCCGGCCTCGCCGGCCTCTAGGCCAAGATCCTCCCGAACTTCCTGCCGCCTGAGTGACCGACCAACACGCACGCGGGCGACCCGGTCGCGTCGTCCGGCGTCGCGCCTGTCAGGCCGTCGATCTCCGTCACCACCGCATCCACCCAGTCTTGCAGGTGCACGTCGGAGGAGACCGGCGCCAGCACGCCCACGCCGGGCATCGTCATCGGGTGCGCGCGGTGGCCTGCTGCCTCGAGGACGGGTGTGACGCCGTCCCATGAGGACGCGTCGAGCCATAGGCCCGGAACCAGGATGACGTCCATAACGACACAGTAGTGGGGGACCTCCGTCCGTCTCTCGCTCGTTGCACGAGGGCGGAGCCGTCGGCTGAGTCCGCTGGGCGGGCCCCGCAACACGACAATGCCGCACACAGATCCGGAAGGGTGTCGTGGGAATCGTTCGTCACCTGCGTGGACGCAGGACGGGGAGGATTCCTCCCGGGCATGCCCGTGCCCAGCGGCTCTCGCCGGTCACGCGTGCAGGAGTTGGGACACTCTGCCCTTCGTGATACCCATCAGTGTTGCGATGTCCTGAACGGGGAGCCCCTCCTGTCGGAGCTCGACAGCGGCGTCGATCTGCACCTGCCGCGCGTGAGCAGCGGCCTTGTCTGCGGTCTCCCGAGTCCTGCGCACGCGATCAGTCGCGTACTTGGCGCTGCCGTCGACCTCCAACTCGACCACCGCCTCTCCCAACGAAGGCTCTCCAAGGTGCGCGGCCCAGATTGTGAGGAGGTCCTGGGCCATCTCTTGGGCCTCCTTGAGGGTGTGGCCCTGCGTGAGATGGACGGCGTCCCCAATCGGAACCTCGACCACCCACCACTTCCCCTCGCGCGTCGTCCGCGCCGCAAGCGTCGTCATGCGTCGACCTCCTTGAGGATCGCCTGTGCCAGTCGTTCATTGATCTCCCGATGACGGGGAACGGCGGTGAAGCGATCAGCCACCCAAACCTTCGTGTGGTGGGCGCCCTCGACGACGCGCAGTTCGACGCCGCGGGTGCGCGCGAGGTCGGACAGCCGTTTCATGAGGGATGATCGCTTCATCGCCAGAGTATAGCAACGCTCTCTACATGAGTATAGGGGAGCTGTTCTACTGCTGTGAGCGCTCATCTCGTCGAGAGGGGAGCGGGGCTTCGTTCACCTCCCGTTCACCTCTCACAGATCGGGCCTGCGCCCACCACAGCGCATTCACAGGCGCGACTGGCGAAATGGGACCATCCACAGGGCGCCACCCGGCGTCCCCGTCCGGCACCGGCCCAGGCCGGCCGCCCTCCCGCCGAGGAGTTCCCCATGTCCTTCGCACTGCCTGTCCTGCTCGACATCGCAGCGATCGCCGTCCTGGTGTTCGGGCTGTACTTCCCGCGTCACCATCGAGCCGACCTCATCGTCGCCTTCCTGGGGGTCAACATCGGCGTCTTCGCGGTCTCGGCGGTCCTGGCGACCGCCACGGTCTCCGCCGGTCTGGGACTGGGACTGTTCGGCGTCCTGTCGATCATCCGGCTGCGGTCCTCGGAGATCTCGCAACGCGAGGTCGCCTACTACTTCGCGTCCCTGGCGCTCGGTCTGCTCACGGGCCTGACCTCCGCGATCACGCCCGTCGTCATCGGGTTGGTGGTCCTGGTCATCGCGGCGCTGGCCATCGGCGACAGCCGGACGCTGTTCGGCGGGTACGACGCGCAGGAGGTCCACTTGGACCGCGCGGTCGCGGACCCGGACGAACTGCGCGCCGTCCTCACCGACCTCCTCGGCGCCCAGGTCGTCGGCGTGAGCGTGATCCGGCTGGACATGGTCAACGACCTCACAATCGCCCAGGTCCGCATCAGGCGCGGCGGGCGATCGCAGCGCCGCAGCTCTCAGGCCGACACCGCCGCTCGCCGCGCGACGTCCTTCGTCGACCCGCTTGACGAGGGCGACGCCCTGGCGCTCGGGTCGCGGCAGGCCGAGGCGGCTCGGCAATCGGGCGCGACCCCCCGGCAGCCGGTGGACGACGCCGCCGCCTCCCAGATGAAGGCGGGCGTGCGGGCCCGGACGGCGCAGGAGGTGGCGTGATGGCGGGCTCCGCCACAGCCCACGTGGTTCCGGGGGCGGGCCCCCTGCGCGCTGGCGCCCCGGATCCGGGCCTCCTGGGCCCCGCCGGCCTCGCATCGATCGGCCTGGACGAGCTCAACGACCGGGCCGCCATGCTCACCCGCGTCGACCGGAAGTACGCCCTCGACGCGGAGCAGGTCCCCCAGGTGCTCGCACAGCTGGACCCCGCGACCCGCGTCCTGGAGATCGATCGCATCCGGCTGCAGTCCTACCGGTCCACGTACTTCGACACCCCCGACTTGGACAGCTTCCTGGGCACGGCTCATCAGCGTCGTCGGCGCTTCAAGGTCCGCACCCGCCTCTACACGGACTCCGGGCTGGCGTTCCTGGAGGTCAAGACCCGCGGCGCGCGCAAGACGACGGTGAAGGAGCGGATCCCACTGCCCGTCGAGGCCGCGGAGGCCGATGTCCTCACCCCGGCCGGACTGGGCTGGGTGGCGGACCAGCTGGCCGGCATCGGGCAGGATCGCGGTCTGGCCGACGCGCTCGGACCCGTCCTGCGCTGCTCCTACCGGCGTCTCACCCTGGCCATGCCGGACGGCGGCCGCGCGACGGTGGACACGGACCTGGTGTGGACGGGGGCTGACGGGAGGGCGCTCGACTGCCCCTCCCTGGTGATCGTCGAGACGAAGTCGGGCTCCAGCCCCTCGCGTCTGGACCGCGTCCTGTGGAGCCTGGGTCACCGTCCCGCGCGCATCTCCAAGTTCGGGACGGCGATGGCCGCCCTGGACCCCTCTCTCCCGGCGAACCGGTGGACGCGCGTGCTGCGCCGATCCGGCCTGGCCCCGTCGGCCCCGCCGCTCCCGCTCTCCCAGGCCCCCACCGGAGTGGCCGCCGAACTCGAAGGACTCGCCCGATGAGACAGACCATCCTCAAGCTGACCGGCACGTTGGCCATCGCCGCATTGGCGCTGAGCGCCTGCACCCTCGGTGGGAGCGGCGCGGAGAGCTCGCAGAGCGGCACGGCGGCGTCGGCGGAGGTCTCCGCGGTCCGGGAGGCCGCCGCCACGATCGACGGGGGAGACACGGCGAATCCGCCGACGGCGGAGCAGATCCTGGCCGCCGACGAGGACGCGACCACGGTGAACGACGACGAGTGGGACGCCTCCACGTCGGAGGACATCACGCTGTCCGGCACCACGGCGTCGTCCTCGTCGGAGGGGGTGAGCGTCGACGGCTCGACCGTGACGGTCACGGCGGCCGGCGTGTACCGGCTGTCGGGCTCGCTGGACGGCCAGGTGGCCGTCGACGCCCCGGACGACGCCCTGGTGGTGCTCATCCTGGATGGCGCGACGATCACGAACCAGGCCGGCGCCGCGATCGACGTGGTGAGCGCGGACGACGTCGCGATCTCGCTGTCGGGCGACAGCACGGTGTCCGACGCGGCCTCCGCGGACGACTCCGCGGACGCGAACGCCGCGATCTACGCGGACTGCGACCTCACGATCACCGGCGACGGCACTCTGACGGTCAACGGCACCAGCAACGACGGGATCACCTCGACCGACGACCTCTCCATCCTCTCCGGGACCCTGGACGTCACGGCGGTCGACGACGGCCTGCGGGGCAAGGACTCACTGACCGTGGCCGGAGGGACGATCACGGTGGACGCCGGGGGCGACGGGCTGAAGTCCGACCAGGACGAGGACGCGACGAAGGGCTATATCGACGTCGCCGGTGGGGACATCCAGGTGACGTCGGCGGGCGACGCCCTGCAGGCGGAGACCGACCTCGTCGTCACGGGCGGCGCGATCGCGGCGACGACGGGCCGAGGGGCCGCGGCGGGCAAGACCGACACGTCGGCGAAGGGCCTCAAGGCCGGGGCGTTCCTCATCGTCGAGGGCGGGACCGTGGACGTCGACTCGGCCGACGACGGGCTGCACTCCAAAGGCGGGCTGCGCCTGAGCGGCGGGACGATCACGGTCGCCACCGGTGACGACGGGGTGCACGCCGAGGTCGCGGCCGTCCTGGACGGCGCCGACGTCACGATCACGCAGTCGTACGAGGGCGTCGAGGGCGGTCTGGTGACGATCTCCGCGGGGACCGTCGACATCGTGTCCTCCGACGACGGCATCAACGGATCGGGCTCGACCACGGTCGAGGCCGGGCTGGAGGCGACTGCGGACTCCGGTTCCGAGGAGTCGGCCGACACCGACACCGCCGATGACGCGACGGGCTCCGGTGCGCACGGCCCCGACCAGGCCGGCGGGAGGGGGCCCGGCGGCGGCGACATGCCGGCCAGCGGTCAGATGCCCACCGACATGCCCACCGACATGCCGGCCGAGGGCGGCCCCGGCGGCGCGATGCCGGGCGGCGACGGCGGCATGGGCGCCGGTGGCGCCATGAGCGGCGGTGCAGGCATGGCCGCGGGCGGAGACATGGGCGGCGGAACCATGGAGGACACCGGCGAGCAGCTGAACATCACCGGGGGCACCGTGACGGTCAACGCCGAGGGCGACGGCCTGGACTCCAACGGGGACCTCACCATCAGCGGCGGCGACGTCACTGTGTGGGGGCCGACCAACGGCGCCAACGGATCGCTGGACACCAATGGGACGATGACCTTCACGGGCGGCACGATCCAGGCGGTGGGCGCCGCCGGAATGGCGGAGACGCCGACGTCGACCGACGGCCAGGGCTGGCTGTACGCCGCGGCCTCGGGATCGGAGGGCTCCGCCGTGACGATCACGGACGAGTCCGGCGACGAGATCGCGTCCTTCACGGCTGTCAAGGCCTTCGGCACCGTCATCTACTCCTCAGCGGAGGTGTCCACGGGCTCGACGTACATCGTGACCGTCGACGGCGCGGCGACCACTGTGACAGCGGGCGAGGGCGCGGCCAACCAGATGGGCGGCGGCGCGGGAGGCGGCCAGCCCGGCGGCGGTATGGGTACACCGCCCGACCAGCGCTGATTCCGCGCGTTCAGCGGCGACGGCGATCGTTGGCGAGGGTGGCACCAGCCCGTCTCCAGGACGGGCGGAACACCGGACCGCGCACGCCCGACGCGCCGGGAGGGTCTACGGTGGGAAGGAAGTGGCGTCGCCCTCGTCGATTCCGAGCGGGCCTGGGATCGTCGGCGTGAGGGCGGATGCCCACCGTCGCTCTTCCCCTCCCGCCGATCCTCAGGAGGATCCCATGACCGCACCGGGCACCCCCGCCTCCCCGTCGCGGAGGCTCGCCGGGCTGGGCCTCGTCCTGCCGCCCGTCGCCGCGCCCGTCGCCGCCTACATCCCCGCACTGGTCGAACGCGGCGTCGTCCGCACGTCCGGCCAACTGCCGTCGGTCGACGGGGCGCTGACCTGCACGGGCGCCGTCGGCGACCCGGCGGCGGGAGGCACGGATCCCGGCCTCGCGACGCAGGCGGCGCGCGTGGCGGCGCTCAACGCGCTCGCGGCCGCGGCGTCGGCGGCCGGTGGCGTGGATCGGCTGGCGCGCGTGGTCAAGGTGACCGGCTTCGTCTGCTCGCAGCCGGGCTTCACGGGGCAGGCCGGGGTGGTCAACGGGGCGTCGGAGCTCTTCGGCGCGCTCTTCGACGGGGGGCACATCCGCTCCGCCGTCGGCGTGGCGGCCCTCCCCCTGGATGCCTCCGTCGAGATCGAGGCGGAGTTCGCGCTGATGGCCGATCCGGACGAGCCGGAAGCGGGTGATCTCGATGGCTGATCTGACGCCCCTGGTCGAGCGGCATCTCGACGCTGCCCGCTCCTCCGACAACGGGCGCAGCGCGGAGCTGGTGGCCCACGACGGCGTCCTGCGCCAGACGGTGGTCGCCCTGCGGGGCGGGATCCGCCTGTCGGAGCACAACTCCCCGCCGGCGGCGAGCCTCCTCGTGCTCCGCGGACGCGTCCGCGTCGAGGTCGGCGACCGTGAGCAGGGCGAGTTCGGAGCGGGCGAGCTCTGGGTCCTCACCCACGATCGGCATGCGGTGCTGGCGATGGAGGACGCGGTGTTCCTGCTCACCACCGTCACCTCGACAGGGGAGGCCTCGCACGGCGGGCCCGAGCCTGCCGCCTGATCGCTCGGGCCGCCGGTCCGCTCCCATCGGCGAGGACGTCCCGTGGGTTCCCTCACGTGAGGAAACCGTCGACGATCCGGGGGCGCTCCGCCGGACTCCCGCCGATACGATGAGCCCATGAGCGAGAAGACGATCTCCGAGGCCCGCCCCGCCGAGGGCACCCAGATGTTTCGACTGGTCGATGCCCAGGTGCTGGCCGGCTCGACGTCGGACGAGTCCTGCGGATGCGGCGGTCACGGAGGCGGCGCCGCCGAGGGCGGCTGCGGCTGCGGCGGGCATGGCGGGGCGCAGGCCCCCCGCGCCGGCCACCACCACGGCGCCGGGCATGCGCGGCCCCTGGAGACCGATGCCGACGGCCTCCACGTCTTCGAGGGCGATGAGCTGGTCGTCCACTCGATTCCCCGCGTCGTGCGCCATGCGGTGCTGTTCGCCGCGGTCGACAACCTGCCGGTGGGGGAGTCCCTCACCCTCGTCACGCCCCATCAGCCCGAGCCGCTGTTCGAGCACCTGCGCGAGTCGGAGGCCCACTACCGCGTGACGACCCTGGCGGCCGGACCCGCCGAGTGGCGCTACGAGGTCACCCGCCGCTCCTGAGGCCCCGCACTGACGAGGGCGACGCCCCCGGGCGGACCTGCCGTCCCGTGAGCGGGGCCGCCCTCGTCGATCGGGGGGACTCTCTCCGACTCACTGGGGCGCGGCGAGCGGGTCGACGGTCTCGATCCCGAGGTGTATCGCCGCACGGATCAGGCCCCGTCACGGAGTTCGGCGAGGAGCGCCTCGACCTTCTGCGGTGATCCGGTGCCCTGGGGCTCGGACCATGGGGTGGGGTGGGCCCTGGCGGGGAGGATGCGACCCTCGGCGCGCAAGCGTTCGACGGGGTCGAGCGGGTCGGTGATCGCCTCGATGCGCCACTTCGAGTGTCCGCGTTCCGTGACGACGTGCATGCCCCTCAACGTAGGACACATGTCAGTCATGGGCCAGAGCGTGCCCGTCCCCGGTGCCGCCTCGCGCGGGGTCACTCGATGCGGTCGGGCGGGGCGTCCAGCGTCTGGTTGAGGATCGCGTTCATCGCGAAGCGCGTGGCCTCCACCAAGTCGACGTGGCCGGGGTCCAGCAGCCATTGGACCTGGATCCCGTCCATGGCCCCCAGCAGGGCGATGGCCGCGTACGTGACCTGGGGATCGGCGGGCGGATCCTCGGGGCGCAGCTCGCGCAGGGCCTCCTCGACGTCTCCGCGCAGCCCCTCGAAACGGCTGGCGAAGAAGTCCTTGGCCGGGTGCCCGTCGGTCACCGAGTCGGCGGACAGGACGGCGTAGGTCTGGACCACGCCGGGGCGCTCCGCGTTGACGCGGACCGTGCGCATGAGGTGGCGGAACAGGTTGTCGCCGGCGGGGAGGGTCTGGCCCTCGACGTCGTCCAGGTCGGACTGGTCGCGGTAGCGCAGGACCTCCAGCAGCAGGTCGTTCTTCGACCCGAAGTGGTGGAGGACGCCGGAGTGGGTCATGCCGACCTTCTCGCCGATCTCCTGGAGGGACCCTTTGGTGTATCCATGGGCGCCGAACACGTCGACGGCGGCGCGCAGGATGTCGCGGCGGGTCTGGTCGCGTTCGCCCCGGGGTCTGCGGTGAACGCCGCGCTGCGGTTCGGACATGGCGTGATCGTATCGCAACAATCGCGACCCGTCGTTGACTTGCTGACCGGTCAGTAACCAGTGCTAGTGTGAGGACCCACACGACCGCTCCGTTGTCGAAGCGGACCGCACGAGCGAAGAAGATCGAGCATGGAATCCACGGAGATCGCCTCCGGCACCGGCACCGGCGCGGGCACGGGCCGCCTGGACGGCGCGGCTCCTGCTTCCGCCCTTCCTCGCACGCTCACGGATGCCGAACTGGACGCCCGGGTGGCCGTCCTCGACCTGGAGCAGAAGGTCCGCCTGCTCACCGGCGCGACGACCTGGTCCCTGCCCGCCGAGCCGGCCATCGGGCTGCGCCCCGTCGTGATGTCCGACGGCCCCGTCGGCGTGCGCGGCACGGGAGAGGACCCCCGCGCGACCTCCGTCCTGCTGCCCTGCCCGGCGGCGCTGGCCGCCACGTGGGACCCGGACCTGGCCCGCGCGACCGGCGGCCTGTTCGCCGTCGAGGCGCGCCGCCACGGCGTCGACGTGGTCCTCGCGCCCCTCCTCAACCTCCAGCGGACGCCGGTGGCCGGGCGCCACTTCGAGAGCCTCTCGGAGGATCCCCTGCTCACCGCCCGGGTGAGCACGGCCTTCATCCAGGGCGTCCAGGGCGGCGGCGTCGGCGTGTGCGTCAAGCACTTCGTCGCGAACAACTCGGAGACGGCGCGCGACCGGTACACCGCGGTGATCCCCGAGGCGGTCCTGCGCCAGACCGACATGGCCGCCTTCGAGGACGCGGTGCGCCGTGCGGCGCCGACGGCGATCATGGCCGCCTACAACGGCGTCGACGACGGCACGCAGTGCGCGCCCATGACCGAGCACCGCCACCTCCTCGTCGACGTCCTCAAGGACCAGTGGGGATTCGACGGTCCCGTCGTCTCCGACTGGACGGCCGCGCGCTCCACGGCCGCCTCGGCCAACGGCGGGCTCGACATCGTCATGCCCGGCCCGGACGGCCCGTGGGGCGCGGCGCTCGTCGCCGCCGTGCGCGCCGGCGACGTCGCGGAGTCCACGGTCGACGAGCACGTGCGCCGCGTCCTCATCCTGGCCGACCGCGTCGGCGCCCTGCGTCCCGGCGGATCCGGGCGCCCCGCGGACGGGACGCCCCGCTCGGCCGCTGCCCCCTTCCCCGAGCCGATCGACGAGGACGGCCGCGGCGCGCCCACCC
>JAFAAX010000074.1 GCA_023426345.1 Actinomycetes bacterium
GGCGCGGATGGGCGGTCCGCGCGCTCCTCGCCGACCCCCGGCCGGTGCGGGACGCCGCGGCCCTGGCCGCCCTGCTCGCCGACCGGCCCGGAGCCCCCGGCATCGAGGTCGACGAGGGCGCCCGCACCCTCACGCTGGTCGAGCGCGTCTGAGGCCCGGCACCCGCGTCCGGACGGTCACGGCACCTGATGCCCCGCCGCCCGGAACAGCTCGTACCACTGCGCGCGGGTCAGGCGGAGGTCCGAGCCCCGCGCGGCGCCGGCCACGCGCTCCGGCGTGGTCGTCCCCACGACGACCTGCATGTCCGCCGGATGGCGGGTGATCCACGCCGTCGCGATGGCGATCGGCGCCACGCTGTACTCCCCCGCCAGGCGGTCGAGGACGGCGTTGAGCTCCGGATAGTCCGGAGATCCCAGGAAGGTCCCCGTGAAGAAGCCCGCCTGGTAGGGCGACCAGGCCTGGACCGTGAGGCCGTGGATCCGGCAGTAGTCGAGGATCCCGCCGCCGTCGCGCACGACCGACTGGTCGAGTCCCTCCATGTTCGTCGCCGTCCCCTGCGCGACGATCGTCGAGTGCGTGAGCGAGAGCTGCAGCTGGTTCGCCACCAGCGGCTGGCGGACCGCGGTCTTCAGCAGGTCGATCTGGGCGGGCGTGTGGTTGGAGACGCCGAAGGCGCGGACCTTGCCCGCGGCCTCCAGATCGTCGAAGGCCCGGGCGACCTCGTCGGGCTCGACCAGGGCGTCGGGACGGTGGATGAGCAGGACGTCCAGGTAGTCGGTGCGCAGGGCACGCAGCGACTCCTCGGCGGAGGAGACGAGGAACTCATATGAGGAGTCGTAGCCGGCATCGGGATCGATGCCCGCCTTCGTCTGGATCGTGATCTCGGCGCGCTCGGACGGCGTCAGCCGCGTCGCCTCGGCGAAGCGCGCCTCGTTGGCGTGCAGGCGCTCCCCGTACACCGCCGCGTGGTCGAAGAAGTCGATCCCCGCCTCGCGCGCGGTGCGGTAGAGGCTGCGGATCTGCTCGTCGGTCTTCTCGCCGATGCGCATGAGACCGAGCACGACGCTGGAGACCGCGCGCTGGTCGGGGCCGAATGGGATGGTCTTCATGAGGGGTCCTCCGGATCGGACGCCGCGACGAACGCCGCGACGCAGGTTTCGACGTCGTCGGGCGAATGCGCCGCCGACATCTGCACGCGGATGCGCGCCAGGCCCTGGGGCACCACGGGATACGAGAACGCCGTGACGTAGACGCCCCGGTCGAGCATCGCGTCGGCCATCGCCAGGGCGCGCCCCGCGTCCCCGACCATCACCGGGCAGATCGGGTGCTCGCCGGGGAGCACCTCGAAGCCCTCCTCGGCCATGCGTGTCCGGAAGTGCGCCGCGTTGCGGCGCAGCCGCTCGCGCAGCTCCCCCGACTCGGACATGAGGTCCAGAGCCTCCAGTGTGGCCGCGACGATCGCGGGCGCCACGCTGTTGGAGAAGAGGTAGGGACGGGCCCGCTGGCGCAGGACGGCGACGACCTCGGAGCGCCCGGAGATGTAACCGCCCGACGCCCCACCGAGCGCCTTGCCGAAGGTGCCGCTGAGGATGTCCACGCGGTCGGCCACACCGAAGTGCTCGGGCGTGCCCGCCCCGCTCGCGCCCATCACGCCGACGCCGTGGGAGTCGTCGACCATGACGAGCGCCTCGAACTCCTCCGCGAGATCGCAGATCTGCGGCAACGGAGCCAGGTAGCCGTCCATCGAGAAGACGCCGTCCGTCACCACGACGACGCGCCGGGCGCCGCCCGCCCGCGCGGCCTCCAGTTGCGTGCGCAGGTCGGCCATGTCCCGGTTCGCGTACCGGTACCGGCGGGCCTTCGACAGGCGGATGCCGTCGATGATCGAGGCGTGGTTGAGGGCGTCGGAGACGATCGCGTCCTCGGCCCCGAAGAGCGGTTCGAAGACGGCGCCGTTCGCGTCGAAGCACGAGGAGAACAGGATCGTGTCCTCGGTCCCGAGGAACCCCGAGAGCCGCCGCTCGAGCTCCAGGTGGCGGTCCTGGGTGCCGCAGATGAACCGCACCGAGGCCAGCCCGAACCCCCGCTGGTCCATCGCGCGCGTCGCGGCGGCGATGAGGCGCGGATGGTCGGCCAGGCCCAGGTAGTTGTTCGCGCAGAAGTTGAGGACCTCGCGGCCGGGCGCGCCGATCGGCCCCGCCGTGATGCGCGCCGATTGCGGCGTCGTGATCTCGCGCTCGCGTTTGGTCAGGCCCGCCCGCTCGATGTCCTCGAGCTCGGCCTGCAGGTCGTCCTTGATCGTGTACATCGAGGTCCCCCTTCAGATGGTGCGCCAGTCCAGCACGACTTTGCCCGACGAGGCCGATCGCGCGATCCCGAATCCGCGCTCCCACTCCTGGGCCGGCACGACGTCGGTGATGACGGACCCGATCGCGTCGTGGAGCCACGCGCTGGTGTCCAGCATCGCAGACATCGCGTGCCAGGTCTCGAACATCTCCCGGCCGTAGATCCCCTGGAGGGTGAGCATGTGGGTGATCACCGTCGACCAGTCGATCGCGAAATCCTCGCTGGGCAGGCCGAGCATCGCGATGCGGCCGCCGTGGTTCATGTTCGCGACGATCTCGGGCAGGGCCGTGGGGTGGCCGGACATCTCCAGGGCGACGTCGAAGCCCTCGCTCATGCCGAGCCCGCGCTGGGCCTCCCGGATGGTCTGCGTGCGGACGTCGAGGGCGGCGTCGACGCCCATCGCCGGAGCGAGCGCCAGCCGGGCCGGCGAGACGTCGGTGATCGTCACGGTGCGCGCGCCGGCGAACCGGACGACGGCGGCCGCCATGAGGCCGATCGGGCCCGCGCCCGTGATGAGGACGTCCTCCCCGATCACGGGGAACTTGAGGGCCGTGTGCACGGCGTTGCCGAACGGATCGAAGATCGCGCCGAGCTCCGGGGCGATGCCGCCGCCGCGGTGGACCCAGACGTTCTGCTGCGGGATGACGACGTACTCGGCGAAGGCGCCGTCGCGCTGGACCCCCACGCCGGAGGTGCGGATGCACATCTGGCGCCGGCCGGCCCGGCAGTTGCGGCACATGCCGCACACGACGTGCCCCTCGCCGGAGACGCGGTCACCGACGCGGACGTCGTGGACGCCCGGACCCAGGTCGACGACCTCTCCGTAGAACTCGTGGCCGGGGATGACCGGCGGGCTCAGCGTCGCGGCCGCCCACGCGTCCCACCCCAAGATGTGCAGGTCCGTGCCGCAGATCCCCGTGGTGAGGACTCGGATCTTGACATCGCCGGGCCCGACCGTGGGTTCGGGGACGTCCATGAACTCCAGGCCCGCCGTCGGGCCTCGCTTGACAAGCGCGCGCACGGGGCCACGCTAACACGTGGGGAGGTCGGGCGGACACGCCCGTGGTGGGTGGGCCTTCCTGGGCGATTCTCAAACAGCCGTCCGGCGCCAAATGCCTTGATTCGCCGTGTTCTCAAGGGGTCCGAGGGGAGGCGACCGCGCGTACGAGGGGCTGAGCGGCGCGATGCGCGGGGTCCAATGGCGAATAGTCCCGCGGAGCCTCAAACACGATTGACTCTGGAACGGCGTGCGGCGCTGGTCGCGGACTATAAGGCCTGGATGCCGGTGCGGGCTATTGCCGCGAAGTACGGCGTGCATCGGGGCACGATCCGGACGCTGGTCCGTCGCGCGGGCACTGTTGTCCGTTTCGCCGGACTGAGCGATGAGGAGCGTAAACGAGCGTCAGCCCTCCATGAGGGTGGGATGACGCTCAAGCAGATCGCGCAGTTGTTGGGGATCGGCGGCGAAGCAGTGCACCAAGCAGTCGTCGACGGGGGCGGCACGATTCGAACGCGCGGCCGGAGCTCACGCACCTCAGTGGACTCGCTTGACTGATCGCGCACCGCGGTTCGATTGCAGTCGGGACGCCCCCGCCTGGTGGAAGGCGAGCGCTACTCTCCCGCTTCGCCCTCGACATCATCGAGCTTGTAGCCGTTGCGGTGGAAGAACACGAGCCACCCCTCCGCGGTCACGGTGTTGATAGTGGCGCGCCCGTCCTCGGGGTCAACTTCGCGCACCATCAGGTTGGCTTTGGCGAACACGGTCACGTATCCCGAACCCTGTTGTTGGTCCTCGAAACCGTACTTGCTCTCAAACTCTGACGATGCGGCGCGGCCCTTGCCCTCGCGGCAGATGCGCTCGAAGAAGGTCCACGCGGCAGGCTGGGCTTGCACCGTCCCGGTGGCCTTCTCGGCCTCTTCTGCCAGCCAGATCATCAGGTACTCCGCTCGGCCCTCGTCGTCGGGGAATTTGCCGTCCGGGAACTGACCGCGGAGCCAGAACGAGAAGTTCTGTGCCCAAGTCATCGTGTCGCGCAGGTTTTGATTTAGCACGCGATACAGCGTCCGGAAGCTCTCAGGTGTGAGCGGCGGGACCGCCCCTTCCCCGCCGTACCGCTGGATGCGCCGCCGGACTGCCTCGACTGCCGCGTTTTCGGTGAGTACAGGAATGTGCGTCGGCGGCATGAACTCCCCGCTGAGGCGCTGGGTCCGTGCACGACTGACAATGCCTCGCGATCCGCACAGAACCCACCGGATACCGGGCGCTCCGAGCACGCGGTCTCGGAGGATGTCAAGCATCTTCGTGGCATCACCGACTTTGCCCGCGAGTTCCAAGTTGTCGAGGATGCAGACCACTCCGCCGATGCCACCGTCGTAGGCATCGGCAAGCACCTGTCGGATCGCAGCGGGCAGACCACCTTTGGCGAAACCTTCTGAGGTGTTCGGCTCGCGACCGCCGCCCGCGCTGGCGTTGAACACCGGGATACCTCCACCAGCTTGCCAGCTCTTGTACTCCGGCCTAGCCAGCCAGTGTTCCAGCGCATCCAGGTTCGGGACTTTCAGACCGACATGCTTGAACTTGTCGGCGTACTGAATCAAAGTCTGCAAGACAATCCGGTACACCTCAGCTTCGAACTCGTCTTCGTCGAGCCGAATTTGGATCTGCCCGACTGCCGGGAGCCACAGCTCCTGTGCTCGCGCCTCAGTCGAAGCCTCCAAGAGCTTGTAGACCGCGACATTGAGCAGGCTGGTCTTACCCGCGCCGACAGGCCCCTCGAATGTAGGGCTCGCCGAGTCGGACGCTATCCGCTCCATCGCGTCTGCCAGCAGGTCATCGCGACCTGCGAGCAACTCCGCTCCCTCAGCAGTCGCGGGCAGTGTCTTCTGGCTGTAGGGGTTCCCGCTGAACCCGTACTTCGGCCAGATGTCGAAAATCGCCATGGCATGACGATATCGAACGCTCCGTTGTCAGATGGTGAACGCCACTCGCCCGAGCGTTGCGCATCGCCTATGTCGGAGGTCGCGCCTACCCTGAGGCTCGCTCCGCTCCACTACCCGAGGAGGCACACATGGCGGTTCACTGGGTCAACTATGACCTCAACAAATCCGGTCAGGACTACACGAAGCTGATCGAGTACCTCAAGGCGCACAACGGCTGGGCGAAGCCGCTCAAGAGCAGCCTCTTCGTGAAGACGACCCACACCGCAAGCCAGCTCCACGACGGGATCAAAAAGTACATCGACGCGAACGACGACGTAGTGGTCGTCAAGGTGGATGGCCAGAACTGGGCGAAGTACGGTCTCTCGAACAATCTCGACAAGTGCCTACACGACAACCTGAACCGTCCCGGGTTCTTTGCCGCTGCTATGCGGGGTGCGGCTCTTGGTTGAGGGCCGCGTAGTGGTCGGCCTCGAACTGTTCGGGGCTGACCATTCCGAGACTACCGTGAAGTCGGTGGTTGT
>JAFAAX010000084.1 GCA_023426345.1 Actinomycetes bacterium
GCCGTGGAGCGGGCGGGCACGGCCTCGCCCGTCGTCGTGCGCCTGCCCGCGGACGCGCGCGCCGTGCCGGCGGAGGGAGCCGGGGAGGTTCTGCCCGAGATCGACACGGCCGCCGTCGAGCGGATCCGCGCGCTCCTCGACCGCGCGCGGGCCGCGAACGACCTCAAGGTCGCCCTGATGGCCGCCGTCGAGACCGGGTCGCGCTCGCGCGCGGTGGCCGCCCTGGTGGCCGAGGACGCGCCGGACGACCTGCGCGACGCGCTGGTGGAGCTGCTCACGGCCCGCGTGTGAGACGCGGACTCTCGCGGGACGGAGGTCCCGGTCGCTAGACTGGCGCCTCATCGGCGCGAGCGGAGCGCCCCGCGGGGAAGGAACGCGCATGTGGCAGTCGTACGGGGACGATCCGTGGGTGCTCGCCGACTGGCCGCTGCTGCGGCGACGCCGCCTCTCGGGCTTCGACGTGCGGGTCGCGGTGACCGGCGACGGCATCGCCGTGCGCCTGCCGGCCGACGGGTTCGAGTCCGTGCTGATCGCCGGCGCGCAGGCCGAGTCGCTCCTCGGCGACCCCGAGGCGGCGGGCGTCGAGCGGGTGCTCGTCATGGGCCCGGTCGCCCCCGGCGTGGCCGCGCGGCTGGGCGAGCAGGGCCTGGAGAGGCGCCGCAGCTGGGACTGGTACTCGATCGACGAGGAGCCCGACGTGCCGGACGCGCCGCTCGCTCCGCCCGGCGGGCGCGTGCGCGAGGGCGACCTGGAGGTCCTCGACGAGGCCGACATGCCCGAGGTCCACACGCTGCTGATGGGCGCCTATCCGCTGGCGGACCGCCGGTCCTCGACCAACGGACGGTGGTGGGGCGTGCGCCGCGCGGGGGAGCTCGTGGCCGTCGGCGCCGTCGACACCTGGCGCGGACAGGACCGCGACGGCTCGGTGGACTGGAACTCCCACGTCCGTTCCTTCGCGGTGCGGCGCGGCTATCAGGGTGAGGGGCTGGGGACGTCCGCGTTCCGCCGGATTCTGGCCGAGGAGTGGCGGCGCACCGGGTGGGTCCAGTGGAGCACGTGGACCGACGAGCCGGAGATGAAGGCCCTCATGCGCTCCGTCGGGGCGCGCCCCGTCGTGACGGTCACGAACTTCCGCCCGGCCGGCGAGGCCTCGGGGCGCTCGGGGTATCCGGGGGCGGAGACCGCCTGAGGCCCGCCGGCGGGCCGCGCGCCGCAACGGCCTGCGGGTTCGCAGGGCCTGCGGCACACTGGGGGCATGTCGTACGTCGAGATGCACCCCCAGAACCCCCAGGTCCGCTTCGTCAACCGGACCGTCGAGCTCCTCCGCGACGGCGGCACGATCGCGCTGCCCACGGATTCCGGGTACGCGGTGGCCTGCACGCTGGGCAACAAGGAGGGCATGGACGTCATCCGCTCGATCCGCCGCCTGGACGAGCACCACAACTTCTCCCTGCTGTGCCATTCCTTCGCGCAGCTGGGCGAGCTCGTCATCGTCGACAACCGGCAGTTCCGCACCATCAAGGCGCTGACCCCCGGGCCGTACACGTTCATCCTGCCGGGCACGAAGGAGGTGCCGCGGATGACCCTCAACAGGCGCAAGCACACGGTGGGCGTGCGCATCCCGGACCACGTCATCACCCAGGCGGTCGTCGGCGGGCTCGGGGAGCCCCTGCTGTGCTCGACCCTCATCCTGCCGGGGGAGACCGAGCCGCTCACCGACGGCCTGGACGTCGACGCGAGGATCGGCAGCCAGGTCGATCTGGTCATCGTCGGGCCCGTCGGGGACGCGGAGCCCACCACGGTCATCGACTACACCTCGGGGGAGCCGGTCGTCACCCGCCGCGGAGCCGGGGAGACGACGCTGTTCGAGTGAGGCGGGGGCCCGGCCCGCGGACGCGGACCGGAGCGGGCTGGATAGGCTGGGGCCATGGACCTGTTCGATGCCCAGGGAGTGGAGGACTCCGGCGTGCCCGCCTGGTCGGCGTCGGCGCCGCTGGCCGTGCGGATGCGCCCCCAGAGCCTCGACGAGGTCGTCGGCCAGGACGATCTGCTCGCGGAGGGCTCTCCGCTGCGGCGCCTGCTGGAGCCGGCCGGCGCCGGCGCGGGCCGTCCGGTGGTGTCCTCGGTCATCCTCTGGGGCCCGCCGGGCACCGGCAAGACCACGCTCGCCTACCTGGTGGCCCGCGCGGCGGGGCGCCACTTCGACGAGCTCTCCGCCGTCTCCTCCGGCGTCAAGGACATCCGCGAGGTCGTCGGCGCTGCGAAACGGCGGCAGGCGGCCGCCGGCGAGGACTCCGTCCTGTTCGTCGACGAGATCCACCGCTTCTCGAAGTCGCAGCAGGACGCGCTGCTGCCGGCGGTGGAGAACCGCTGGGTGACGCTGATCGGCGCGACCACGGAGAACCCGTCGTTCTCCGTGATCTCGCCGCTGCTCTCCCGCTCGCTGCTGGTGACGCTGCACCCCCTGGACGAGGCCGCCGTGGGCCTGCTCGTCGACCGGGCCCTCACGGATCCGCGCGGCCTCGACGGCGCGTTCTCGCTGAGCGGGGAGGCGAGGGACGCGCTCGTCCGCCTGGCCGGGTCCGACGCCCGGAAGTCGCTCACCCTGCTGGAGGCGGCCGCGGGGGCGGCCTCCGAGCGGGGGACGGCGGAGGTCGGCGTCGAGGAGGTCGAGACGGCCGCGAATCAGGCGCTCGTGCGCTGGGACCGCGACCAGCACTACGACGTGGCCTCCGCATTCATCAAATCCATGCGCGGCTCCGACGTGGACGCGGCCCTGCACTACCTGGCCCGCATGATCGAGGCGGGGGAGGATCCCCGCTTCGTCGCGCGGCGCGTCGTCATCTGCGCTGCGGAGGACGTCGGGATGGCGGCGCCCGAGGTCCTCACCACCTGCGTGTCGGCGGCGCAGGGCGTCGCGATGATCGGGATGCCGGAGGCGCGGATCCTCCTGGCCGAGGCCGTCGTCGCCGTGGCCACGGCGCCCAAGTCGAACGCGTCCTACATGGCCCTGGAGCGCGCGCTCGGGGACCTGCGGGCCGGCAAAGGGGGTCCCGTCCCCGCACATCTGCGCGACTCCCATTACGCGGGGGCGCAGCGCATCGGCCACGGGCAGGGCTACGTCTACGCCCACGACGCCCCCCATTCCGTGGCCGCCCAGCAGTACCTGCCCGACGACCTGGCCGGGACGGAGTACTACGCGCCCACCGAGAACGGCAATGAGGCGATGCTCACGAAACGGCTGGCCCGGCTGAGGGAGCTCCTGCGGATGCGGTAGCCTGTGGAGGCTGTCCGCACTCCGGCCGACCGGGAGGCGGGCGGACCCACCTGGGGTCTTGGCCGAAGGATCGCGCATCCGGGAGTGGACCCCGTGCCGGGGGCATCGGGCCCGCGGCATGACAGGAGAGACAGGAAAGGGCCACCACATATGGCAGACAACCGTTCACGCAAGCAGGTGCGCCAGTCGCGCGCCCTCGGCCTCGCGCTGACGCCCAAGGCCGTGCGCTACTTCGAGAAGCGCCCCTACGGCCCGGGCGAGCACGGCCGGTCGCGCCGCCGCCAGGACTCCGACTACGCGGTGCGCCTCAAGGAGAAGCAGCGTCTGCGCGCCCAGTACGGCATCCGCGAGGCGCAGCTGCGCAACACGTTCGAGGAGGCCCGCCGCCAGGAGGGCCTGACCGGTGAGAACCTCGTCGAGCTGCTGGAGATGCGCCTGGACGCCCTGGTGCTGCGCGCCGGCTTCGCCCGCACGATCCAGCAGGCCCGCCAGTTCGTCGTCCACCGCCACATCATGGTCGACGGCCGGATCCTCGACCGCCCCTCGGCGCGCGTGCGCCCCGGACAGACGATCCAGGTCAAGCCGAAGTCGCAGACCACGGTCCCCTTCGAGATCGCGGCCCAGGGCATCCACCGCGACGTGCTGCCGAACGTCCCGGACTACCTCGACGTCACCCTCGAGCACCTCAAGGCGACACTGGTGCGCCGCCCGAAGCGCGCGGAGGTCCCGGTGACCTGCGACGTCCAGATGGTCGTCGAGCACTACTCGCGCTGATCGCGCGCCACGCGGACCCCGGGAGCCTCCTGCTCTCGGGGTCCGCGCGTCATGGACCCCTGCCGAACGATTCACCGATCACCCCTGACGAGGACACATGCGCACCTCTGAGATCCGCTCACGCTGGCTCGACTACTTCGGGCGGCACGGACACGAGATCCGGCCGTCCGTGCCCCTGATCTCGCCCGACCCGTCGATCCTGTTCACGATCGCGGGGATGGTGCCCTTCATCCCCTACATCACCGGGGTGGAGCCTGCGCCGTGGCCGCGAGCCGCGTCCGTCCAGAAGTGCCTGCGCACGAACGACATCGACAACGTCGGCCGCACGACGCGCCACGGCACGTTCTTCCAGATGAACGGCAACTTCTCCTTCGGCGACTACTTCAAGGAGGGGGCGATCGGCTTCGCGTGGGACCTGCTGACGGGCTCCCAGGACGAGGGCCGGTACGGGCTGGACGGCGAGCGCCTGTGGGTCACCCTGTGGGATCAGGACGCCGAGTCCTACGACCTGCTGACGAGGCAGATCGGCATGGACGCCCGCCACATCGTGCGCCTGCCGCGCGAGGAGAACTTCTGGGACACCGGCCAGCCGGGCCCCGCGGGCCCGTGCTGCGAGTGGCACTACGATCGGGGCCCCGCGTTCGGGCCCGAGGCCGAGGGCGGCGCGGTGGACCCGGGCGGCGACCGCTATCTCGAGCTGTGGAACCTGGTGTTCGACCAGTACCTGCGCGGCGAGGGGGAGGGCAAGGACTACCCGCTGCTCGGCGAGCTGGACGCCAAGTGCATCGACACGGGCGCCGGGCTGGAGCGCCTCGCGTTCGTGCTCCAGGACAAGCCGAACATGTACGAGATCGACGAGGTCTACCCCGTCATCGAGGCCGTCGAGGAGATGTCGGGGCGCCGCTACCACGCCGACGAGGAGGACGACGTCCGCATGCGCGTGGTCGCCGACCACGTGCGCTCCGCGCTCATGCTGATCTCCGACGGCGTGCGGCCCGGCAACGACGGACGCGGGTACGTCCTGCGCCGGCTGGTGCGCCGCGCGATCCGGTCGATGCGCCTGCTGGGCGTCGAGGACCCGGCGATGCCGGTCCTGCTGCCCGTCTCCCGGGACGCCATGGCGCCCTCGTACCCGGAGCTGGTGGCGAACTGGGACGCGATCTCCGACGTCGCCTACGGCGAGGAGGACGCCTTCCGCCGCACGCTGAGCGCCGGCACGACGATCCTCGACACGGCGGTCGCCGCCGCGAAGGGCGCCGCCGGACCCGCCGTGATCTCCGGGCAGGACGCGTTCGCCCTGCACGACACCTACGGCTTCCCCATCGACCTCACGTTGGAGATGGCGGCGGAGCAGGGCGTGGCCGTCGACGAGGCGTCGTTCCGCGCGCTGATGGCGCAGCAGAAGGACCGCGCCCGGGCCGACGCCCGCGCGAAGAAGACGGGCCATGCCGACGTCCGCCTCTTCCACGAGTTCGCGACCCGCCTGGGCGGGGGATCCCGTTTCCTCGGCTACACGGAGAACGCCTCGGAGGCGACGGTCGAGGGCGTGCTGGTGGACGGCGCGTCCGTCGCGGTGGCGACCGCGCCCGCCGAGGTCGAGCTGATCCTCGACCAGACCCCCTTCTACGCGGAGATGGGCGGCCAGCTGGCCGATCACGGCACGATCCGCACGGCGGACGGCGGCGTCGTCGAGGTCGCGGACGTCCAGGCGCCCATCAAGGGGCTCTCCGTGCATCGCGGCACGCTGGTCGAGGGCGCGCTGGCTGTCGGGCAGCGGGCCTGGGCGGAGATCGACCCGGTCCGCCGGCTCGCGATCGCCCGCGCCCACACCTCCACCCACATGGTCCACAAGGCCCTCCACGAGATCGTCTCCGAGACCGCCACGCAGGCCGGGTCCGAGAACGCGCCCTCGCGGCTGCGCTTCGACTTCCGGCACGGCTCGGCGCTGACCGGCGACCAGGTGGACGGCATCGAGGAGCTCGTCAACGCGAAGCTGGCGGAGGACCTGTCCGTCACGGACGTCACGATGCCGATCGAGGAGGCCCGCAAGACGGGCGCGATGGCGCTCTTCGGCGAGAAGTACGGCAAGGAGGTCCGCGTCGTCTCCATCGGCGGGGACTGGTCGAAGGAGTTCTGCGCGGGCACGCACGTGCCGACGACGGGCCGCATCGGCCGGGTCGCGGTGCTCGGGGAGTCCTCCATCGGCTCCGGCGTGCGCCGCATCGACGCGCTGGTGGCCGACTCGGCGTTCGGCTTCCAGGCGAAGGAGCACGCGCTGGTCTCCCAGCTGTCCACGATGGTGGGCGGGCGGCCGGACGAGCTGACCGAGCGCGTCGCCTCCCTGATGACCCGGCTGCGCGACGCCGAGAAGGCCCTCGAGCAGCTCGAGCGCGGGCAGGCCCTCTCCCAGGCCGCGGCCCTGGCCGGCCAGGTGCAGCGCCGCGGCGAATTCCGGATCGTGGTGTCCCGCGTCGGGGAGATCCCCTCCACGGACGCCCTGCGCGCCCTGGCCCTGGACGTCCGCGACCGCGTGGACGCCGACGGGGCGGAGGACGGGGGCGTCGTCGTCGCGCTGGCGGGCGTCGTCGGCGGCAAGCCCTCCATCGTCGTGGCCACGGACCAGGGGGCGCGCGTCCGCCAGGTCCAGGCCGGGACGCTGGCCCGCCTGGCCGCCCAGCGCCTGGGCGGGGGCGGCGGCGGACGCGCCGACGTCGCCCAGGGCGGGGGGACGGATGCGTCGGCCATCGACGACGCCCTGAGGGCGGTGGCCCAGGAGATCGGGCAGCGGTGAGTCCCGGGGGGATGCGGCCCGGCGTCCGGCTGGGGGTCGACGTCGGCTCCGTGCGCGTCGGCGTGGCGCGCACGGACCCGGAGGCGATCCTCACGATCCCCGTGGAGACGATCGCGCGCGCGGACGACGGGTCGGACCTGGCGCGCCTGGTCGCCATCGCCCGGGACTTCCAGGCGATCGAGGTGGTCGTCGGGCTGCCGCGCCACCTCGCCGGCGGCGAGGGCGTGTCCGCGAACGCGGCGCGCCGGTTCGCCCGGCGGATCGCGCGCGCCCTGCCCGAGGTTCGCGTGTGCCTGGTCGACGAGCGGCTAAGCTCCAACCAGGCGCACCGCCGCCTGCGAGACGCCGGCGTCCCGGAGCGCGAGCACCGGGCGATGGTGGACCAGGTGGCGGCGCAGATCATCCTCGAACAGGCGATGGACGACGAGCGCATGGGGACGGGGATCCCCGGCGTGACCGTCCAGCCCCGCGACCGGAAAGGTCCTTGATGTCTGACAGCGACGCTCCGGAGTGGCCCTTCCCCTCCCGCCGGCAGCTGCACGCCCACGATCCGAAGGTCTTCGCCGACGATGACCGGGCGGGGCAGGCCCCGCCGGAGCGCGGCCGGCCCGCCGCGGCCGATGCGGGCTCCGAGGACCGCGCCGCCGCCCCGTGGACCGTCGAGCCGCGGGAGACCACCTCGGAGCTGCGCTCCCGCCGGCTCGAGCATGAGCGCGCGCGGGTCCGCCGGCGCCGGCGCGCCCGGCGGGTCCGCACGACGATCGTCCTGGTCCTCGTCGTGGCGCTGCTCGGCGCCGGCGTGTGGTTCGCGTGGAACATGGTGTCCGGCGGCGGCGGGGCGGCGGAGTCGACCGACTACCCCGGTCCAGGGACGGGCTCGGTGGAGGTCACGGTGGAGTCCGGGGATGTAGGGACGGACATCGGGCAGAAGCTCGTCGACAACGGCGTGGTGAAGACGCTGGGCGCGTTCGTCACAGCCTTCGATGCGAACAAGGCCGCCACCTCGATCAAGCCGGGGACCTACACGCTCAAGCTCCAGATGAGGGCCTCGGACGCGGTGGCGGCGCTGCTGGACGACGCGAACCGCACCGACAACACGGTGACGGTGCACTCCGGACAGACCGTGGCCCAGGTCTCGGCCAAGATGGCCGCCGTCACCGGGTTCTCCGAGGACGACATCGCCGCGGCGCTGGCCGATCCGACGGCGATCGGCCTGCCCGCCGAGGCCGGGGGGAATGCGGAGGGCTGGCTGGAGCCCGGCACGTACGAGGTCTCCGCCGGCGACACGCCGACCACGCTCTTCTCGCAGATGATCGCCGCCCGGATCGCGTCGCTCGATGCCCAGGGGATCGCGGCCGGGGACCGCGAGACGGTGCTCATCAAGGCCTCCATCCTCGAGCGCGAGATGAACATCGAGGAGTACCTTCCCCAGGTCGCGCGCGTCATCGACAACCGACTCGCGGACACGGAGGGCGAGACCCGGGGGTATCTCCAGATGGACTCGACGGTCCTCTACGGCGTCGGGAAGACGGGCGGCGTGCCCACGAAGGACGACCTGGCCGACGACAACCCGTACAACACGTACCTCCAGCCCGGCCTCCCGCCGACCCCGATCAGCCAGCCCTCGGATGCGGCGATCACGGCCACGCTCCAGCCCGCGGACGGGAACTGGCTGTACTTCGTCACCGTCGATTTGGACACCGGAGAGACGCTGTTCGCGGACACGTACGATCAGCAGGAGCAGAACAAGGAATTGTTCAACCAGTACTGCACGGCGAATCCCGGGAAGTGCGTCTCATGACTCGTTGGTCGGCCATCATCGGTTCCCCCGTCGCCCACTCGCTATCGCCCGTCCTCCATGGCGCCGCCTGGGCGTCGGTCGGGCTGGGACAGGACGAGGGCGGCCCGTGGCGGTTCGACTGCCTGGAGCAGACCAAGGAGACGCTTCCGGCGCTCCTGGCGGGCCTGGACGCCGACTGCCTCGGGCTCTCCGTGACGATGCCCTGCAAGCAGGCGGTCATCCCGCTGCTGGACACCGTCGAGCCGCTGGCGACCGCCGTCGGGGCGGTCAACACCGTGGTGCCCTCGGGCGGGCTGCTCTCGGGTTTCAACACGGACGTCTACGGCATCGTCGCGAGCCTCACGGAGGCGCGGGCCCGCGCCGGCCTGACGGAGCGCCCGAGGTCCGCGGTGGTGCTGGGATCGCGCGCGACGGCCTCCTCGGCGCTGGCCGCCCTGGCGCAGATGCGCGTCGGGGACATCACGATGATCGCCCGCCGTTTCAGCGGGGCGGGCTCGGCGTCGATCGCCGCGACGCGCCTGGGCGTCGAGGTCGAGCAGGTCCTCCTCCAGCGCGACGATCTGGTCCACGAGGCCCTGGAGCGCGCCGACGTCTTCATCTCGACGGTTCCGGCGGGCGCGGCGGACGGACTCGCCGCCACCCTGCGCCCCCGTCCGGACCAGACGCTCCTCGACGTCGTGTACGCGCCCCGCGACACGGGGCCCGTGCGCGCCTACGAGGCGGCGGGCGCCGTCATCGCCGAGGGAGCCGATATGCTCCTCCACCAGGCGGTCCAGCAGGTGGTCCTCGAGACCGGGCGCCAGCCCGACGTCGAGGCGATGCGCACCGCGATGTGGGCGGAGCTCGACCGTCGGACGTCCGCGTCCACGTCCAGGACCGCTGCCGGGGCCTGACGTGGCGTCGGCCGCCGCCCCGATCTGGGTCGCCCTCGCGTGCTGGGCCCTGGTCGGCGGCTGGACCTACGGCCGGGGCTGCGCCCTGGTGGCGGACTACCTCCGCGCAGAGGGACAGCCGGCCGTCGGGCGGCCGTCCCTCACCTGGCTGGTCCTGCTCGTCGGCGCCGCGGCCCTGCTGGTCGGCCACCGGCATCCCGGCGTGCCCGCCGTGACGGTCGCGGCGATGACGGGGACGATGTCCATGCTCGTCGACGCCCGCACCCACCGCCTGCCGAACGCCCTCACCCTGGCGATGGCCGGGGGAGTGGCGGTGGGGCTCGTCTGCGCGTCGCTGGCCGGCGGGGCGCCGGGGGTCTCCGCGGTCCTCGCGCCCGCGGCCCTCGGCGCCCTGATCTGGACGCTGCCGCTGGGCCTCGGCCACCTGGCGCGGGCCGGCGTGGGGCTGGGCGACGTCAAGCTGGCGCCCGTGC
>JAFAAX010000106.1 GCA_023426345.1 Actinomycetes bacterium
GTCCGCGTCGACGCCGCGCCGCGTCCCGGCGCGCCGGAGGGTTCCGAGGCCGCCGCGCGCCGCGCGCGCCGGGCGGCACTGCTGGGGGCGGCCCTCCGATTCGCCGGGTCCGGGTCCGGGGCCGCCCGCCGGGTCCTCGTGCTGCTGGGCCACACGATGGACGACCAGGCGGAGACCGTTCTGCTGCGTCTGGCACGCGGATCGGGGGTCGGCTCGCTGCGGGCGATGGACGCGCTGACGGAGTGGATCCCCGGGAGCGTCCTGGCGGGCCGGCCGTTGCTCGGGGTCCGGCGCGCGCAGACCCGCGCGTGCTGCGAGCAGCTCGGCGTGGAATGGGTGGAGGATCCGACGAACGATCCGGACGGCCCGTGGACGGCGTTCGACGGATCCGCCCTGAGGCGCGCGGCCGTGCGGGCCCGGGCCCTTCCGGCGCTCGCGGAGGCCTTGGGCGTCGATCCCGTTCCGGCGCTGGCGCGCACCGCCGCCCTGGCGGCCCGCGACGACGATGCGCTGGACGCGCAGGCGGAGCGGCTGTGGGCGGCCGCCGTCCATGAGGACTTCGGAGAACCCGGCCAGGACCCCGCCCGGGAGTGCGGCCGGAACGACGGCAGTCAGCCGGCCCGCCGACGCGGCCGGACGATCCGCTGCGACGGCGCGCTCCTGGCTCAGGCGCCGCCCGCGATCCGCGACCGGGTGCTTCGCCGGGCGATCCTCGCGGCGGGGGGCCGGCCCGGCGACGTGACGGCCGGACATGTCGCGCGCGTCGCGGCGCTGATCGTCGACTGGCACGGACAGGGTGCCGTGGATCTGCCGGGCGCCACTGCCTGGCGACCGGCGGGCGCGCCCACCGTGGTCCTGACACCCCGTCCCGCCGCGAGCGGGCGTTGAGACGGCTCAGAGCCGGGACCGCGCCGCTCGGACGGGGCGACGCCGGGGCCGCCCTCGTCGGCGAGGGAAGGCGAGGGGGACGCCGTCCGCCCACAGCGAGAATGACGGCCCTCCGGGACGCGGCGCGGGGAACTGTGGCACCCTTGAACCGTCCTGCGCCCCCGGGAATCCGGGGACTCGGCTTGGAGCAACCGGAGTAAAGGGGAACGGCGTGGACGCGTCGGATATGGGAGACGGCCTCACGAACGTCCTGGTGGACGCCGAGCAGATCGATCGCCGTCTGGGGGAGATGGCCGCGGAGATCGACCGCGACTACGAGGGGCGGGACCTGCTGCTCGTCGGCGTCCTCAAGGGGGCGGTCATGGTGATGGCGGACCTCTCCCGCAAGCTCCACTCCTCCGTGCAGATCGACTGGATGGCCGTGTCGTCCTACGGGTCGGGGACGAAGTCCTCCGGCGTGGTGCGCATCCTGAAGGACCTCGACACCGACGTGCACGACCGCGACGTGCTGATCGTGGAGGACATCATCGACTCCGGGCTCACGCTGTCGTGGCTGAAGGACAACCTCGAGACGCGGGGAGCGGCCTCGGTGAGGATCGCCGCGCTGCTGCGCAAGCCGGAGGCCGTCAAGACGCCCGTCGACGTCTCCTACATCGGCTTCGACATCCCGAACGACTTCGTGGTCGGGTACGGCCTGGACTATGACGAGCGGTACCGTCATCTGCCCTTCGTCGGCACGCTGGCCCCGCACGTGTACAGCAACTGAGCGGTCCGCCCCCTCTCGCGGGCGGCGCTCACGGACAGAAGGACTCCCGTGGCCGACAACGCAGGCACGAGCAAGAAGCGATCGAACTGGACCTACATCCTGGTGCCCCTCCTGGTGCTCCTGGTGGGCAGCTGGTTCGTGTGGAGGATGTTCCAGCCCCAGCTGGTGGACACCTCCGAGGGTCTGGAGATCCTCAAGGGCCAGACGATCGAGCGCGTCGTCGTCAACGACGGCACGAACCAGGTCAACCTGATCCTCCAGGACGACTACACGCACCAGTCGACGGGCGCCGGCGACGCCACGCGCAACCTCGGCAAGGCCGTCTCCTTCACCTACGGGAGCGCCCAGAGCGCGACCGTCATCCGCTCGGTCCAAGACGCCGCGCCCGCCCAGGGCTGGGACGTCACCTACCCGCAGTCCTCGTTCGTGGGCTCAATGCTCCAGCTGCTCATCCCGATGCTGCTGTTCCTCGGCCTGTTCTGGTGGCTGATGTCGCGCATGAACGGCAGCCGGATGATGGGCGGGTTCGCCCAGTCGCGGGCGAAGGACGTCAGCCAGGAGCGCCCCGACGTCACCTTCGACGACGTCGCCGGCGAGGACGAGGCCGTCGAGGAACTGGAGGAGATCCGCGAGTTCCTCTCCAAGCCCGACAAGTTCCACAAGGTCGGGGCGCGCATCCCGCGCGGCGTGCTCCTCTACGGCCCCCCCGGCACCGGCAAGACGCTGCTGGCCAAGGCCGTCGCCGGCGAGGCGCAGGTGCCGTTCTTCTCGATCTCCGGCTCGGAGTTCATGGAGCTCTACGTCGGGGTGGGCGCCTCGCGCGTGCGCGACCTGTTCGACCGCGCGAAGAAGGCGTCGCCCGCCATCATCTTCGTCGACGAGATCGACGCCGTGGGCCGCCATCGCGGGTCGGGCATCGGCGGCGGCAACGACGAGCGCGAGCAGACCCTCAACCAGCTGCTCGTGGAGATGGACGGCTTCGACGACCGCGCGAACGTCATCCTCATCGCGGCCACGAACCGGCCCGACATCCTGGACCCGGCGCTGCTGCGCCCGGGCCGCTTCGACCGCCAGATCTCCGTGGAGGCCCCCGACCTCAAGGGCCGGGAGGCCATCCTGCGGGTCCACTCGCAGGGCAAGCCAATGACGCCCGACGTCGACCTCCGCCAGGTCGCCAAGCGGACCCCGGGCTTCACGGGCGCGGACCTGGCCAACGTCCTCAACGAGGCCGCCCTGCTCACCGCGCGCTCGAACGCGGACCTCATCGACACGCGCGCCATCGACGAGGCCATCGACCGCGTGATCGCGGGCCCCCAGAAGCGCACGCGCGTGATGAACGACCACGACAAGGCCGTCACCGCCTACCACGAGGGCGGGCACGCCCTGTGCGCGGCGGCCCTGCGCTACACGGACCCGGTGACGAAGGTGACGATCCTCCCGCGCGGCCGGGCGCTGGGCTACACGATGGTGATGCCCACCGAGGACCGGTACAACAAGACCCGCAACCAGCTCCTCGACGACCTCGTCTACGCGATGGGCGGGCGCGTCGCGGAGGAGATGGTGTTCCGCGATCCCTCCACCGGCGCCTCCAACGACATCGAGAAGGCGACGGAGACGGCGCGCGCGATGGTCACCGACTACGGCCTGTCCGAGCGCATCGGCAACGTCAAGCTCGGCACGTCGGACACCGATCCCTTCGTCGGGCGCGAGATGGGCCGGGGCGGCCAACGCGGATACTCCGACCAGATCGCCGCCGTCATCGACGAGGAGGTCCGCTCCCTGCTCGACGCCGCCACGCGCGAGGCGTGGGAGATCCTCTCGCGCAACCGCGGCGTGCTGGACGACCTGGCGTCGCGCCTGCTGGAGGCCGAGACCCTCGACGAGCGCCAGCTCGCCGGCGTCTTCGAGCACATCCAGAAGCAGCCGGAGCGCCCGGTGTGGAACTACGGGGCGGACGCCGCGGTGCCCGACTCGGTGTTCGGCCACCCCGTGGCGGGCGGCGAGGAGCCGGCCCACGCCCAGCCGGCGGATCCCCACCACGCGTCGTTCGCCCCCCAGGATCCGGGCCCCTCGCCCGACGGGCCGGCGGCGCGCGCGATCGGAGGGGCGCGGTGAGCGACCCGCGTGCGTCGTCCGGCTCCGCCATGCCCCACCCCGGCGTCTACGACCAGGACGCCGTCGAGCGCGCGACCCGCGACCTGCTCATCGCGGTGGGCGAGGATCCCGACCGCGAGGGGCTGCGGGACACGCCCGCCCGTCTGGGGCGCTCGTGGCGGGAGCTCCTGTCCGGGATGGAGAAGGATCCCCGCGAGCATCTGCGCACGCTGTTCACGACTGGCACCGACGAGCTCGTCCTGGTCCGCGACATCGAGTTCTCCTCGGTGTGCGAGCACCACCTGCTCCCCTTCCGGGGCCGCGCCCACGTCGGCTACATCCCGGCCGACGGCCGTGTGACGGGCCTGTCGAAGCTGGCGCGCGTCGTCGACGGCTACGCGCGGCGCCCCCAGCTCCAGGAGCGGCTGACCAGCCAGATCGCGGACGCCCTGGTCGACGAGCTGCATCCCCAGGGGGTCGTCGTGGTCCTGGAGGCCGAGCACATGTGTATGTCGATGCGCGGAGTGGCCAAGCCGGAGGCGAACACGGTGACCTCCGCGCTGCGCGGCGTGATGCGCGAGCCGGCCACCCGCGCGGAGATGATGTCCCTGATCCTGGGCGGCCGCCGGTGACCTGGGCGTCGGGGTCCGTCCCGTCCCCATCGACGAGGGCGGCCCGCGTGGCCGGGTCCGGTCCGGGCCCGGTCCTTCCCCGCGGGCTGGGTCTGCCGACCGACCGGATGCTGGTCATGGGCATCCTCAACGTCACCCCGGACTCCTTCTCCGACGGCGGCCGGTGGGCGGATCCGGAGGCCGCGCTGGCCCACGCCGCGCAGATGGCCGCCGACGGCGCGGACATCATCGATGTCGGCGGGGAGTCGACCCGCCCGCACTCGCGACGTCTGACCGGCGAGGAGGAGTGGGCGCGCATCGGCGGGGTCGTCGAGGGGCTGGCCGCCCGGGGCCTGGTCGTCTCCGTCGACACGATCCACGCGGAGACGGCCCGGCGCGCCGCGGACAGCGGCGCGGCCCTCATCAACGACGTCTCCGGCGGCCGGGCGGATCGCGCCATGAACGCCGCGGTCGCCGCGACCGGCTGCGCCTACGTCATCCAGCACTGGCGGCAGTTCCCCGGGTCCGCCGACGAGGATTTCGACTACCGGGACGACACGGTGGGGACGCTGATGGAGGAGACCTCCCGGCAGGTCGGCGAGGCGCTGGACGCCGGGATCGCGCGCGAGCGGATCGTCGTGGATCCAGGTCTCGGGTTCTCGTTGACCGCCGCGCAGTCCTGGGAGGTCGTCGATGCCCTCGGCCGGCTGCGCGACCTCGGGTACCCTGTGCTCATCGGGGCCTCCCGCAAGCGCTTCCTCGCGGACGCGTGCGGAGGGGACCGGGACGCCGCGACGCTCGCCGTCTCCCGCCGCGCCCGCGACGCCGGGATGTGGGCCGTGCGCGTGCACGACGTCGCGCCGAACGCGCGGCTGGCCCGCATCGGGACCGAGACCGCGGGGAGGGACGGATCATGAGCGAGGCCTTCGACATCATCACCCTGCGCGGGTTGTCGGCCCGCGGCCACCACGGCGTCTACTCCTTCGAACGCGAGGGCACGCAGCCTTTCTCCGTCGATCTGTCCCTGTGGGTCGACACGACGCGCGCGGCCGCCACGGACGACCTCGATCTCACCGTCGACTACGGGCAGATCGCGGAGGAGACGGTGGCCGTCCTCGAGGGCCCCTCCGTCTACCTCCTGGAGACCCTCGCCCAGCGTGTCGCCGACGCGGCGCTCGCTCACCCCCGCGTCCAGGGCGTCGAGGTGACGCTCCACAAGCCGATGGCGCCGCTGCGCCAGCAGTTCTCCGATGTCGCCCTCACGATCCGCCGGGGCGCCGCCGCGTCGCCCTCGTCCCCGCTCGCGGCCGCCGCGCCCTCGTCCCAGTCCTCGCCCGCCTCCCCGCCGATGGACGAGGGCGGCGCCGTCGGCGAGCCGATCGGCCAGCGCACGAGCGCGCGCCCGCCGGCGTCGGAGGCCTCACCGG
>JAFAAX010000119.1 GCA_023426345.1 Actinomycetes bacterium
CCTCCAGCCTGGATGTCGTGGCCCGCCAGGCGCTCGACGTCCTGGCCCCCGACGCCCAGGTCCTCGCCGTCTCCGACGCCCGGCGCCGCGAGCTGTACTGGGCGGTCTACCGGGCGCAGGGGCCCGACGACGTCGTGGCCGTCTCTGGCCCGCACGTGGGCGCCGCCCAGCAGGTCGCGAACGCGCTGCGCGACCTCGACGCGCTGCTCGTGTCCTCTGGCCCCCTGCCCGCCCACGCCCGCGACGCCCTCAGCCAGGCGCCCACCGGGCCGGCCGTCACGCTGGACCCGGCGGTGCTCCTCCGCCTGGTCGGGGCCCGCGCGGAGCGCGGCGAGACCGACCGTCTGGGCACCGAGCCCCTCTACCTGCGCCGCCCCGACATCCAGGGGCAGCCCGTGCGGGCGCTGTGACGCGCCCGCCCCGCCCATGAACGGCATCGACCGGGGCGTCCCCGCCGGGCAGGACCGCCCGGCCGTCCTCCTGCGCCCGCTGACCGAGGCCGACCGGGAGACGGTGACGGAGCTGGAGGGCCGGGTGTTCCCCGAGGATCCCTGGCCGCCGTCGATGGTTGGGGAGGAGTTGCGCGCGCCCCTGAGGCATTACGTCGGCGCCGTCGAGGGCGGGGACACGGTCGGCTACGCCGGCGTGCGCCTGGGGCCCGACGCCGACGTCATGACGATCGGCGTCGTGGAGCCGGCGCGCGGCCGCGGCATCGGGCGGGCCCTGATCGAGGACCTGCTCGGCGCCGCGCGGGCGGCGGGATCGGAGCGTGTCTTCCTGGAGGTCCGCGCCTCCAACGAGGCCGCGATCGGCCTCTACCTCTCCGTCGGCTTCCACCGGATCGGGCGGGTGCGCCGCTATTTCCGCCACCCGACCGAGGACGCGGTGACGATGCGCCTGGACCTCTGAGAAGGCCCGCCCGGAAATTGGCAAGAGCGGGGTGACGCAAACCCCGGACCTGCCGGTGCTCTGAGATGACGGAGCGTCGCCTCGGCGGTGCGTCTCGCGCCCGGATATCCGCGTGCGTCCCGGATCCGCCCTGATGGGGCCCCGAGGTCCCACCGAGGCCGGGGCGAGTGCCGATACTGTGGGCGCATGGCCACTACGACAGTCGTGACGAAGAAGCGACGCGCCTGGACCACCACCGTTTTCGTCAAGCAGTTGATGGCGATCTCCGGTCTGGTCTTCGTCGCGTTCCTCCTCTTCCACTCCTACGGCAACCTCAAGATGTTCCTCGGCCCCGACGCGTACAACGGCTACGCGCAGTGGCTCCACGAGGACGCGTTCGTGCCGATCTTCCCCCACGGCGGATTCCTCATGGTCTTCCGCCTGTTCATGGTCCTGTTCCTCGTCGTCCACATGGCGTCGGCGTTCGTCGTGTGGTTCCGGTCCAAGAGGGCGCGCCACACCCGCTACGTCGTCAAGAAGAACATCACGAACTCCTACGCGGCGCGCACGATGCGCATCTCCGGGATGGTCGTGTTCTTCCTGCTGGTCTTCCACATCCTCCAGTTCACGACGCACACGATCAACACCTGGGGGAGCGCCCCCGACACGCCCTACGGGCACGTCATCGGCACGTTCCAGAGCCCGTGGATGGTGGTGCTCTACGCCGTCTTCGCGGGCGCGGCCTGCCTGCACGTCTCCCATGGATTCTGGTCGGCGTTCCAGTCGCTGGGCTGGGTGCGGGCGAACACCCGGACGTTCATGATCGTGCTGTCGGGACTCATCGGCGGCCTGATCTTCGTGATGTTCATGGCCCCGCCGGTCGCCATCGCCTTCGGGATCCTGAGCTGAGGAAGACAGGGGAGCACAATGACTGACACACTCGTCAAGGGCCTCTACCGCGAAGGGGAGCCCATCGCCGACACCAAGGCGCCGCTGGACGTGCCGATCTCCCAATGCTGGGAGCAGCGCAAGTTCACCTCCGCCCTGGTCAACCCCGCGAATCGCCGCAAGCTGCATGTCCTCATCGTCGGCTCCGGCCTGGCCGGCGGAGCCGCCGCCGCCTCGCTGGGCGAGATGGGCTACAACGTCGACGTCTTCTTCTACCAGGACTCCGCCCGGCGCGCGCACTCGATCGCCGCGCAGGGCGGCATCAACGCCGCGAAGAACTACCGCAACGACAACGACTCCGTCTACCGCCTGTTCTACGACACCGTCAAGGGCGGGGACTACCGGGCGCGCGAGGCCAACGTCTACCGGCTGGCCGAGGTCAGCGAGAACATCATCGACCAGTGCGTCGCCCAGGGGGTGCCCTTCGCCCGCGAGTACGGGGGTCTCCTGGACAACCGCTCCTTCGGCGGCGTGCAGGTCTCGCGCACCTTCTACGCCCGCGGCCAGACCGGCCAGCAGCTGTTGATCGGGGCCTACCAGGCCCTCGAGCGCCAGGTCGCGGCCGGCACCGTGAAGGAGCACTCCCGCCACGAGATGGTCGAGCTGATCATGTCGGACGGGCGGGCCCGCGGTCTCATCGCCCGCAACATGGAGACCGGCGAGCTGGAGACCCATCTCGGCGACGCCGTGGTGCTGGCCACCGGCGGCTACGGCAACGTGTTCTTCCTGTCGACGAACGCGATGGGCTGCAACGCGACGGCCATCTGGCGGGCCCATCGCAAGGGCGCCTACTTCGGCAACCCGTGCTTCACGCAGATCCACCCGACCTGCATCCCCCAGCACGGCGACCAGCAGTCCAAGCTCACCCTGATGTCGGAGTCGCTGCGCAACGACGGCCGCATCTGGGTGCCCAAGAACGCCGCGGATTGTGAGAAGGACCCCCGCGAGATCCCCGAGGAGGACCGCGACTACTACCTCGAGCGCATCTACCCCGCGTTCGGCAACCTGGTGCCCCGCGACATCGCGTCGCGCCAGGCGAAGAACATGTGCGACGAGGGCCGCGGCGTCGGCCCGAAGATCGAGGGCGTCGCGCGCGGCGTCTACCTCGACTTCGCGGAGGCCCTCGAGCGCCTCGGGCGCTCCAAGGTGGAGGAGAAGTACGGCAACCTGTTCGACATGTACGAGCGCATCACGGGGGACAACCCCTACGAGGTCCCGATGCGCATCTACCCCGCCGTGCACTACACGATGGGCGGCCTGTGGGTCGACTACGACCTGGAGTCCAACGTGCCGGGCCTCTACGTCATCGGCGAGGCGAACTTCTCCGACCACGGCGCGAACCGCCTGGGGGCCTCGGCGCTCATGCAGGGCCTGTCCGACGGCTACTTCGTGCTGCCGAACACGATCAGCGACTACCTGTCGAAGGCGTTCGGCCTGCCGGCCCTCACCGAGGACTCGCCGGACGTGGCGGCCGCGCGCGAGGAGGCCCAGGGCCGCATCGACCGCCTGATGGCGGTGGGCGGCACCCGCTCCGTCGACTCCTTCCACAAGGAGCTCGGCCACATCATGTGGGAGTACTGCGGGATGTCGCGCACCGAGGAGGGCCTGCGCACGGCCATCGGCCTCATCCGGAAGCTGCGGGCGGACTTCTGGGCGAACGTGCGCGTGCCGGGCAAGTCGGTGGGCGAGCTCAACCAGTCGCTCGAGCGCGCCGGGCGCGTCGCGGACTTCATGGAGCTGGGCGAGCTGATGTGCATCGACGCCCTGCACCGCGAGGAGTCCTGCGGCGGGCACTTCCGCGAGGAGTCCCAGACCCCCGAGGGCGAGGCCCTGCGCGACGACGAGGACTTCCTCTACGTGGCCGCCTGGGAGTGGACCGGCGAGGGCCAGCCCCCGGTCCTCCACAAGGAGGACCTCGTCTACCACAACATCGAGCTGAAGCAGCGGAGCTACAAGTGAACCTCACCCTGAGAATCTGGCGTCAGAGCGGCCCCGAGGACCCCGGCGCCATGCACGAGTACCAGGTCCGCGGCGTCGCCGAGGAGTCCTCCTTCCTGGAGATGCTCGACATCCTCAACGAGGAGCTGTTCGCGCGCGGCGAGGAGCCGATCGCCTTCGACTCCGACTGCCGCGAGGGGATCTGCGGCCAGTGCGGCCTGGTCATCAACGGCGTCGCCCACGGCCCGCAGGTCACCACGACCTGCCAGCTCCACATGCGCCACTTCCACGATGGCGACGTCATCACGATCGAGCCGTGGCGGGCGAACGCCTTCCCGGTCATCAAGGACCTGGTGGTCAACCGCTCCGCGCTGGACCGCATCATCCAGGCGGGCGGGTATATCTCGGTGAACACGGGGGCTGCTCCGGACGCCCACGCGACGCCGGTGCCCAAGCAGGACGCGGACAAGGCGTTCGAGGCCGCGGCCTGCATCGGCTGCGGCGCGTGCGTGGCGGCCTGCCCGAACGCCTCGGCGATGCTGTTCACGTCCGCGAAGGTCACCCACCTGGGCCTGCTCCCGCAGGGCAAGCCGGAGAACCTCACGCGCGTGGTCGGGATGCTGGGACAGATGGACGCGGAGGGCTTCGGCACCTGCACGAACATCGGCGAGTGCGCGGCCGTGTGCCCCAAGCAGATCCCCCTCGACGTCATCGCGACGCTCAACCGGCAGCTGGGCAAGTCCGCGCTCAAGGGGGTCTGACCCGCCCGCCGCCCGACGAAGCGCCCCCTCCCGGAGTGTCGGACTCTGGAAGGGGGCGCCCTCGTCGACGAGGGCGGCCCGCGACCTCCGTCCCGGCGACACCGCGCGGTCCCGGGGTAGTGTGGCACCCGACCTGCGCGCAATCCCTGAGGAGCGACCGATGGACAACGAGACATCCCCGACGGCCCGAACGGCGGAGGCCGCCCCGGCTGGGCGCGGCACCCGGTGGAAGGTCGGCACGGTGATCGGCATCCTGGGACTGCTCGCCTTCGCAGTGCTCGGCCTGATCCTGGTCATCGGCATGTTCGCGTCCGACTCCTCCGTCGCCGCGTTCTCCGTCGGCCTCTTCCCCTGGGCGCTGGGCGGGCTGGTCATCGGCATCCTCGGCATCGCGATCGCGGGATACCGCCGCCCGCGCGCCGCCGACGCGGACCAGGACGACCTCGAGGCCCTGTCCGAGGGCGCGGGCGCCGCACGCTGAGGCCCGCCGGGCGGACGACTAGACTCGGCCGGGTGAGCGACAACGACCCCCTGATCCTCGGCATCGAGTCGACGTGCGATGAGACCGGCGTGGCCCTGGTCCGCGGCGACGACCTCCTGGTGGACCGCACGGCCACCTCGATGGACCAGTACGCGCGCTACGGGGGCATCATCCCCGAGATCGCGTCGCGGGCGCACCTGGAGTCCTTCGTCCCGACGCTGGACGCGGCATTGGGGGAGTCGGGCGTCAGACTGGGCGACGTCGACGCGGTGGCCGTGGCGGCGGGGCCCGGTCTGGTCGGCTCCCTGACGGTGGGCATCTGCGCCGCCAAGGCGCTCGCCCTGGCGCTGGACCGCCCGCTGTACGGGGTCAACCACGTCATCGGGCATCTGGCGGTCGACAAGCTCGTCGACGGCCCGCTGCCGGCGCACTTCATCGGCCTGGTCGTCTCCGGCGGGCACTCGAACCTGTTGGAGATCCGCGACATCGCCACGGACGTCCGCGAGCTGGGCGGCACGCTGGACGACGCGGCCGGGGAGGCCTTCGACAAGGTCGGCCGGCTCCTGGACACGCCCTATCCCGGCGGTCCCCACATCGACCGGATGGCGCGGGAAGGCGATCGGGCGGCGATCCGCTTCCCGCGCGGCCTGGCCGCGGCGAAGGACCGCGACCGCCATGCCTACGACTTCTCCTTCTCCGGCCTGAAGACGGCCGTCGCCCGCTACGTCGAGGGCGCCCGCGAACGCGGAGAGGACGTCGTCCGCGAGGACGTGGCCGCCGGCTTCTCCGAGGCCGTCAACGACTCGCTGACGGCGAAGGCCGTCCGGGCGGCGCTGGACACCGGCTGCGACACGATCGTCATCGGGGGCGGATTCTCCGCCAATTCGCGGCTGCGCGGGCTCATCGCCGAGCGCGCCGAGGCGGCAGGGCTGGCGGTGCGGATGCCCCCGCTGCGTTTCTGCACGGACAACGGCGCCCAGATCGCGGCGATGGGCTCCGAACTGGTCCGGGCGGGCGTGGACCCCTCGGACTGGGATTTCTCGCCGGACTCCGGCATGCCGCTGTCCCAGACGTGGATGGCCCCGCGGGCGGTGCCGGCCGCCTGAGGGGCCGGCGGCGCGCCGCCCGGGTGCGACGTGTCAGGACAAACCGCGGCGCTCATGTGGGACCGACGTCCCAAGGAGTGGTCGAACAGGCATCGGAATCGGTGCGATCGGGTGAGCGGGACCCCGAAGTCCGCCGGCGCGGGGAGTTCTTCGCGCTAGCGTGAAGCCATGGCCGCGCGTCTGGCGCGCCTTGATGTCCCCCTCCATCGTCGGAGGTCGCGTCGGGGAGCGTTCACCGCCATCTGGGCGGGTCGGCGCGGTTCAGGAGCCTTCTTTTGGACGACCATCGTCCAAAACCCCGGATCCCGGCAGACGCCGATCCGTTGCGCGCGGCCCTCATCGGCCGTGCGCGACGAGGCGCCCGGCGCCCCCCTCTCGCGCACGCGATGGTCGGGCGCCGCTGTGCCCCATGGGCGCCCACGCCATGTCTCGACATGGTTACCGATCTCGCGTCGGCCCTCATCCCATTCCTCTCGCAGGTCCATCCTCAGCACCACTTTGTTCAAGAAAGGCACTCCGCATGCTTGAGAAGCTCCAGAAGGAGGTCCGAGCCTCCGATCTCACCGGCGGCCGACGGATCTTCCTCCTCATCCTCGTCTCGATGGGAAGCTCCACCATCTACGCGCCCGCGTACCTCAAGGGCGTGTTCTACGACCCGCTCATGGAGGCCCTGCACTGCACCAATGCCGACCTCGGCATGCTGCTGTCCGCCTACGCGATCACGGCCACCATCTGCTACCTGCCGTCGGGCATCGTCGCGGACAAGGTGCGCGTGCGCACCCTCGGCTGGGTGGGCTTCACCACCACGGCCGTCCTCACGTACGTCTACGCGCTGCTGCCCTCCATCACGACGCTGATGTTCGTGTTCATCGGGATGGGCGTCACGACGATCCTCATCTGGTGGGGCATCCGCTTCAAGCTGGTCCGCCTGATCTCCCCCGAGGAGGAGTACTCGAAGAACATCGGCATCTCCTACGGCATCTACGGTGCCGCCGGACTGGTCGTCGGCCTCATCAACATGTGGATCGTCAACGCCTTCGTCGACAACATGGAGGGCGGCGTCCGCACGCTCCTCATCTTCCTGGGCAGCCTGATCCTGCTGCTGGGCATCCTCTCCTTCCTCTTCATCCCGCGTTTCGAGGGCGAGATCAACACCGGGGAGTCCGGCTTCAACCTCAAGGAACTCGGCCAGGTCGTCAAGAACCCCGTGGTCTGGCTGTCCGCCGCCTGCATGTTCTTCGTGTACTTCTACTACACGGGCGTCACCTACACCACGCCCTACCTCTCCGACGTCTTGGGGGCGTCGCTGGCCATCGTGTCCCTGGTGTCCATCATCCGCACCTACGGCATCACGCTGCTGTCGGGGCCGGCCTTCGGCTTCCTCGCCCGCAAGGCGGGCTCGCCGTCCCAGGTCATCTGGATCGGCTCGGTCGTCGCGGCGCTCGCCCTGGCGGGGATGACGCTGCTCCCCAGCAAGTCCTCGATGGCGGTCCTCGCGGCCGTCATCATCATCGCGCTGGGCTTCATCGCCAACGGTGTCTTCGGCATCGTGTCCTCCCAGCTGACGGAGGGCCGCGTCCCGATCACGATCTTCGGCACGGCCACCGGCATCCTCTCCGTCATCGGCTTCCTGCCCGACACGTTCTCCTCCACGTGGTTCGGATCGATGATCGACAACCAGGGCAACGACGCGTACCGCTCGATCTTCCTGATCCTCGCCGGATCGGCCATCATCGCCGCCGTCTTCGCGGTCCTCCTGGTGGTCTACGTGCGCAAGAACGCCGCGAAACTGGAGGCGGCCGAGGCCGCCGCCGCCGAGCTCGCCCTGGCGGACGCGAAGGCGGAGTGACCGACGGTGCCGAACAAGCTGCACGTCCCGGAGATGTGGAGCGCCCAGATGGGCGCCGTCATCGCCCAGCAGAACGAGCTCGCGGCCGACGCGTACTCGACGGACCAGACGTTCCAGGAGATGCGGGCCGCCTACACCACGGAGCGCGCCTTCTGGAACCAGGGCGGCCCCCGGCCGTACTCGACCCGTGAGGACAACGTGGAGACGCCCGGCGGGTCGGTGCGGGTCCGCATGCACCGGCCCACCGCGGATCCGGTGCTGCCCGTCATCGTGTTCATCCACGGCGGCGGGTACGTCCTGGGCGACCTGGACACCCACGACCGGATCAGCCGGACGCTGGCGGAGAAGACGGGCGCCGCGGTGCTCGCGGTGGACTACACGCTCTCGCCGGAGGCCCGGTTCCCCCAGGCGGTCCGCGAATGCGTGGCCGTCGTGCAGGAGCTGCGCGCGCACGCCGCCCAATGGGGCATCGACGCGGGCGACATCTCCTTCGCGGGGGACTCCGGGGGCGCCAACCTCGGCTTCGCCACCTACCTCTGGCTGCGCGACGAACTGGGGGAGGCCGCGGGCATCCGGGCGATGCTGCTGTTCTACGGGGCCTACGGCCTGGTCGACTCCGAGTCGATGCGCTTGTTCGGCGGCGAGTGGGACGGCCTGGACGAGGCCGACTACGCGTATTACATGAATATGTACACGAGGTCCGTCGAGGACCTCAAGAGCCCTTACTTCAACATCCTGGGCGCGGATCTCACCCGCGACGTCCCGCCGTGCTTCATCGCGGCGGCGGCGCTGGACCCCCTGCGCGACGACTCGAGGACGCTCAATGCGATGCTGAGCGCCCACGGGACGCCCACGCACTACGAGGAGGTCCCGGGCGTCATCCACGGGTTCCTCCACCATTCCCGGATGCTCGACGCGACGGTGCGGGTCCTCGACCACGCCTGCGCGTTCCACCGCGCCCTGGCCCGGCCGTCCTCGGGGACCCCGACGGCGGCCGGCCAGGCGCCGCGTCCCTGACCACCACATCACGACTGTTTGAGGAGCACACATGGATTTCTCGCTTTCCGAGGACCAGCAGCTGATCGCCGACGGATTCGCCGAGCTCATGGCGTCGCGCGACTGGGAGTCCTACTTCCACGACTGCGATGAGAACTCGGAGTACCCGCAGGAGTGGGTGGCCGCGATCTGCGAGCTCGGCTTCGACCGGATCCTCCTGCCGGAGGAGTACGACGGGCTGGGGCTCGACTGGGTCACGCTGACCGCCGTCTACGAGGCGCTCGGACGGGCCGGAGGCCCGACTTACGTCCTCTACCAGCTGCCCGGATACAACAGCGTCATCCGGGAGGGCACGGACGAGCAGCGCGACAAGATCCTGGCCCACGTCGGCACCGGCGACCAGATCCTCAACTACTCGATGACCGAGCCCTCCGCCGGATCCTCCTGGGACGACATGCGCACCACGTACACCCGCCGCGACGGCAAGGTGTACCTCAACGGGCACAAGACGTTCCAGACCTCCGCGATGAAGGTCCCCTACCTGGTCGTCATGGCCCGCAACGCGGACGACATGAGCGTCTATACCGAGTGGTTCGTCGACATGAGCCGGCCGGGGATCACCAAGGAGCCCCTCCACAAGCTGGGCCTGCGCATGGACTCCTGCGCGGAGGTCTACTTCGACAACGTCGAGCTGGAGGAGAAGGACCTGTGGGGCACGGAGGGCAACGCCTTCAAGCGCGGCGTCAAGGACTTCGACGATGAGCGCTTCCTGGTGGCCCTGACGAACTACGGCACGGCCTACTGCGCGTTCGAGGACGCCGCGACGTACGCGAACCAGCGCGTGCAGGGCGGCCAGGCGATCGCGCGCCAGCAGCTCATCCAGCTGAAGTTCGCCGACATGAAGGTGGCGCTCACCAACATGCGGAACATGCTCTACGAGATCGCCTGGAAGATGGATCACGGCACGACCGGCCGCGGCGACTGCTCGATGGCGAAGTACTACTGCTCGCACGCCGCGCACCTGGTGGTCGACAACGCCCTCCAGGTCCTGGCCGGCGTCGGGATCACCGGCGAGCACCGCGTCCAGCGCTTCTACCGCGACCTGCGGGTGGACCGCGTGTCCGGTGGAACCGACGAGATGATGATCCTCGCAGCGGGTCGCGGCGCGCTGCGGGACTACCGCTGAAAGGACAATCGATGTCGATCGAGAAGAACAAGCCCCATTTCGGGGTGTTGGACGATGTGCGCATCGTCTACTCGGCCGTCGAGGTCGCTGCGCCCTCGGCCTGCGCGATCATGGCCGAGTGGGGAGCCGACGTCACCTGGCTGGAGAACAACGCCACGGGCGACTCGATGCGGGACACCACGTGGACGAAGGAGATGGAGCGGCGCAACATGCGCTCCCTGTCCATGGCGACGTTCACTGAGGAGGGCAAGGAGATCCTCTACCGCCTGGTCGAGAACGCGGACATCTTCATCGAGGCCTCCAAGGGCGGCACCTTCGCCCGCAAGGGCGTCACCGATGAGGAGCTGTGGGCCCGCAACCCGAAGCTCGTCATCGTCCACGTCTCGGGCTTCGGCCAGTGGGGCGATCCGAAGATGGTCCACGCCGCGGCCTACGACCTCTCCGTGGCGGCCTACGCCGGGATCATCGCGCAGAACGGCACGCCCGACCAGCCGATGAACATCAACCCGTACCTGGGCGACTACCTCAACTCGATGATGATCATCTCCGCCTCGCTGGCGGCGCTCCACCGGGCGCAGGCCACGGGGCAGGGGGAGAGCGTCGACCTCGCGATGCACGAGACCCTGCTACGGGTGGGGACCTACTACATGATGGACTACCTCAACGCGGGGATCCTCTACCCGCGCCCGGGCGCTCGGGCGATGAACCTGTGCGCGATCGGCGAGTACCAGTGCGAGGACGGGTTCCTCGGGCTGTGCTGCTACGGCGTGGACCAGAACCACTACCTCCTCGACGCCATCGGGCTCGGCGACCTGTGGGGCACCGAGGACTACCCGGAGGGGACGTCCGCCCTGTGGATGAGCAGCCCGAAGGCGGATCTCATCGAGGCGAAGCTCGTCGAGTACCTCTCCACGCGCAAGAAGAGGGACGTCGAGGCCGACTTCGTCGCCCATCGGATCGCCGCCCAGGTGGTCAACGAGCTGCCGGACCTCGTGGAGGAGGACCACCTCAAGCAGCGCGAGACCTACATCGAGTGGGAGAACGCCGAGGGCCAGACGATCAAGGGGCTCAACACGTTCCCCAAGTTCGCCCGCAACCCCGGCGGCTTCTGGCGCCCGATGCCCGCGCTCGGCGCGGACTCCGAGGACGTCCTGGAGCGCGCCGGGTTCACGGCTGAGGACATCGAGCGGTTCCGGGCGTCCGGCTCCGTGAAATTCGCCGGAGAGGAGTGAGACGGACTCCTCGATCCGGGCGGGCCGCCCGCCCGCCCGGATCGGGGTCGGCATCATGGACATCGCGAGTGGAATGACCCTGCGCAGCCTGTGGGACCAGCAGGCGCGGGAGCGGGCCGACGTCGAGTTCCTCGTCTTCGAGGATCCCGACCGGGGCTCCGTCCGGCGCTTCACCTACCGGGAGTTCGACGAGGCGATCGACCGGGCGGCGAACGTGTTCCTCGCCCGGGGGATCGGGCACGGAGATCGGGTGGCCGTCCAGACGTACTCCTCCTGCGAGTTCGTCCAGTGCCTGTTCGCCCTGGCGAAGATCGGCGCGGTCACCGTGCCGCTCAACTCCTCCTACACCGCCTCCGAATGCCTGGACATGGCGCACCGGTGCGGTGTCCGCCTGCTCGTGTCCGATGCGGAGCTGTTCGCGCAGGAGGGGATGGAGGACATCAGCTGCGACGTCATCGTGGTGGCCGCCGAGGACGGGAGCGCGCCGGATCCCGCCGACGCGCGCCGCCGCGACGACTGGGCCTCCCTGGTGGCGCAGGCGTCGCCGGTCCTCGGGCCGTGCGACCCCGTCCACGAGGACGACCTGGCGGAGATCATGTTCACGTCGGGCACGGCCTCGCGCCCGAAGGGCGTCATGCTCACCCACGCGAACTTCGTGTTCTCGGGGCTGTACGGCAACTGGGAGATGGGGATGGCGCGCGAGGACCGCTTCGCGACCGCGATGGTCACCTCGCACGTGAATTTCCAGCTCTCGGCCCTCATGCCGGTCCTCACGGCCGGCGCCACGCTGATCATGCTGAGGCGGTACTCGGCCACGCGGTTCTGGCGCGAGATCCGCGCCCATCGCGCGACCCTGGTCCAGTCGATGGCAATGATGGCGAGGACGATGATGGCCCAGCCGGTCGACCCGGACGAGCGCCGGCACCACGTGCGGGACCTCCACTACTTCCTGCCCCTGGCGGACCAGGAGAAGGAGGCGTTCGAGGAGCGGTTCGGCGTCACGCTGCTCAACAACTACGGGGCGACCGAGACCCTGGTGGGGTGCGTGACCGACCTCCCGCTCCAGCCCCGGCACTGGCCCTCGATCGGCAAGGCGGGTCTCGGCTACGAGGCGCGGATCGTCGACGAGTCGGGGAAGGACGCGCCGGTCGGCCGATGCGGGGAGATCCTCATCCACGGAACGCCCGGGCGCTCCCTGATGCTGGGGTACTGGCAGGATCCGGAGGCGACGGCCGCCGCCCTGGATCCGGACGGCTGGTATCGCAGCGGCGACTGGGGGTACGCGGACGCGCAAGGATGGATCTACTTCATCGACCGGCATCGGGACCTCATCAAACGCTCCGGGGAGAACGTCTCCGCCACCGAGGTGGAGAACGTCCTCATGCAGTGCCCCGGCGTCGCCCAAGCGGCCGTCGTCGGCGTCCCCGACCCCATCCGGGACCAGGCGGTCAAGGCCGTCGTGGTCCTCGACCGGAGCCACCCCGCGACCCGGGAGCAGGTGAGGGCGTTCGCCGCGGCTCATCTGGCCTATTTCAAGGTCCCCAGCATCGTCGAGATCCGCGACGACCTGCCGCGGGGGACCTACGGGAAAGTACTCAAGAACCTCTTGAAGGATTGACGGAGATCTGAAAGGAACGATCATGACGATCACAACCGAGATGGTGGGACAGACCTTTGGCCCGTTCACCCGCGACTACACGTTCCGCGACCTCGAGCTCTTCGCTCTGGGCTGCGGCGCGGGCATCGACGGCAAGGAGGGCCTCGAGTACCTCAACGAGCACGACGAGCGGGATCCGCGCCTCAAGGTGCTCCCGATGTTCGGCGCGATGCTCATCGTCGACTCCGAGGTGACCCGCACGATCGACTACGGCTACAACTACGCCGGCTCGCTGCACTGGGGCTTCGACATCAGGTTCCACCAGCCGATCACGAAGATGGCGGACCACCTGGAGACCAAGGTGAAGCTGGAGGGCCTCTACGACCGCGGCGAGGGCAAGGGGCTGCTCGCCCAGCACGTGGGCGACACCTACGACTCCGACGGCAACCTGCTGTTCACCAACGAGTCGTGGGACTGCCTGATCTACGACGGCGGCTGGGGCGGCCCGAAGCCCCCGAAGGACATCGTCGACATGCCCGACCGCGCCCCCGACGCCGAGGTGATCGAGCGGATCCCGGAGAACCAGGCGCTCATCTACCGTCTGTCCGGGGACTTCCACCCGCAGCACATCGACTGGGAGTACGCGGCCAAGAACGGCGAGCCCCGTCCGATCCTCCACGCGATCTCCTACGCCGGCATGGTGATGCGCCACGCCATTAGCACCTACGTCCCCGGAGAGCCCGAGCGGATCACGCGCTTCAAGACGCGGATCACCTCGCCCGTGCATCCGGGCGAGACGCTGAGGACGCAGATGTGGAAGGTCGGAGACGGCGAACTCCGCTTCCGCCTGGTGGACGAGGACTACGAGCAGACCGGCGCGAAGCCGCACCTCAACTGGGGAATCATCGAATACCGCTGATCCGCGTGGACGCCGCCGACGGCCGGTG
>JAFAAX010000138.1 GCA_023426345.1 Actinomycetes bacterium
CGCCTGGGACGCGGAGGCGCGCCCGGCGAAGGGCGCCCCGCCGATGCCGGCGCCCGCGACCGACCCCCGGGAGGTCGCCCCCTGGCACCCGGGCCGGGTGGCCCGCGTCTTCGTGCGGGCGGGGCGGGACCTCGTCGACGTGGCGATGGCCGGCGAGCTGCATCCCCAGGTGTGCCGCGCCTTCGGGCTGCCGGCGCGGGCCTGCGCGTTCGAGCTCGATCTGGATGCGCTGATCGCCCAGGCGGCGTCCCAGCCGTTCCAGGTGAGGGCCGTGTCCACCTTCCCGCCGGCGAAGGAGGACATCGCGCTGGTGGTCCCCGACGAGGTGCCCGAGGCGCGCGTCGAGCAGGTGGTGCGCCAGGCCGCGGGCCCGTTGGCCGAATCGGTGGCCCTGTTCGACGTCTACCGGGGGGATCCCGTGGCGCCGGGCAGCCGATCGCTGGCCTTCGCCCTGCGTCTGCGGGCCTCCGATCACACGCTGACGGCCGAGGAGGTCGCCCGCGTCCGCAACGGCGTGGTCGCCAAGGCCCACAAGCTGCTCGGCGCGGACCTGAGGTCCTGACCAGGGGCGCGGGGAGGGGCGGAGGTCCCTGTGTCGCGTGACTCACGGGGACCTTCGACGCCCGGGTCCGGGGCGCCGTCTGCCACACTGGGTCCATGAGAATCCTCGTGACAGCGAGTTCCAAGCACGGGTCCACCGCGGAGATCGCGGATGCCATCGCCGATCGGCTGCGCGCGTCGGGCGCAGAGGTCGTCCGACGGGCACCCGAGGACGTCGTGTCCCTGGACGGCGTCGACGCGGTCGTGTGCGGGTCGCCGGTGTACATGAGCCAGTGGATGCCAGAGGCCTCCGCCTTCCTCCAGCGCTTCGAGACACAGCTCGCGCACCTGCCGACCTGGGCCTTCTCAGTGGGGATCTCGGGCGTCCCCAAGCACGCGCCCCAGGATCCCAGCCGCATCGGCCCCGTCTTGATGAAGGTCCACGTCGTCCACCATCAGATGTTCCCCGGGCGGTACGACCCCGAGCTGTTCTCCCTGAGGGAGCGCTCGATCGTCCGCCTGGCGGGCGGCGTCGAGGGCGATTTCCGGGACTGGGCGGCGGTCGATCGGTGGGCCGACGGCATCGCGGCGGAGCTGGAGAGGCGCCGCCCGACCGAGTGATCCGCGCGGGCGTCCACATGGAGAACACGTCCGCATACGTATGCATCACTTCGTATGATGATGCGCATGACGTGGACAGCAGCGATCGCCGGAGCGACCGGATACGCCGGCGGGGAGGCGCTGCGCCTGCTCGCCGGGCATCCGGAGGTGCGCGTGACCACCGTGACGGGCGGGTCCTCGGCCGGGCGCCGACTCGGTGAGCTGCACCCCCATCTGGCGCCCCTGGCCGATCTGGTCGTCCGCGAGACGAGTCCCGAGACCCTCGCGGGCCACGACGTCGTGCTGCTCGCGCTGCCGCACGGCCACTCCGCGGAGGTCGCGGCCGCACTCGAGAGCGGCGGCGACGACGCCCTGATCGTCGACCTGGCCGCCGATCACCGGCTCTCCGATCCCGACGAGTGGCGCCGTTACTACGGCAGTGAGCCCGCCGCGCCCTGGACCTACGGGATGCCCGAGCTCCTGCACGCCGGGGAGACGGCCGCCCGGGCCCAGCGGACGGCCCTGTCCTCCGCCCGGCGCATCGCCGTCCCCGGATGCAACGTCACGGCGGTGACCCTGGCCTTGCAGCCCGCGGTCGCCGCGGGCCTCGTCGATGCCTCCGCGATCTGCGCGACCCTGGCCGTCGGCTACTCGGGGGCGGGCCGCACCCCCGCACCGCACCTCCTGGCCGCGGAGGCCCTCGGCTCGATCGCCCCCTACGGGGTGGGCGGCATCCACCGCCACATCCCGGAGATCCTCCAGAACCTCGCCGTCGCCGGGGCGCGCGATCCGCGGGTCACCTTCACGCCCGTCCTGGTCCCGACCTCGCGCGGCATCCTCGCCACCGTCGTCGCGCCGCTCGCCGCCGGCTCGGACCGCGCGGCGGTGGAGGCCGCCTACCGCGTCTACGACGACGAGGCCCTCATCGACGTGAGGCCCGGCCAGTGGCCGACGACCGGCCCCGTCATCGGCACGGGCCTCGCCCTGGTCTCGGCCGAGATCGATGCCCGCGCCGGCACCCTGGTGGCCCTGTGCGCCCTGGACAACCTGGGCAAGGGGACGGCGGGCGCCGCCGTCCAGTCCCTCAATCTGGCGATGGGCCTGCCCGAGACCACCGCCGTCCCGACGATCGGAGTCGCCCCATGACCGCATCCCGCCCCGTCGGCGTCACCGCGCCGGCCGGATTCGCCGCCGCCGGCGTCGAGGCCGGGCTCAAGGCCCACGGCGGACGCGACGTGGCGCTGGTCGTGACGCGCGGCCCCCACCCGGCCTCGGCCGGGGTCTTCACGTCGAACCGCGTCGTCGCCGCCCCCGTCACGCTCACCCGCGCCCACCTGGCGCGCTCGACGCTGCGCGCGGTCATCCTCAACTCGGGCGGCGCGAACGCCTGCACCGGAGAGCCGGGCGCGGCCGACGCCGCCGCGACCGCCCAGCAC
>JAFAAX010000147.1 GCA_023426345.1 Actinomycetes bacterium
GGCCGTGGCGGGCACGCTGGGCCGGTCGGGCGCCGGTCTGGAGGCGCTCCGGCGCGGGCTGGTGGACGGCGCCCAGCAGGACGCCTCGGTGCTGGGCCGCTGGGCCGAGCCCGTCTCCGTCTACCGCGCGCCCGTCCCGCCCCTGGAGGCCGGCCCCGCGGCCGCCGCCCACGGCGCCCACGCGATGCTCGACGTGTCGGATGGGCTGGTCCTGGACGCGGGGCGGATGGCGCAGGCCTCCGGGGTCGTCGTCGAGCTGGACGCCGCCCTGCTGGACGTCGACGCCCGCGCCCTGGAGGACGCGGCCCGGGACTGCGGGCACCCCGCCTTGGACTGGGTGCTCTTCGGCGGCGAGGACCATCCGATGCTGGCCGCGTTCCCGCCCTCGGCCGTCCTTCCCGCGCCCTTCCGCGCGATCGGCGTCATCGGGGCCGTGCCCCCGGGGGGAGCGCCGCAGGTCCGCCTGGGCGGGCAGGCGCTCCACGGGGGATGGAGCCACTTCCGGCCCGCGGCGGGCATGTGAAAGGACCCGCCAGGGAATCCCTGACGGGTCCGGCCGATCCGGGTCCGGTCCGGCGCGCGCGACTAGATCGCGCGGACGACCCTGTCGGACTTCAGGCAGGTCGTGCACACATTGAGGCGCTTGGGGGTGCCGTTCACCAGCGCGCGGACGCGCTGGATGTTCGGGTTCCACCGGCGGTTCGTGCGCACGTGAGAGTGCGAGACGCTCTTGCCGAAGCCCGGCCCCTTGCCGCAGACGTCGCAAACGGAAGCCACGATGTTCTCCTCGAAGACAGTGTCGGTCACTCCGCCGGGGCGGAGCATTCGCCGCCCTGGAGGATCCAGCGCGGGCAACCACAACAGGATAACGGACGCCGGGGCCCGCGTCCACGCAGCCGGGGGCCTCTCCGCGTGTCAGGTGGCACACATGCGGTCCCCGGCGGACAATTGCCCCGTCGTCCGCCCGGCGACCGCTCGCCCACGCCCCACACGCCCCACACGTCGAACCCGGAGGATGCCGTGCCACTGACCGCCGCCGTCTGGGCCGAGACCCTGCGCTCGACGGCGGAGGAGCTGGATCGGATGAGCGCCTTCATCGACGATCTCGACGGGTGGGACGGCCAGGACTGCGACACGGGGACGAACGCGCGCCTGACGGCGCTCGCGATGGCGCGGGCCGTGGAGGGCCTCGAGGCGGGCGCCCCGTTGGAGGCGGCGCTCGACGTCTCGGCGGCGGCCGCCATCAGCGGGGGAGTGGGGCACGTCGGCGTGCTCATGGCGATCGTCGTCTCCGCGTGGGCCCGGGGGGTCGGCGCCGCCCAGCCCGTCACGCCCGTCTCCCTGCGCCGGATGCTGCGCTGCCCGCCCTGGGAGGCGCCCGACGCGCACATGGCGTGGACGCCGGCGGTCGAGGCGATGTTCGAGGAGGCCACCTCCGAGCTGGAGACGCTGGGCGACACCCTGCCCGACGAGGCGGGCCTCGTCTCCCTGTTCTCCGCGCAGGCCCAGTACGGGCTGGTGGGCGCCACGTCGGAGGGGACGGGGCGCATCGACGCGGGCGCCGCCGTGCTCGCCGTCCTGTTCGCCTGCCTGGACGCCGCGGTGCGCGACGACCACGCGATGCTCGACTCGCTGGCCCGCATGCTTGCGGACCTCGCGAGCTCCCCGGACGCGACCTCGCCCCGCCCGCAGCCGCCGGCCCCCGGACGGGCGTTCACCGTCGACGTGCTCCTCCAGGGATCCGATCTGGACGCCCGGCGGGCGCGCGCCGACCTCGACGCGCTGGGCGTGCGCTACTCGTGCGTCGGGCGCTGCGACCTGTTCGGGGTGGGGACCTGGCGCCTCCACGTCGACACGTCGGCCCCGCTGGCCGTGCGGCCCCGGACGGGGACGGTGCGCCGCTTCCAAGTGGCCGACGCGCGGCCCGACGACCTCATCGGCCGCGACGTCCTGTCCGACGGCGTCACCCACCGCGGCGTCCGCCTGCTCGAGCGCCGCACCGTCCAGCGCGTCGAGCGCGTGGCCGTCGTGGCGCTCACCCGGTCCCCGGGCCTGGTCGAGGACCTCGCCCAGACGGGGGCCGTGGTCCTCCTGGATCCCGATCCGGCGGACCTCGACGTGGCCGTCACCATCGCCCGGCGGTCCACCACCGGAGTGTGCCTGGTCGTCCCCGGCGCGCCGGAGCCGCCGCCCGAGGAGGACGGCCGGCCCCCATCGGTGCGGATCCTGCGGGCCGGCGCCACCGACGATCTGTCGGCGCTGGCCGTCGCCCAGGCGTGCGCGCCCCTGTTCGTCCCCCGGCCGGGCGGCGCGGCCGTCGCGGGCCTCGTCGAGCGGATGCTCCTCGAGTCGGCGACCCAGGCGCTCGCGGACTCCTGGGTGGTCCCCCTGCCCCACGAGGCCGACGGCGGCGAGATCCTGGCCGCCGCCCGCGACGTCCTGGCGCGGGGCCCGCGGTCCTGCCGCCTCCTCGTGTCCGCGGAGGACGGCCCCCTGCTGGTCGCCGTCCTGCGCCAGGTCCTCACGGGCCCGGCCGGCCCGGAGCTGGAGGTCATGGACGGCGGGCAGTCCGGCCCCAGCCTGCTCCAGGGGATCCGATGAGCGCGCTGGACGTCCCCCTGGCGCTCCGGCTGCCCGCGGCGACGGCCCGGAAGCTGGCCGCGGCGGGCCTCGAGACGGTCGGCGACCTGCTCGACCTGGCGCCGCGCCGCTACGACCACTGGGGGGCGCTCACACAGATGTCCTCCCTGCGCGAGGGCGAGGAGGCGACGATCCTCGCCGAGGTCGTCTCCCAACGCCTCATCGCCAACCGGTCGGGCAGTGGGGTGCGCCTGGAGGTGGGGCTCACCGACGGCTCCGAGGTCATGACGGCGACGTTCTTCGCCCGCACGGAGTACAAGCTGATGCCGCACCGCCGCCTCCTCGTCCCGGGGTCGACCTTCCTCTTCGCCGGCAGGGTCGGGGCCTTCCGCGGGCGCCTCCAGCTCACCCACCCGCAGTTCGAGGGCGCCGACGGCGAGTCCCCCCAGGACCTCCGGCGCCACAGCGAGCGGCCGATCCCGATCTACCCCGGCGGGTCGGGGCTCACCACGTGGGTCGTCGCCCGGGCCGTCTCCATGGTGCTCGACCACCTCGACGACGCCGACGTGCCCGACCCGGTGCCCGACGACGTCCGGGCGCGCCAGGGCGTCTGGCCGCACGCCCGCGCCCTGCGCCTCCTCCACGTCCCCGAGACGGACGCCGACCACCGCGGGGCCCGCCGTTCGCTGGCCTTCGAGGAGGCCTTCGTGCTGGAGTCCGGCCTGCTGGCGGCCCGCGCGGGCGTCTCCGGCGAGCGCGCCCCCGCCTGCCCGGCGGCGGGCAACGCGCTCCTCGCCGCGCTGCTCGACCACCTGCCGTTCGCCCTGACCGGCTCCCAGCGCGCGGCCCTGGGCGAGATCCAGGCGGACCTCGGCGACTCCCGCCCGATGCAGCGCCTCCTCCAGGGCGACGTCGGCTCCGGGAAGACGGTCGTCGCGCTCGCCGCGATGTGCCAGGTCGTGGGCGCGGGTCACCAGGCGGCGCTGCTGGCCCCCACGGGGATCCTCGCCCAGCAGCACGCGGAGTCACTCGACCGCCTCCTGGCCCCCGTGCGGGCCGCGGGCCAGGACGTCGCCGTGCGCCTCCTCACCGGGGCGTCCGGCGCCCGGGCCCGCCGCGAGGTCGGCGAGGTCCTGCGCGCCGACCGTCCCGCGATCGTCGTCGGCACGCACGCGCTGCTCCAGGACGCGGTCGAGTTCCGCGACCTCGGGCTGGTGGTCGTCGACGAGCAGCACCGCTTCGGCGTCGCCCAGCGCGACCGCCTGCGCCACCCCTCGGGGGCGGGGGGGACGGGCGTCGCGCACCAACTCGTGATGACGGCCACGCCGATCCCCCGCACGGTGGCGATGACCGTCTTCGGCGACCTCGACGAGACCCGCATGCCGGGCCTGCCGCCCGGGCGCTCGCCCGTCGAGACGTTCCTCGTCGACGCCGGGAACGCCGCGTGGATGGACCGGCTGTGGGCGCGCGCCCGGGAGGAGGTCGACGGGGGCGGCCGCGTCTACGTCGTGTGCCCCCGCATCGACGAGGACGACCCGGTGGACGACGCCGACGCGGACGGCCGGCCCCGTCCGCCGCTGGCCAGCGTGGCGGCCGTCGCCCGGACGCTGCGGACGGCGACCCCGCTGGCGGGACTCGGGATCCAGGAGGTCCACGGCCGCCTGCCGCAGGCGCAGAAGGACCAGGCGATGGCGGACTTCGACGAGGGGCGCGCGCCCGTGCTGGTCGCGACCACCGTCGTCGAGGTCGGCATGGACGTGCCGGACGCCTCGATGATGGTGATCCTCGACGCCCAGCAGTTCGGGCTCTCCCAGCTCCACCAGCTGCGCGGCCGCGTCGGGCGGTCCCAGCGTCCGTCGGTGTGCATGGCCGTGCACCGCCACGAGGTGGCGCCCGCGACCCTCGAGCGCCTCGAGGCCTTCGCCGCGACGACCGACGGCTTCGCCCTGGCCGACGTGGACCTGAGGCTGCGCCGGGAGGGCGACGTCCTGGGCTCCGACCAGTCCGGGCGGACGTCCGGCCTGCGCTTCCTGTCCGTCCAGCGCGACGAGGCGGTCATCCGCGCCGCCCGCGAGGAGGCCGGAGCCCTGGTCGGCGGCGACCCGGCGCTGGCCGCCCACCCCGAGCTGGGGGCGGCCGTCCGCGCCCGCGCCGGCTCCGACCTCGTCTGGATGGAACGCTCGTGAGCGGCGCGGACGCCCTCGTCGATTAGGGTGGGGCGCATGACGCGGATCGTGGCCGGCGAGGCGGGCGGGCGCACCCTGCGGGTGCCCGCGCGGGGGACGCGGCCCACCTCGGAGCGGGTCCGCGAGGCCCTGTTCTCCAGCCTCGGGCACCGGGGCGCGCTGGAGGGCGCGCGGGTGCTCGACCTCTACGCCGGATCCGGCGCGCTCGGGCTGGAGG
>JAFAAX010000159.1 GCA_023426345.1 Actinomycetes bacterium
GTGGTACACGGCCCGCCGCTACGCCGCGCGTGGCGGCGACGGGGAGCTGCTGTACGACGTCGCCCTGTGGGCGATCCCCCTCGGCATCGTCGGCGGCCGCCTGTACCACGTCATCACGTCCCCCGACCGCTACTTCGGTCCGGACGGGGACCTGCGGGAGATCCCGCTGATCTGGCACGGCGGGCTCGGGATCTGGGGCGCGGTGGCCCTGGGGGCGGTTGGCGCCTGGATCGCGGTGCGTCGCGCCCACCAGCGCTTCGGGCCGCTGGCGGACTCCATCGCCCCCTCCCTCCTCATCGCCCAGGCCATCGGCCGGTGGGGCAACTACTTCAACCAGGAGCTCTTCGGAGCGCCGACGACGCTGCCCTGGGGCCTGCGCATCGACGACGCCCACTTGCCGGCCGGCTACGCCCCGGGCACGCTGTTCCACCCGACCTTCCTCTACGAGTGCCTGTGGAACCTAGCCATGGCGGCTCTCATCGTGTGGCTGGACCGGCGCCGCACGTTCCGGGCCGGCCAGGTGTTCGGGCTCTACATCATGACGTACACGCTCGGCCGCGGCTGGATCGAGATGCTGCGCATCGACGACGCGCAGCACATCCTGGGCCTGCGCCTCAACGTGTGGACGTCGATCCTCGTCTTCCTGCTGGGCGTCGCCGTGTACGTCGTCGCCGGGCGGATCGGGCATTCCACGTCGCTCACCGGGCCCGAGCACGAGGCCGCCATGGAGCGGGCCGCCCGGCGCGCGGGCGGGGAGGCCGCGGACGGGGACGGGGACCGGGGATCCGCCGCGGAGGAGCCGACGCCCGACCTGTGAGCGGCCGGATAGGACCTTCCGCCCGGGCGGGCGGAGGGACCGGTAGACTGAGCGCCATGCGCCGAGCGAAAATCGTATGCACACTGGGTCCGGCCACGAACTCACCGGAACAGGTCCAGGCTCTGGTCGACGCGGGAATGGACGTGGCGCGGATCAACCGCTCCCACGGATCGCCGGAGGAGCACGAGGCCGTCGTCGAGCGCGTCCGCCGCGCCGCCGCGACCTCGGGCCGCGCGATCGCCATCCTCGTGGACCTCCAAGGACCGAAGATCCGCCTGTCGACCTTCAGAGACGGTCCGCAGCAGCTCAACATCGGGGACACGTTCACCATCACGACGGATGACGTCGAGGGGACGAAGGAGCGCGTCGGCACGACCTTCAAGGGCCTGCCCGGCGATTGCAGCCCCGGCGACCTCCTGCTCATCGACGATGGCAACGTCGGCGTCCGGGTGATCGAGGTCACCGACACGGACGTCGTCACCCGGGTCGAGGTCCCCGGCCCCGTCTCCGATCACAAGGGCCTGAATCTGCCCGGCGTGGCCGTGTCGGTGCCGGCCCTGTCGGAGAAGGACAAGGAGGACCTGCGCTGGGGGCTGCGCATCGGATGCGACTTCATCGCCTTGTCCTTCGTGCGCTCCGCCACCGACATCGAGGACGTCCACCGGATCATGGACGAGGAGGGCGTGCGCCGTCCCGTCATCGCGAAGATCGAGAAGCCGCAGGCCGTCGACGCCATCGAGGAGATCGTCGAGGCCTTCGACGGCATTATGGTGGCACGCGGCGACCTGGGCGTCGAGATGCCGCTGGAGACCGTGCCGCTGGTGCAGAAGCGCGCGATCGAACTGGCGCGCCGCGCGGCGAAGCCCGTCATCGTGGCCACGCAGGTGATGGACTCGATGATCAAGAACCCGCGCCCGACGCGGGCGGAGGCGTCGGACTGCGCGAACGCGATCCTGGACGGGGCGGACGCCGTCATGCTGTCGGGGGAGACGTCGGTCGGGGCGTTCCCCATCGAGGCCGTGCGCACGATGGCACGCATCATCGAGAACACCGAGGAGAACGGCGGGGAGCGCATCGCTCCGTTGGGCGCCTATGTGGTCGATCGGCCGTCGGTGATCTGCGAGGCCGCCGCCCGGGTGGGGGAGCGGCTCGACACGAAGTTCCTCGTGACCTTCACCCAGTCGGGCGCGTCGGCCCGTCGCCTGTCGCGGTTGCGCAGCCCCATCCCGATGCTGGCGTTCACGCCGTTGGAGGAGACGCGCCGCCAGTTGGCCCTCACCTGGGGCGTCCAGACTTACCGGGTGCCCGAGGTCCGCCACACCGACGACATGGTGTGGCAGGTGGACCAGGTCGCCCAATCCACGCACCTGGCGGAGCGCGGGGACGACCTGGTCATCGTCGCGGGCATGCCGCCGGGGACGGCGGGCTCGTCGAATCTGGTGCGCGTGCACACGGTGGGCGACCAGGTCGATTACACCATCGGGGGCTCCCACCGCGAGTGACCCCGGGTGGGGCGCCCTCATCGACGAGGGCGTCCCCGCCGCGGCACGGCGGCGTGCCGTCCGTTGCGGATCGCCGGAATCCGTGGAATACTGATCTCTTCGGTTGCGTTCAACCGAATGACGTCCGAGGTCGAGGCCCGACGACGAGAGCCGCGAGACCGGACGTGAACAACACACGTCGGCTGCCCCAGGTTGCCTGTGCACTCCCTGCACATACCTGAGACGGCGCCGAGGAAGAGAAGAGGAAGAAGATGATGATGATGAATACGATGACGATGCCGCAGACCGTGTCGGTCCACGACCGCCACAGCGGCCGCCAGGCGAACAACGTGGTCGAGGATCAGCTGGCCGACGCGGTGCGTCCCTGGTTCGACGATTGGTCGGACGCGGGGATCCGCGAGGCGATCGAGGCGCTGCGTCAGCCGCGCCTGCGTGAGGCCGCCGCCGACTACCTCGGCCTGGACCTCATCCCGGTCGCCTGACCGGGGCCCGCCCCAGCGGGCTGATGAACGGACGCCGCCCGGCGCCGGAGTGATCC
>JAFAAX010000005.1 GCA_023426345.1 Actinomycetes bacterium
GATCCGCCCCAGGGCGCGCGCAGGGGACCACACGAGCAGCCAGAGCGCCAGGAGGGGAAGCTGCCACCAGGCCACGGAGGCCAGCCACGTGTAGAGCTGGGCGGTGCGGCGCTCCCGGAAGGAGTCGTCGGCGTGGGCGCCCCAGGAGTGGCGGGCGTGGCGCAGGCGGGCCCGGGGCGCCAGGACGACGCGGTGCCCGGCTCGGTGGACGCGTCGGGAGAAGTCCAGGCCGTCGTCGAAGGGTCCCAGCGCCGGGTCGGTCCCGCCGAGGCGGTCCCAGGTCTCCCGCGCGACGAGCATGCCGACCGTGCCGACGCCCAGCACGTCGGAGCGTCCGTCGTATTGGCCCTGATCGATCTCGCCGGGGGTGACGGCCTCCAGGCGGCGGGCGCTGCGCGTGGCCTGGATGCCGGCCTCCAGCAACTGGTCGCCGTCCCAGGACAGCTGTTTGGCGCCCACCAGGGCGATGGTGCGGCCGCGGTCCGCGACACGCCACTGCTCGACCAGGCAGGCCGGCTCGGGGGCGCAGTCGTCGTGGAGGATCCACCACCAGCGGGCCTGGGCCATCGCGGGTCCGGCGCCTTCCGAGGCGGCTGCGGCGCGCACGGCGTCGCCGAGCGTGCGGGCCCGGGGGGCGTCGACGGTGATCGTGTCGGTGGGGAGGGGGGCATCGGACGACGAGGGCGGCTGCGCGGCCCCCGGCGCGGTGTCGGCCGTCCGGCCGGCGCGGATCAGGACGACGTGATCGGGGGCGAGGTCCTGCGCGGCGACGGCGTCCAGGGTGTCGGCGAGCAGCGGGGAGGAGCCGTGCGCGACGACGACCGCCACGATCCCGGTGGGGGCGGCGGGGTCCGGGGAGGGGGTCACACCGCCGCGCGCCGCATGCGGCGGCGCTCGCGCTCGGACAGGCCGCCCCAGATGCCGAAACGCTCGTCGTGGGCCAGGGCGTACTCCAGGCACTCGGACCTCACGGTGCAGGACTGGCACACGGCCTTGGCCTCGCGGGTGGAGCCGCCCTTCTCGGGGAAGAAGGCCTCGGGGTCCGTCTGGGCGCATAGGGCGTGCTGCTGCCAGGCCAGAGGGCCGTCATCGCTCAGGAGGAACTCATCGAAGTCGCGGGAATCGTCCACGTCGGACCACGTCAGCGGTCCGTCTCCCAGGATGTTCCACACGATGCCTTCTCCTCGCCTCCGGCGTCACACTTCTATGAATTACACGCGTGTCATCTTCCCACGTCAAGGTCGAAGAGGTAATTGACCCCACTCGATGTGGACATCGGCGCGACCCGCGCGACCGCGCGGCAGTCCCCCGCATCTGTCTTCTTCGGTCGCCCGGCCCGGGAAAACATGGGACTTCAGTCCCTGGTCGGCGGCCGGACCTGGGGTGATGCTCCCCACAACTTTCGCGACAACGGCGCCCGTCAACGGTGGGACAGTCTGATCCTGCCTCGAGCTGCCACCCATCCTGGGATCCATCACGACGCCTTCCTCTCCCTTGTCGGGCGCGTCACTTGTGAGGGATCGATTCGTCGAACGAGGTGCGGTCAGAAGAGTCCAGCACCCATCTGACAGGCGTGTCCACATCATCGAGATCACACCAGAAGGCCGAGACTCGCTCCAGAGAGCGAAATCGTCGCACATCAACTCGATGAGGAACTGTGGTCCTGGCTGGCCGCTCAAGGGCAGTCAACGCTGAAGATCCTTCTGGGAGAACTCACGTAAAAGTTCGAAGACGCTCCTCTGAGTGTGAGCTAGTTGCGGTTGAGTTGATTGAGTCGGTCGTGCCAGTAGCCGGGTTTGCGGCGGTCGTGAGCGAACGCGATGATGAGAATCACGTCTGGTTCCATCGCGTAGATGACTCGATACGGGTAGCCACGAACTGACTTACTGCGGATGACGGTGCCATCTTCGGTGATCATGAAGGACACTGCAGCGCTCGGCCATTGGACAATGTCCTGACGGGCCAGTGTCACGCGTTCAACGAACCTTCGACTGACTTCGGGTTCTCTTTCCTTGTACCAGGCTACAGCGACTCTCAGTTCGGCAGCCGCCTCGGGGTGTACCCGCTGAGTGAGCATCATTCGGTCAGAGAAGCACGTAACTCAGCGAAAAGCTCGTCAGCATCGATCATTTCGACCGAGCCGGAACGCATCTCTTCAAGTCGTCGAGAGACCTCGACACGCCACGCATCGTCAACTTCACTCGCGTCGTCGGCGTCGTCGATGCTTTCAAGCAGGGCGTGAGCAACCACCGCGCGCTCGTCCACGTCGAGCGCGAGACCATCTCGAATCAACGTCGCAGCATTCGGAGTCATGACCCAAGTCTACCCGACCAACCTGCCACAGTCCCCTGCCAATTTCACCAACGCCCCAAGACGCAGCATGTTCCCTCGGCTTCTCTGGCCCAGTTCTCGAGGTCATCAGCGCGGCATTGATCGCGTCAATGGCAGCGGCCACGCCAGCCGTATCGGTGCCTTCTGCCCGCGCCCGAGCCGTCCGCCGATGCGTGCCGACTTCCTTTCGGCAGTGTCGATCGCCGGGCCACCTCGATCTGACTCACCTCGTCCGAGTCACAGCGCGTCGATGAGGTCACGGAGGACCTGGGAGACCGTCGTGTGCCGTCCTCGAGCGACCTGGTCCAGCTTCAGCCGACGGTCCACGTCGAGTCGGACCGTCACCGGCCTCGCATCGTGACCGACGCTGACAGGCCGGCCGGGGGACGATGAGCCAAAACGCGCGCCGGGAAAACCCTCCTCGGCTTCCGTGGCCCAGTTCTCGAGGTCATCATCAGTGAACACCGTGCCATCAACCGCCACATACTGTGCCATCACGACCTCCCCATCCCCACTTCCCTCAATGTCCTCTTCGCTGCCGGCATCGCATGGAACACCAACCACTCATCCCGTCCCGTCTCAACCGCGACGTACTCCAGCAATCTCCCTCGACCGTCCAGGCCGACGCCCACCCACTGAACGGGCTCCACGCCCAGCCGGGGCACCTTTCTCAGGGTTCCACTGAAAGCGGTCCGAACATCATCGGCGCTGATCTCTGGGTGACGATCCATCACCCGAGGATGCACGCGAACATCCACCACCAACTCCGATCACCATTACGTACGACATCAGCGTACTACAAATTGCGCGAGGAGCACGATGCTCTGCGGCGCGAGCGAGCTCGTCAGAGAGACGCGATCCTCGCCCTGTTCCCCCATGGCGTGCCCCCTCCAGTCGCCAGCTCGACATCCAGCCGACTGAAACGGCCGCGCACCGACCCTGCCAGAAGCGCCATACGGCGACGACCGCACCCTCCCGAGAGGCCTGGCGGACCCGCGTCGGGCTCACGGCAGCCCGGTCCATCACCGCGGACGCCGGCCCCGCGTCCGATACGGTGGGCCCATGAGACTCTCCGACCTGGTCACGCAGCTGTCCGCGCACCCCGGACCCGCGCTCACCTGGTACGGCAGGGACGGGGCGCGCACGGAGTTGGGCGGCCCCGTAGTGGCGCGGTGGCTGGCGAAGACGGCCAACCTCTTGGGCACCGAGCTGGCCGGGGACCTGTTCGGCGAGTTCCCCTCGCCCAGCGGCGCAGCGCGCGACGCCGCGGCGGACTCCCCCGTCGGCTTCGTCCGCGTCGACCTGGGCCGCAGCTGGCAGGCAGTCGTGTGGACGGCGGCCGCCTGGTTGTCGGGGTGGCGGGTGATCGCGCCCGGCTCCCCCGATGGTTCGAAGGGCTCTTCCCCCGACGAGGGCGACGCCACCGTGTGGGTGGTGGCCTCCCTGGACGCGGCCGCGGTGGACGCCGCGGAGTCGGGCGTGTGGGTGCTCGCCCACGACCTCGCGCCCCTCGCGCTGTCGTGGCAGGGCGGCCCGCTGCCGGGGGGCGCGATGGACGCCCTGGGCGAGCTGATGGCCCAACCCGACGGGCTGGTCGTCGCCCCGGCCGTCGAGTGGAGCACCGGGGAGGTCCGCGGGAGCGCCCAGCGTGTGCTGCTGCGGGCGCAGGACACTCCGGAGACCGCGCGCGCGGTCCTCGCGCACTGGGCCTCGGGGCGAGCGGTCGTCGTGGTGGACACGCGCGATCAGGACCCTGCGGAACTGGATGCCGACGCCCTCACGGAGAAGATCGCGGAGCAGGAGCGGGCGGAGCCGATCTGAGGGGTCTCGGTGGTGGCGCCGCCGAGCGACTGTGCTCCTCGACGGTGGAGTCCGGTCATTGTCCTCGGTAGTCTGTTTCCCGGCGATCGGCTGCCCTCCATCCGGGAGGCAGGATCTGGAGAGGACGGGCGGATCGGATGCGCATCGCAGTGGCGGGTATGGGCTATGTCGGATTGTCGTTGTCGGTGCTGCTCGCGCAGCATCACTCCGTCACCGCGGTGGACGTCGTCGCTGAGAAGGTCGAGCTGGTCAACCAGCGGCGTTCCCCGATCCGGGACCGAGAGCTTGAGCAGTATCTGCGCGACGGCAACCTGGATCTGACCGCCACCAGCGACGGAGCAGCCGCCTACCGGGAGGCGGAGCTGGTGATCATCGCGACGCCGACGAACTATGATCCTGCGACTGACTTCTTCGACACCGCCTACGTGGAGCAGGTCATCGATCTCGTCCTGTCTGCCAACCCCGACGCCGTCATGGTCATCAAGTCGACGGTCCCCGTCGGATACACCCAAGGGCTGGCCGAGCGGTTCCCGACGGCGAAGCTTCTGTTCTCCCCGGAGTTCCTGCGTGAAGGCCACGCTCTCTACGACAACCTGCATCCGTCTCGGATCATCGCAGGCATCCCGATGGGCACCGACCATACCGCGGTCCTCGAGAACGCTGCGCGCACTTTCGCCCGCCTCCTCGCCGAGGGAGCAGAGGGTCGGGAGATCCCCACTCTTCTCATGGCGTCAACGGAAGCAGAAGCGGTCAAGCTCTTCGCCAACACGTACCTGGCCCTTCGCGTCGCCTACTTCAACGAACTGGACACCTATGCGGCGGTGCGCGGCCTGGATGCCTCCAAGATCGTCCGGGGTGTCGGCTTGGATCCCCGGATCGGTTCTCATTACAACAATCCGTCTTTTGGTTACGGCGGCTACTGCCTTCCCAAAGACACCAAACAGCTGCTGGCCAACTACAAGGACGTCCCCCAGAACCTGATCGGCGCCATCGTTGACGCCAACCGCACCCGCAAGGACTTCATTGCGGACGATGTCCTTCTCCGCGTGGCCAACTTGCGCGGCGCCGGAGTCGCGCAACCGACTGTCGGGATCTATCGCCTCACGATGAAGACAGGTTCCGACAACTTCCGTGCCTCATCGATTCAGGGAGTGATGAAGCGGATCAAGGCGAAGGGCGTCCCCGTGATCGTCTTCGAGCCGACACTCGACGATCCGGACTTCTTCGGCAGCGAGGTCACTCATGATCTGGCCCGGTTCAAGTCGGCATGCGATCTCATCCTCACCAACCGATGGGATCCGGACCTGTTCGACGTGGAGGACAAGGTCTACACGCGGGATCTCTTCAGGAGGGACTGAGCCAAGCCCTCAGCGGCCGATGATTGAGTGGAGCAGTTCCAGATAGCGCTGTCCCGTGACTTTCACCGAGTAGTCGACAGCCCGTTCAGCCGCCCCTTCCGACAAGGAGGCGAGCAACTCGCGTGAGCGACCGATGCGGACGAAGGCCGCAGCAAGTGCCCGGGCATCCCCGGCTGGGACGAGCAGACCAGAGCGTTCGTCCTCGACCGCCTCATTGATCCCGGGAAGATCCGAGGCGACGACAGCGCATCCGCTTCCCATTGCCTCAAGAAGCGCGACGGGGAGCCCATCCTGGTCTCCTGACGCTGCCGGAACGGACGGGACGACGATGACGTCGTGCGACAGATAATCCAGGGCCAGATCGTCTCGGTGTCGCTGACCGAGGAAGGTCACCGGCAGACCTGCGGCCCGTCGCTTCAGGTCGTCCTCCAGTGGGCCCCCGCCCACGATCGTCGCCGAGAACGTGCTGGGATCCAACAGGCGCAACGCTTCCAGGAGAACGGAGACGCCCTTCTTCTCGACCAGCCTGCCGACGAAGAGAACTCGGAGACGTTCGTGTGCAGCGGGCTGACGATTCTCTGCATTGAACCTCGACAGATCGGCGCCCATCGGGATCACGCGGACTTTCGAGGCATCGGCGCCGAGCGCGATGATCTCGCGAGCCATGTCGGAGTTGACTGAGGTGAGTGCGGCTGCCCGACGGACCACGAAGCTCTTGAGGGCACGGAGAGGCTTCGCCTTCAGCGCATACAGATCACCTCCCAATGAGGTCACCACTCGCGGCGTGCCCGGTGCGGCGATGGTGGCCACCAGACCCTGCGGGATGATCCAGTGGGCATGGATGATGTCAGGAGCGCCGGCGCGGCATTCTCTGACCAGGGAAACGGCCTCGCCGATCATCAGCGGAGCGACCTGGAGCCACCGAGACGGCTTGGACCGGAGGTTCTCGATGATCGCACCGTCCGCGAGGTCCTCCCACTTCTTCGGAAAGTAGCGAAATCGACGAACCTGAACGCCCTTCGGCGTCACTTCGCGTCGAGCGGCTCCCGGGACCTGAGGAACGACGACAGTGACATCGAATTCTGCCGCCTGAACTCCTGCGAGGTCCTCCACGAATGCCGGCACGCCATCGCCCGTCTTGGCCGGGTATGTGGATGCAAGGACCAGAAGACGGGGGCGGCGGCTAGCCGCGCGATTCTCCTCTTCAGACACGCAGTGAGCGTAGCATCGGCGTCTGTCCTCCCCGCCCCCAGCCATGAGACGTTCCGAACCTCCACTGGTAAGCTTCCGTGAGCCCGGCCGGCGCAATCTGATCTCTCGTCTCCGGCCGTCAAGCTCGATCACTCCCCCGAGGGAGTGCAACCGTGATCAAGGAGTGTCCTGCATGGCCAAGGTCCTCGTGGTCGGGGGAAACGGCTTCATCGGCTCCCATCTAGTCGATTCGTTGGTCCGGCGAGGACACGAAGTCTCTGTCTTCGACTTGTTCGACAATGCAGTTCGCCGGTGGGAGTCGCCTGGAGTCCAGCTCATCTCCGGTGACTTTCTCAATGCGGGCGACGTCGGAGAGGCTGTCAGGGGACAGGACATCGTCGTGCATATGCTGTCGACGACCGATCCAGCAACCGCAGAGAGGGATCCGACCCTGGACGTCCGGACGAACCTGCTGTCATCGATCAGCCTCTTCGAGCAATGCGTCGATGCGGGCGTCGACAGGGTCTTCTTCCCATCGACGGGCGGAGCCATCTATGGACCGCAGGATCAGATCAGTTTCACCGAGGAATCGCCGACCCGCCCGATCTCGCCCTACGCAATCGGAAAACTGGCCATCGAGAACTATCTCGACTACTTCTACCATCGATTCGGCCTCCACTCGACGGTTGTCAGGATCTCGAATCCCTACGGCACGCGGCAGAATCCTCGGAAGAGACAAGGCGTGATCCCTATCTTCCTCCGTCAGATCATGCGCGGTCATCCGATTACCGTGATGGGCGACGGTTCAATGGTCAGGGACTACGTCTACGTCGAGGACGTCGCCGAGATCATGAGCCGCATGATCACCGAGGGAACTCCTCATCCCCTCTACAACCTGGGATCTGGGCGGCCGACCTCTGTCAACCAGATCGTCGAGGTCGTCAGCGCGGTCACAGGCATCGAACCGATTATCGTCCACGCGCCCACTCCGCCGACCTATGTTCCTCACGTGACCCTTGACGTGTCGCGGCTGAGAGAGGACTTCCCCGGTATCTCGATCACGCAGTTGGAGGCCGGAGTCGCCAAGACGTGGGCGGAGATGCGAGAAATGTCGGCACAATGAGCGGATCAACGGATCCGTACAACCCCAGAGGGGCGACCGCCGCTTCGGCACGGCACCTGTCGTGGAAGAACCTCGCGAAGTGGATCTTCGGGATCGCAGCAGTCGTCCTCTTGGTCATCGCGGTCTGGACGCGACGCCGAGAGTTTCTCGGAGCCGTCTCTCATCTGAGCGCGGCCACGCTCCTCGGATCCCTGTTGTTCGGCGCCCTCGCTTCATTCTTCAACGGAATGTCCTGGAGGTCTTCCTACAGGGCCCTGAACATGGAGCTCCCGATCCCGGCAGCCTTCCACGTCTTCTTGATCTCCCAGATCGGCAAGTACGTTCCCGGAAGCGTGTGGCCCGTCGTCACCCAAATGGAGATGGCTCGCGACCGCGGATTCTCGCGGTCGCGAGCGGCCACGGCGTCCATCGTGTCGATGCTAGTCGGGCTCGTCACAGCTGCGATCGCCTCGACGACCCTTCTTCTCTCGCAGGGGCAAGCAACCCTCCAAGAATATTGGTACGTCGTCCTTGTCATTCCCCTCGCCGGAGCCCTGCTTGCACCGCCGGTGCTCTCCCGACTGCTGACAGTCGCCGGAAGTCTCCTTCATCGGCCGTTCGACTCGTCACAGCTGAGAGGGTCGAGTCTGCTGGCGTCCACAGGTTGGGCCCTCATGATGTGGGCCGCTTTCGGCGCCCATGCCTGGCTCATCCTCCGAGACCTACTCCAGGGTCCTGCTCCCACGTTCCTCCAGGCCCTGGGCGCCTTCGCGCTGGCGTGGGCTGCGGGTTTCCTGGTCATCGTCGCGCCTGCCGGTGTCGGCGTTCGCGAGGCTGCATTGGTCGTCGCGCTGGGCGGCTTGCTCGTACAGTCGGATGCGCTCGCGTTCGCGATCGTCTCTCGAGTGATTCTCACCGCGATCGATGCCGTCGGCGCTCTGATCGGCCTTCTCCTCGAGAGGAAGGCCCGACCGGGACGACAGCGGCCCTCGCCAGACACATGACGACGCCTGAGCGGCTTCCCGCGCAGTGTTGGTCTCCTCACCCCACAGCCCGCCCGCGGGTCCGGGCCAGATAGAATGCACCCGCCTGTGTCCGCCACTTTGAGGCGCAGCCCCAAACATCCAGGAGCAGTCTCGTGCGAGTATTCGTCCAGATCCCCTGCCTGAATGAGGAGGAGACGCTCCCCCTCGTCCTGGCCTCGATTCCCCGTGAGATCCAAGGAGTCGAGTCTGTCGAGATCCTCGTCATCGACGACGGTTCCTCGGACGACACCGTCGCCATCGCACGACGACTGGGCGTCCACCACTTCGTCCATCATGCGCGCAACATGGGCCTGGCCCGTTCCTTCGCCGACGGCGTGAACTACGCTCTCGCACATGGGGCTGACATCGTCGTCAACACCGATGGGGACAACCAATACCCTCAGGAGATGATCCCGGAACTGCTCAAACCAGTGATCTCAGGCGAGGCGGACATCGCGATCGCCGACCGGCAGACAGCAAAGATCTCAGAGTTCTCTTGGTTCAAGAAGAAGATGCAGCACTTCGGGTCTGAGGTGGTCAATAAGGCTGCCTCCACGGACCTCCCCGACGCGGCCTCCGGCTTCCGCGCCTACTCGCGAGAGGCTCTCTACCGTCTGAATGTCGTCACCCAGTTCTCCTACTGCATGGAGACGATCATCCAGGCCGGGAACAAGCGGCTCCGAATTGCGTCCGTTCCGGTCACAACCAATCCGAAGACCCGCGAGTCCCGCCTCTTCGCAAACATCTGGCAGCACATGTTCAAGTCGGGGACCGCGATCATCAGGTCCTACCTGATGTTCAAGCCATATCGTGTGCTGGGCTGGATCTCAGCGATCTTGGGAATCGTGGGGATCGTCCCTCTCATCCGGTTCTTGGTCTTCGCGCTCATAGGCGAGTCAGCGGGACACATCCAGTCCTTGGTTCTCGGTTCCTCAATGACGGTCGGCGCCTTGATCTCATTGACGATCCTCATCGTCGCGGACCTCCAACGAACCAACCGCGTTCTCATTGAGGACATGCTTGAGCGCGTCAAACGCCTCCAGTTCGAGCCGCTATGTGGGGACTTCCCTGCATCGACTCGTCAGAGAGCCCTCGATCAAGCCGCTCCGAATCTCGATGCCGAGCAAGCCCCCGAGCACGATCAGGACTCCTGATCTCCATCGACCGAATCAGGTGCCGAAACAGGACCGTGACGCCCGTACCATCACGCAGCACCGTGTCACGATTGTCTCGCAAGGCTAGAACTGCCAGCCACGGTCTGCTCGCGCGCCCCGCGGACCTGCGAGACCACAAGACCGAGCACGGTCAATGTCCCGATGCCCGCCAGGACCAGGGGCGTGAAACGCCCAAGCACTGACACCCAAGTTCCGTCGGGCTGCGGAACAGGCAACTGGTCGAATCTGATGCGCAGCTCCGTGTACCCGTACAGGTATCGGCCGAGATTGATCGCGATCGCACCGAAATCGAGGATGGCGACAATACCTGCGGTCACGATGGCGGTCAGTCTTTGCGACGAGGCAGCGAGACAAGAATGCGCCATTCCGGGTGCGAGCAAAGCCAATGCCGCGACCAAGCACGGGAGGATGTACCGACCCTGCCAGCCGAATCCAGCGAGATCGCTCTGCACGGCCACAGCTAGGGCGCACACCAGCAGAAAGACAAACGACCAACGCGCGCGAAGCACTGGACGTTCTCTGGAAACCGACATCCTTGAGACAGCCCACACGACGACGACGATCCACATAATCAGGAAGAGCGCCGGCATCCACGTGTCCGCCCAACCAAGCAATCCATATCCTTGTCTCACCAGCTCGCCGAACTTGAGCAGGATGAGAACGCCTCGATAGATCAGAGGAAGGTTCTGCCAATCAGTGAGGTCATTGCCGGAGGCGCCTGCCTCACGCCCAGAATTGAGATAGAGGAAGCTTGCAGCGCTCAGCAAGAAGGTGATCAGCAGACCCACTTTGGCGAATGCGGGAATTCGCCACAATACCGGCCGCCGATTGACTGGAATGAACAACAACATCGCAAGCCCGCAGAACCAGACCACGGACGCTGGACGCGCCATCGCCAGACAGAATCCGCCAATCAGCAACCACCATGCGAGCCCAACTCCAACCCGTTCCGAATCATGCACGTCGTGAAAGAGACTCGCGATAGCCGCAGCGAACAGAAGGGAAGCACCCACCTCAAATCCATTGGGATTGACCGACGCGCCGAGGAACAAGGTCTGAGGCGTGATGGCGGCTGCGACGACGATCGTCGAAACCACAGATCCGAAACGACGTCCCAGCAAGATGCTCGCGACAGCGATCATTCCGAAGGAGATCACACCCGACACGAAACGCGCGAGAACAATCGACGAGACAACGCCAAATCCCAGATCCAGTGCCAGACGGATAACACCTCCCGCAACGAAATAGTAAACAGGTGAATAGCGGGCCATGTAGCTGTTCACCACCACGTCAGCACCTGAATCGTCCGCATCCACAACAGCGCAAGCCGGTTCACTGGTCTTTCCACCATAACAGTCGGGCGACACCACTTCTCTCAGCTCAGCAGGCATCGTCACCTCGACCTGGCGAGCACCCTCTTCTTCCCCGGCGGGTGGTGTCTCGCGGGCACGCCCAGGAAGCACCTGACCCGTGATCACACCCCACGCGTAGGCAACATGAGATGGCTCATCGGGTGAAGCACCGACAGGGGATGCCGCGGACCACCCCGCGGACAGTAAGACAATGGAGATCACAGCAGCGAGGTATCCCAGAATGCGTCTCCTGCGCCCCCGCCGTGCGCGAACAAGCGAGCCTGTGGTCATCATCATCGTCATCGTCGCGTCTCTCATTCGTCAGTGGATGCGGTCCTTGAAGCATCAGCCTTCCGCAACTGCTTCATCCGCGCTACCAGGTGCGCGGCCTCGACCGACATGAACAGATCGGCGCCCGCCAACCCATCTGTTCAGGACAGCCTGGATCTCTGGCCCGGTGACGATTGTATCTCTCGACCGGGACTCAAAGTGGGTCACACGGACCTCGGACAACCACACCAACCGCCGCCAGGTTCCGCGCACCTTGTATGAGAAGTCGACATCGTTGAAGTTCGAGGGAAGATCCGTCCAGAGTCCTCCGATCGATTCGAAATCCAGTTCTCTACGAGACCGTCGTTCTTCGGCTGGAGCAACATCGTTCAAATCGTGGTATATGAACGCGATCCCGGCAGTCTGCTTCGAGCGAATGCCCGCGGCCGCCACTGTGGACAGGTGTTTCAGGTGCAACGAAACAATCGGCTGCTTCATACTCTGCTCAACGATCTCAGGCGGCTACTCGAGTGACAGAATGGCAAAAGGATCGACAATCCAAAAGATACTGCTAGATATCGGCCACAGTCGAGACTCAATGTCTCACAGCAGCCCATTCTCGACGAATCCGCGTACATTCCTTTCCTTCGCTTCCATCACTGGCCGCATCAGCCTTTCACCTTCCATCGGCATAAAAGTGTCATATGAAGGCTTCCCCCATCTATCAGTGACAATTTTGATCTCGAGCGGAAGTACTCTAGTTACGCGAGATTTCGACTCAAAGTGCGTTGCCCACACTCCAGAGAGCCAAACAAGGCGCAATCCTAGCGCACGCACCTTATATGAGAAGTCGACGTCATTGAAGTTATTCGGAAGACCTAGGTAGAAGCCTCCAACCTCTTCATAAACTTCCCGCCGAAGCGCAAGACACGCTCCGGTTAGGCCAGACACTTCTCGATCTATTTCAAGTTCACTGAAAAATCCAGTACTCGAGTTGGGGTATCCCGAGTAGGCATGCTGAAACTCCGCGTCTTGAAAAATAAGTCCTGCGTGCTGTAGCGTATCATCTGCAAACGTGAGCCTTGCACCAGTCATCCCCACAGATCTTTCCCACAAAGGAGCGCAGAGTTGTTCAATAAATGTATCTGAACGAACCTCAATGTCGTCATTCAGAAGAATGATGATGTCACCAGACGATGCTAGGAAACCTAGATTACACTTCTCGGAGAAATTAAACGGACGACTGTACTCCTTCAAAACGAGTCTCTGACCGCACAAGTCGCGGAGTTGATCAAGAACATATTCCGGAGTATCAGAGTCGTGTACGACGACGAACTCGAGAAGACGATGCTGGGTATGCTCTAGGACAGAACGGACCGCTTCGACAACGAAGCATCTTTGCTCTCCCCACACGACCCCGGTGCCACCTCGAGTTGGAATCACAACACTCACCAAAATGTCTGAGTCGAATTGGCGAGAAATCGAATAGGTGTGGGGAAGCGTTGGACTACTGACGATGTCGCCCCGCCGTCCCAGCCTGTTGAGATGTTCCTGAATGGCCCGGACTCCTGACTGCGTGGCATAGTCTTTCGCGTTCGGGTCACTGGCTGCCGATCCAGGTACTATCCGCCAGTGATAGAGGACTTCCGGAATGTGAATGACCTCCTCGCACAGTTCCGTCACACGGAGGGCGAGGTCATGGTCTTGAGAACCATCGAAACCTAGATGAAAACCACCCACTTGGTGGACAATATCGGCCCTTAGCGCAGAAAGGTGTCCCAGGTACATTTGATGACGCAGTCTCTCCGGAGACCAATCCGGCTTTCGAAACTCCCCTGAGAGGTTTCCCTGGTCGTCAATCTTGTCCTCGTCGGTGTAGACATAGCCGGCGCTTGGATGATTAGCAAGGGCATCAGCGATCCGTTCCAGAGATTGCGGAAGGAGGAGGTCGTCGTGATCGAGCAGGACGATCCACTGACCAGAGGTCCGTTCTAGACCATCGTTGGAAGCCGCAACGATGTGACCATTCGTCCCCCGCTCGATGACGGTAATCCTCGAGTCCAGGTCCGCGGCGCTCTGCAGCACCGCCGTCACACCGGATTGATCGGAGTGGTCGTCGACGATAATCCACTCCCAGTCCCCACAGGTCTGACTGCGGACCGAATCAATCGTGGCTTGGAGGTCCCCTGGCGCCGGTCGGTATACCGGAGTAACAATCGAGAACAGTGGCGTCTGCATCAACGCAGCCCGATCTTACGCAGGACCTTGCTACCGGCACGTCTCACCAAGTTGTGCGGAAGAGCGTTGAGGCGCCGATGCGCCGCGGATGCGTCTTCAAGAGCAGCAGCAAGTCGCGCGTGTGTCTGAATCAGCTCAGTGCGAACCTCGTGGAGGTCATCATCACGCCTCTGGACCTCATATCGTAGGCGCCCAGTCTCAGCCTCGAGTGCGCGGGCGTTGTCACGGCTGATCAGCATGCGGTTCCGCTCTGACTCCAAATTCTCCAGTTGTGAGGCTCTCCTTTCGGCAACTTCACGTGCGTAGATTCTGTCAGCCCGGCGCGCAGCATGGATGTCATCAGGATGCGGGACTAGCGCGAGCCGAACGACCTCCGGGATCCGATCAGGGGCAGCCTCGGAGCTCGCGGCGACATGTGAACGCGCGACGTACTGGAAGTCAGCTTCTCCCTCCTGCGACCGGACCCATTCGACGATATCGCCAGGGAGCGCAGCATCGTCGATCTCAACTCCTGCATCAAGGGGATCCAACACGGTGGCGCAAAGTTCGTCGATCACTAGATCTGCCTCTTGCAGCATCTGGGCCATGGACTCAAGCGTGAAGAACCGAAGATGAGTCTGATCCAGTAGTCCCTCGTCGGTGTAGGCCCATCTGCCTTGAAGAAGGGCCAGTCTCACCGCACCATGCGCCACGTTTGGGATAGAAGTCATCACGAAGCCGCGCGGCGTCAGCAGATCCACCGCAGTGTTCAGAATACGATGTGGGTCTTTCAGATGTTCCAGGACGTCCCCGAAAATGATGACATCGAAGTGACCGTCGACGAGGTCAGCCAAGGACGTTGCCTCGAGATCTGCCAAGACAACGGCATCGATCCTGCCAGATGCGACGACGGCTGCCTCTTCGTCGGCTTCGATGCCGGTCACCACGAAACCGCGGTCGTGCAGAACCGCTCCCAGGTCCCCTGCGGCACATCCTACGTCGAGAATCTTCGCACCCGGCGGGGCGCTTGCGATGATCGCGCGTGCGATGGCGGCCTGACTCGAATTCTGGTTCGTCAGATCGACGTCCGTCCGGTACTTCATCCAACCCCTTCTTCCCTGCTCTGCGATGCCAAGGATAACGTGCCCGTCGGAGGCCCTTCACGAAGCATCTTGGTCCGTCACCACACCCCGAGGACACAGGAGACAGCGAGTGCGACGCCCTCGATACGGTCACGACGGATGTCCCGACAGCGTCTCGCGATGCGCAAGCGAGAACCAATGTCTCGGTGGGCCAGGTCCGCGATCAGTGCGTCCAGGTCGGCCACCCACGTGGCGTCCTGATACAGCTGCCCGACTTGTCGGCAGGCCTGGGCCGTGCGCACGAACTGGTCACGGTAGAAGCCGCTGCGCAAGGCCCCGAGACGTTGACGGAATGCCGCCAGGCCGTGGTGCTCGCCCTGGACATTATCGGCATGTTGACGGTAAGCGACCAAGGGCTCCGCACTCATCGACCAGGTTCCCCCGGCGGCGCGCACCAGGGCATAGAGGAACCAGTCATGCACGCCGATCTGCGAGGTGTCCAGATCCGCCAGCAGGCTCACCAGGCGGGCATGCATAGTCGAGGTGAACAGGTACGTCGAACCAGGTCCGGCAGCCTCGAAGATGAAATCCCAGCGCTGCTGCGGCTCGTTCTTCACGACCAGCCGCCGACGACCCTCCTCGTTGAAGCTCTCGACGTTGGAGGACACGGCATCGGCACCGGTGAACCGGAGCTGCCCGATCTGGGTGCGCAACTTGTCTGCCCGCCACACGTCGTCCTGGTCGCTGAGGGCAACCAGCACGTCATTCGTGATCGGATGCGCGGTGAACAGGTGGAGGAAGTTCGCGGTAACACCGCGCGGCCCGCCATGGGGAGGCAGGAGGGTGATCCGGTCGTTCTCACGAGCCCGTCTGCCGAGGTACTCGACAGTTCCGTCCTCCGACCCGTCATCCGAGACGATCAGCCTGACGTCCACGCCGTTCTGGTCGAGGATCGAGTCGATCTGCGGTTCAATCCAGCGCCTGCCGTTGTAGGTCGCCATCAACACATCAACCCGAGGCAGGCGTTGGGCTTCCTCGGACACCGTCACGCCGTCACTGCCCCTTAGCGGCGTACTTCGCCTCGACCTCCGCCTTGAGCGGCGCCCACCATTCCTCATGTGCCGTGTACCAGTCGATGGTGTGTCGGAGACCGGAACGGAAGTCCGTGAACCGCGGCTCCCAGCCGAGCTCCTCGCGGAGTTTGGTCGCGTCGATCGCATACCGGCGGTCGTGACCGGCTCTGTCTGCGACATGCTCGAAGTCGTCGTCGGGGAATCCCATGAGCTCATTGAGGGTCTCGACGACCTCACGGTTGGAGGTCTCGCCGTCTGCTCCGATGAGATAGGTCTCTCCGACGCGGCCCTTCGTCAGAATCTCCCACACGGCCGTGTTGTGGTCGTGGACGTGGATCCAGTCGCGGACGTTGAGGCCGTCGCCGTACAGACGAGGACGAACGCCTCGAAGGCGGTTCGTGATCATCCGCGGGATGAACTTCTCGATGTGCTGGTATGGCCCGTAGTTGTTCGAGCAGTTCGAGATCGTCGCCTCGACGCCGAAGGAGCGCACCCACGCCCGTACCAGAAGGTCCGATCCCGCCTTGGTCGACGAGTAGGGCGAGGACGGGTTGTAGGCCGTGGTCGGGGTGAACTTCGCGGGATCGTCCAGCGCGAGATCCCCGTAGACCTCGTCGGTGGAGATGTGATGGTACCGGGTGTGGTGGCGCCGCACCGCTTCGAGAAGCGTGTACGTCCCGACCAGGTTCGACTGGATGAACGGCGAGGGATCGTTGAGGGAATTGTCGTTGTGGGACTCGGCGGCGAAGTGGACGACGGCATCGGCATCGGCCACGAGAGCGTCGACCAGATCGACGTCGACGATGTCTCCCTCGACGATACTCAGTCGCGACGCTTGCGCGCCGGGAAGGTCCGCGAGCGATCCCCGATTGCCGGCGTACGTGAATTTGTCCAGGACGACGACATCGACGTCCGGATGGTCCTCCACCAGCAAGTGAACGAAATTGGCGCCGATGAACCCGGCTCCGCCGGTGACGACGATCCTCATGAGTGGCTCCGTTTCAGATGACACGCGGACCCCGTCATTATGCCCCACGGCTGCCGATCGATTGAGTGGCGAGACCCTTCTTGCCATACCAGTTCGTAGCAGTATGCTAATCATAGTCACACTATGCTCATTGATTGCTAGGAGCCTCACGTGTCCCGCCTGCAACTCTGTTCGACCGTCACCGCTGCAGCGCTCATCCTCGCGATGATTCCCGGCGCGGCCCTGGCAGAACCCTCATCCAGCGAGATGGAGGACGCCGCTCCTGTGATGACGATGCCACTGACCGACTCGGAAGGAACACCGACCGAGACCGCGACAGCGCTCGTCGATGACCCGTCTGCGGCCCACTCCCCAGACGCGGACGCGGCGGCCCAGAGCGACAGCGCCCTCGCCCAAACGACGGACGCCCCAGAATCGGGCACCTCAGAGGGAGGGCCCATCGCGATCCTCACCGAGCCCCTGTCAGTCGACAACGACTTTCTCGTCGCCGGGGTCACGTGGGGTCCCGATCAACAGCTCGCCGCCGACTCGGAGATCTCGATTCGCGTGCGCGAGGATGGCCGGTGGTCGGACTGGTATCCCATGGGCAGTGATGGCTCCGGCCGGGACGACGGCGTCGGTCGGTCCGCCACAGAGCCCTTCATCACGGGGGGCGCCGACGCCGTCCAAGTCCAGGTCACCGGCGAAGCCGTCGACCTGCCAGCCGACCTGGCCGTCACCATGGTGCCCGGCAACCCGCAGGGCGAGGTCACGCTGGATCCTGACGATGTGACGCCGGCCCCTGCCGATCCGACGCCGCAGGCACAGGTCGATGAGGACTCCGACGCCGATGAAACGGTTCCGCAGGAGACGTCGAGCGACGGCGGTGCGACCGTCGACCAGTCGACAAAGAGCGGGACCATCCCGTCGGATCAGTCCTCGACAGACGGTCCGAGCTCGGGATCGGGTGGCTCCATCGGATCCGGTGGCACAGGCGTCCGCGACACGCGTGCGCTGCTGACCTCTGTTGCGGCAGCGTCGACGGCGAAAGATCTTCCCGTCAACGTCATCACCCGCGCACAATGGGGCGCCAACGAGTCCTATATGACCTGGGATCCCGAAGAAGCCACGGCGCCCTTCGTCATCGTCCACCACACTGTCGGCACCAACAACTACTCGGCGTCCCAGTCGGCCGGCATCGTGAACAGCATCTATTACTACCATGCCGTCACCTTGGACTGGGGAGACATCGGGTACAACTTCCTCGTCGACAAGTACGGCCAGGTCTTCGAGGGGCGTGCCGGTTCGGCGTCAGCCACTCCGGGGAAGATGGTCGCCGGGGCCCATGCGCAAGGCGCGAACACCGGCACAATGGGCATCGCAATGATGGGGACCTACACAACTGAGTCCCCGACCTCGGCCGAGCTCACGGCCGTCGGAAAGATGGCGGGATGGCAGCTGTCCCGAGCCGGAGTCGATCCTAGAGGGTCAGCACAATTCACAATTACATATGACAATGGCAAGTACCAGAAAGGCAAGACTCTGACCTTGAACCGGATTCTTGGGCATCGCGATGTCTATGCGACGGCATGTCCTGGAGATGCCGGCTATTCAGCACTGGAAACGATTCGATCCATCGCGTCCACGGTCTCTGTGGTCAACGATCCGCAGGGTGTGGTCGATGCTGTGACCCCAGACTCCGCGGCAGGAACCATCGCCATACGCGGGTGGGCCTTCGACAAAGACACCACCGACCCCATCAGAGTCCACATCTATCTCGACGGCACAGCCACCAAGGCAATCACCGCCGACGGTTCACGCCCCGACGTCCAACGCGCCTACAGCCTCTCGACCAATACCGTCGGATACGACACCACCATCCCCGCCACCCCCGGCACCCACACCGTCTGCGCCTACGCCATCAACATCGGCGGAGGCAGCAATCAACTGATCGGGTGCAAATCGACAGGGTTCGTCGCCGGTGACATCATCTCCGATGCCGTGATGTTCAATTCGAACACCATGACCGCCTCAGAAATCCAGTCCTTCCTGACGTCCAAGGGATCCTCGTGTTCGGCATCATCCTCCGGGGTCAAGTGCCTCAAGGACTACACGGTCACGACCTCCGCCATGTCGACGGATTACTGCTCTCCTTACAATGCCGCCGCGAATGAGACGGCAGCGGCCATCATCTGGAAGTCGGCCACAGCCTGCGGGGTCAATCCGCAGGCCCTCCTCGTCATGCTCCAGAAGGAGCAAGGGCTGCTCACCGCCAGCGGATCCAGCCTGACGGCGACGCGATACACCCAGGCCATGGGCTTCCAGCTGTCCAACACTTCCTATGCCAACTTCCCGGCGCAGGTGTACTACGCGGCCTCGAGACTGGTGCAGTACGGAGAACAGCCGAACTCCTTCAACTACCGATCGGGGCAGACGGTCGCGATCCCCTACTTCACGAACGCCTCCTGCGGCTCGTCGACGGTGACGATCGCCAACCGTGCCACAGCAGCCCTGTACAACTACACGCCCTATCAACCGAACGCCGCCGCCTTGGCCAACATGTACGGGACGGGCGACTCCTGCTCCACCTACGGCAACCGCAACTTCTGGCGGTACTTCACCGACTGGTTCGGTTCCACCCACTGACGAAGCCGGCGCGGTCCGGCGGGGACTCTCACACGATGGCGATCGTCGGTTCGGTGTAGACCGTTCCGACGCTTCGCCCGTCGGTTCTCACGCTGAACCGCACGGCATCGCGGACCTGGTCGATGTTCTGCAGATTGCCGTCCAACACCGAGACACTGACCCGGTAGTCGCCGGCACCCAGATCCAGGTGCGGCAGTCGGATCTCAAAGGTCCCCGCTCCGTCGACGACGGGAAGCTGAACACCGATCATCGAGGTATCCGATCCGAGGACGACTGCTCCGAGGAGCGTGGAGATCGTGACGCCGATCCCCCACCCAGCCAGTGGCGGCCGCGCTCTGACTGTCCCCCGGATGATCAGGTCATCCCCCGGCGCCAGGATCGGTCCGAACTCCGACTGCTCCCTGTCCTCCAGACCGACCAGTTCCACGCCTGTGATCTTCTGGTCAGCAGGTGAGAAGTCGAGGCCCAGATCCGGACGCTCCGCGAGAGCGGCGGCCTCCTCGTCCATGACGATCTCGTACTCATGGCGCAGACGGCCCAAGACCTCTTGCGGGTTCCCATCGATCACGACATGCCCATGCTCGAGCATGACCGCACGATCGCACACCGACTGGACCTGCCCAGCGGAATGCGACACCAAGATGATGGTCCGGCCTTCCTGTTGGAACTCGCGGATCTTCTCCATGCACTTGTGCTGGAAGGGCTCATCGCCCACCGCCAGAACCTCATCGACCAGGAGGATGTCGGGGTCCACATGCACCGCGACGGCGAAAGCCAGGCGCACGTACATGCCGGACGAGTAGAACTTCACCTGAGTGTCGATGAAGTCCCCGATTCCCGAGAACTCCACGATCTCAGCGAAGTGCTTCTCCGTCTCCTCCTCGCTGAGACCCAGGATGGCCGCGTTGAGGTAGACGTTCTCGCGACCGGTCAGGTCGGGATGGAATCCGGCACCGAGCTCCAACAAGGCCGCAACGCGGCCTCGCAGTTGAACCGTCCCGTCGTTCGGCGTGAGGATCCCCCCGATGATCTTCAACAAGGTCGACTTCCCCGAGCCGTTCGGGCCGACCAACCCGATCGTCTCCCCGGCGTGAATCTCCAGATTGACGTCCTTCAGCGCCCAGAACTCCTCCCGATGGGCGCGCGACGTCCGTGCGTTGACGACGCGCTCCTTGAGGGATTTGTCCTTGTGGACAACGAACCTCTTGGAGACGTTCGCGATGTCGACGACTGTGGTGGCGGTCATTCACAGCTCCTGGGCGAAGTCGCGCTGCATGACGGAAAAGATCCTCTGGGACAGCCAGAGCCCCACCACGCCGACTCCCAACGCGATCAGCAGGCGCACAGCGAGATGACTGACAGTCGGGGAGGACTCACCCGCAAGCCATAGCGTCTTCTGGAATCCGAGGACGGCCAGCGTCATCGGATTCGCCATGTAGATCTCGGACAGGACGGGGCCGACATGAGAGGACACCATCCCCCAGGAGTAGACGATCGGCGAGGCCCACATCCCGACCATGAGGATCACCTCGACCAAGTACTGGATGTCGCGGAAGTAGACGTTCGCCGCTGAGAGGAACATGCCCAGCGCCGTTCCCCACACCAGGATGACCAGGAGACTCAGCGGCAGATACAGCAGGCGCCCGTCGAAGGCGATTCCCCGGATCAGCAGGGCGGCCGCGATCAGAATGATCAGCTGCATGAAGAAGTTGAACAGCGAGGCACCGACGGCCGACAACGGGAAGATCTCGCGCGGCAGTTGGATCTTCTTGATGATCCCGGAGTTCCCCACGATCGACCCTGTCGCGGTCATGATCGAGTCAGACATCAACTGCCATGCCGTCAGGCCGGTGAACACGTAGATCGCGAAGTCGTCGATCGATCGGGAGGCGCCCAGGACTTTGCCGATCGCCAGGTAGTAGATCATGAGGCTCACGAGCGGCCGGATCAGGCTCCAGATGACGCCCAGCACCGAGTCCTTGTAGCGTGCCCGGATCTCGCGGCGAACCAGCCGATTGAGCAGGTCCCGACGCTCCCAGATCTGGAGCAGCGATTCCTTCGTTCCCTGGAAGAAGTGCGCCGGCGGTGTCGCGGGGCGCATCGGCTCGACAGCCAGGCGCGCCTCGCGTTCTTCGGCTGCTGTCACTCTCGGAACCCCTCCGCCTTGGCGGCGCATGGGTCGCGCCGCAGTCTGGCACACTCTACCGCGTGTGAATGCCGTCCTCTGTGAGCTCGCGAGGGCTGCGGTTACGATGATCATGCCTCTCAGCGGAAGGAAACCCATGGGTTCATCGGCGTCGGCCGCGCTCACCGACCTTGGGCGCGGAGTCGTTGCGCTCACTTCTCTCGGGCGGGATCCCCGCGAGATCGCCAGCGAGGTCGCAGCGCATGCGACGGCCATCGAGCGTGGATCGGTCGATTCGATCGTCTTCACACCGGGACCCGATGGGCGCGAGCTTCTCATGGCGCCCAGTTCCATGGTCCTCCTGCGCCAGGACGTCCTGAGCAAGCTCGGGGACGGGATCGCGGAGGCCGTGGCGGGGAGTTCCGACCTTCAGGACCCGGTCGTCGCCCTTCTGGACGTGCAGTGGAAGCTGCAGATGCTGGGTCAACGCGTGAGGACCGCGGACGGGCCTCTTCCTCCGGACTGGCAACCGGCGGGCGCCCCGGCTCGCATACGCCGCACTCGTGGCCTTCTCGGCATGCTCCAGGCCAATCTGACGCAACCCCTTCGCGGCCGTCTCCTCACGTGGGCCGAGTTGGCCGTCACGTCGTCGTCCCTCCACGAGTCGGGTTCCGACACGACGATCCTGGATCTGCAACGTTCGCCTGGAGGAGACGGCATTGGAACGGCATCCGTCCCTTCCCGCGGGCTGATCGGACCCTTCGCGATCGACCAGGCCGTGGATGACCTCGCTCCGTCGCGAGAGGCCCGCTCGCGGTTCGACGGGGAACGCCGCGTTCCGGACCGCGCCTTGCTGCCTCAGATTCGAGAGGCTCTGCCCATGATCGTGGAGCAACTGGGAGTCCGCCCGGAGTCAGCTCGTTCGCTGGCGGGCCTGTTCGGTATCGACGCGGAGCTCTCCCGGCAGGTCCGCGTCCTCGTCGTCGCCCCGGACGACGGCGATGCCGGTGAGCGGGCCTCGGCCTTGGTCTCGCGGTTGGGCGCTCGCGCCCATGTCCGCCGTTCCTCGACCGGATCGGGGCTCACCTGGGACGGCGGACGGCCGGTTCCCGACGGGGCGCCCGACCAAGTCCGCTGGGCCGATGTCCTGGTGCTCGTCTCCTCGACGCTCGACGACGTGCCCGGCGCGGGTTTTTCATCGACTGCCCTCGTCGCAGATCTGGCCGCCCTGGACGTCGCTCAATGGCTGATGAACGGTCCCCGCACGCGGTACAGATCCATGGCGCTCCGGGATCTCATGACTCGGGCGGACCTCGTGATCGCCGCCGACGACGTCCAACGCGATATCCTCCTCGGCGCGCTGGCGGGCGCCGAACGCGTCAACGCCGACGTCTACGATGACGATCCCTCGCTCGGATCGCTGGTCGCGACAGACCCCGACATGGACCGGGAGACCGCCTTCTGCCTTCGCCCTGTCCGGGCCGCGGATGCGGTTCGCGACGCCGATGAGGAGGAGCTCGCGCAACCAGGCATCGTGCAGATGGTCCGAACCACCTTCCAGGAGGGCGGCGTCCGCGAGGTGGCAGTCAGGGCCCTCCACAAAGCCGGACGAATCCTGCCGACGCGCGCGACGAACAAGGAGGACTGACGTGGCAGCGGACATCCTGCCGGAGAGCGCTCATCTCACTCCCGGGCCCCATGAGGCGCGCGACGGCGTCGTCTCCGTGATCTTGGTGAACTACAAGGGCGCCGAAGACACCATCGCGTGTGTGAACTACTTCGACCAGGTGGACTGGCCGAAGGACCGGTTGGAACTGATCGTCGTCGAGAACGACTCCGGGGACGGATCCTTTGAAGCGATCAGCCAGGCCTGTCCGCAGGCGCGGGTCATCCCCTCCGGTGCGAACCTCGGCTTCGCCGGCGGCTGCAATTTCGGCGTCGACCATGCGACTGGCCAGTATGTCGCGTTCCTCAACAACGACGCGCGGCCGGGCCGGACCTGGATCTCCGCAGCCGTCGGCGCCATGGAGGCCGATCCGTCCATCGGCGGCGTCGCCTCGAAGGTCCTGGACTGGGACGGAAAGCTGGTCGACTACGTCGACGGCTCGCTCACCTGGTTCGGGATGGGTTACAAGCGCGAGGCGGAGTGGATCGACGACGGCTCGTACGAGAAACCCCAGGACGTCCTCTTCGGGACGGGCGCGGCGTTCTTCATGCCCGCCGCCCTGTACCGCGAGATCGGTGGCTTCGACGAGCGTTTCTTCATGTTCTACGAGGATGTCGATCTGGGGTGGCGGCTCAATCTCCTGGGATGGCGGGTGCGCTACGTTCCCGGATCCGTCGCCTACCACCGTCATCACGTGACGATGAAGAAGTTCGGCAACTATCGCGAGTCCTACCTGCTCGAACGCAACGCGCTCCTGTCGATGTACAAGAATCTCTCCCAGGAGACTCTGGACCGCGCGCTGCCTGCGGCGATCTCCCTGGCGATCCGACGCGGGACCGCGAGGGCCGACGTCGACACATCCGCTCTTGACGGCGCGACCGGCGATGCCGCCACTGCTGAGATCCCCAAGATGGGGTTGACCGGCATTCACGCCGTCGACTACCTCGTCGAGCAACTCCCGACGCTGGCCCGCACCCGCCAGGACCTCCAGGCCCGTCGCACCCGCACCGATCAGGAGCTGTTCCCCCTGTTCCGGCATCCGATCGAGCCGGCCTACGCCGTCGAACACTACCTGGCGGGCCACCGCGACCTGGTCGAGGCCTGGGGAATCGAGGACTGGTACATCGCCCGCACTCGCGTCCTCGTCGTCACCGGCGAGCCGCTGTCGGACAAGCTGGCGGGACCCGCGATCCGCGCCTGGGAGATGGCGGCCGCGCTCTCCACCGGCCATGATGTCCGCCTGGTCTCAACGGCCGGCCTCTCCGATGTCAACGACCCGCGTTTCGAGATCGCCTTCGCGCAAGCGGGCGCGCTCCGTCAACACACCGACTGGGCAGATGTCATCGTCTTCCAGGGATTCCTTCTGGAGGGCGCGCCGTGGCTGATCGACTCCGACAAGATCCTGATCGCGGACATCTATGACCCGATGCATCTCGAGCAGTTGGAGCAGGCGAAGGACCTCGGCGACGACGGGCGTCGGGAAGCCATCTCCTCCGTAACCGAGGTGCTCAACAGGCAACTGGCCCGCGCCGATTTCTTCCTCTGCGCTTCGGAGAAGCAGCGGGACTTCTGGGTGGGCCAGCTCGCGATCCTCGGACGGATCAATCCGCTGACACTGGGCGCGGACGAGGACTTGGACTCCCTCATCGCCGTCGTCCCCTTCGGCGTCCAGGACGAAGCGCCCCGTCAGAAGCGGCATGGGATCCGCGGCGTCGTCCCGGGAATCGGACGGGAGGACAAGATCATCGTCTGGGGCGGCGGCGTCTACAACTGGTTCGATCCGCTCACTTTGGTCCGCTCAATCGCGCGGCTCGCTCCCGAGCATCCCGACATCCGCCTCTACTTCATGGGGATGAAACACCCGAATCCCGGCGTTCCCGATATGCGAATCGCCTGGGAGACCAAGCAGCTGTCCGAAGAACTCGGTCTCACCGATCGCTACGTGTTCTTCAACTCGGGATGGGTCCCCTACGCCGACCGGGCGGATGTCCTGATGGACGCCGACGTCGGAGTCTCCACCCACTTCGAACACGTTGAGACGGCTTTCTCCTTCCGCACCCGCATGCTCGACTATCTCTGGGCGGACTTGCCGATCGTGGCGACAACCGGCGACTCCTTCGGTGATGTCCTCGACTCGGAGGGCCTCGGCCGCGGCGTTCCCCCCCAGGATGTCGAAGCGCTAGCGGACGCTCTGGAGGAGATGCTCTACGACGAGAGCGCGGCCGCTGCGGCGCGCGTTGAGATCGGGCGTTTCGCGGAACGGCTTCGGTGGAGCGAGGTGCTCAAACCGCTGCTTGATTTCGCCGCGCATCCGCATCGCGCGCGCGATCTGGTGCTGTCCGGCTCCGCAACCGGCTCTGGGCTCCACGCACACGCCTATCCCGCGCACAAGCCCACCGTCCGGGGTGACCTCAAGTTGATCCGAGACTACATGTCGACAGGAGGCCCCTCCGAGGTCCTGCGCCGCGCCCAGGGTCGCATCCGCCGCCAGATGGGCCGGCAGCACTGACCGAGTGCCGCAACTCAGCCGCCAATCGAGCGCTTCTCTCGGCACAGACCCGGCAGTCGGCCGAGTGCTTCAGCCAGACCTTGTATCGCGATAGCGCGGTCGGGGCCGCGCAGGACTCGCGCGAGCGTTCTGAGAACGGCGCGGCTCACCATCGACGCCGGCCCGTGCAACGCGGCCACGACGATCCGGTTGCGCACGTTGCACCGGATGAACAGGGGCGAGGCCGTCCCCGACGACGCCGCATGGTCGTGGCTCGTCACAGCCTCCGGGACGTATCGAATCGACCATCCCGCCTCCCGCAGCCGCCAGGACAGTTCGGTGTCCTCGTAGTACATGAACAGGTCCTCGCGGAATGGCCCGACCTGATCCCATGCCTCCCGCCGGATCGCGCAGGCGCCCCCGCACAGCCCGAAGACCTCCGGATCGGCCTCCGGCCCGTCGGAGGGAACCAGGAAGTCGCGGTCGTAGCCGTTCCCAGAGGCATCCACCAAATTTCCCGTGGAGTTCACGAGTTCCAGGCCCCCCTGCTCGGCCCGGCGCCACCGCGCTCCCTCCCGGTTGACGAGGGCGTCCCGCGTGGCCGGGTCCGCGGGTTCCCAGCGGCCCGACAGCAGGATGCGGCCCGTCGTCGCGCCGAGCCTGCTGCCCTCTGCGGACTCCAGCGGAGCGAGGATCGCCCCGAGGAAGCCCTCATGGGCGATCGCATCGTTGTTGAGCAGGACCAGCGCGTCCTCGTCCATCCCCTGCGCGCCCGCGTTCACCCCTCCGCCGAAACCCACGTTGCGCGGAAGGACGACCACCTCGTACCCGGACTCCTGCAGGCGCCGCGCGGACCCGTCTCCGGATCCGTTGTCCACCAGGACCAGGCGGTCTCCCGAACGCAGCTGGGGGGCGACGGACTCGGCGGCGCGCAGCGTGAGGGCGGCGTTGCGCCAGTTGACGATGACGACGCGGGCCCTCATGACAGGACGTCCCGGTAAGCCTGCACGTGGGCTCGCGCCGACGCCGCCCAGGTGAACCCGGCGGCACGGATCCGGCCCTGCGTTGCCAGCCGGTCATGATCGGGTCCCGCGGCCGCGGCCAGGGCGTCGGCCAGCTCCTCGGCTGAGGACGGATCCACCAGCAGGCCCGCGTCTCCGGTCACTTCCGCCATCGAGGTCCCCCGGGTCGTCACGACGGGCGCGCCCTGGTCCATCGCCTCCAGGACGGGGAGGCCGAAGCCCTCCCAGATCGAGGGGAAGCAGAACGCCCGGGCGCGCGCATAGGCGCACGCCAGGTCCAGGTCCCCGAGGCGTCCCGCCACGTGCACCCGGTCGGCGGGGAGCGTCGCGAGGAGGGACCGCTCCTCCGTGTCGTCCCCCCACCCGGCGGGACCGACCAGCACCAGGTCCAGATCCGTTTCGCGATCCAGGAGCAGACGGTAGGCGCGCAGCAGGACCGCCAGATTCTTCCGAGGCTCATGGGTGCCGACCCACAGAACGTAGGGGCGCGCCAGATCGCGGCGCGCGGCGAAGGCGTCGATCTGGTCGACGCCGACCTCGGTGTGGCGCACGCCGTGGGGGATGACCCGCAGGCGATCCTCCCGGACTCCCGCCTCGAGGCAGTCCCGCGCCGTCGCCTGTGAGGGGACGACGATCAGATCGGCGCGCGTCTTCGCCCGGGCGAGCGCCCGGGCGAAGTAGGCGGCGCCGTGCGAGGTGAAGTGGGTGGGGTCGCGCAGGAAAGCGACGTCGTGGACGGTGACGACCAACGGCTTCGCGGTCGGCGGGATCGCCCACGTCGTGGCATGGATCAGATCGGCCTCGGGCACCAGGCCGTCGACGGCGGGGCGATCCAGGCGGTCCCACGCCGCATAGAGCGCTCGCCGAGGGAGGCGCGACCGGCTGACGGGCATGTCGACCTCCAGATCGCGGGCCGACGGTTCGCCAGCGCCGTGGCGTGCCGCGATTCCATGAGGGTGGATCCCCTGCGCGCTGAGTTCCCGTGCGAGTTCCACGATATAGCGGCCGGAGCCGCCGGGGACCGGCTGCCAGAGCTGCTCGACGACCATCGCGACACGGGGATCCATGTCTCCAGCGTAGGCGACCCGACCGAGCGAGCCGGGGCCGCCCTCGTCAAAGGTCCAGGAGGAGGACAGTCGTCACCACAGGAAGCGTTCGACGATGCTGCCGATCCCCAGGACGCTCAGCGCGACCATGGCGGCCAGCATCGCACAGGACAGGACGACCGCGACGCTCTCCGACCAGCGAAGCGCCGTCGAGGCGGACGGACGGTCCGCGCTCCCCGTTCGGCGAGGAGCGCCGTGCGATACCGCAGAGCCGACATTGAGCGCGATGAGAGGCAGCAACGCGAAGAGGGCAGGGATCATCGGCAGGACATAGCGGCCCTGGAGGATCGTGTCCGTCCCGTCCGCGCGGAAGCCGACGTAGCCGACAGCATTGATCCCGGCCAAGAACAGCGCGACGATTCCCACACACAGCCAGATGTCACCGGTGTGCGAGGGCGCCTGCGTCCCGCGGCGGCGCGCCAGGCGGACCGCTCGGTCGAGCGCGCGCCAGACCGCCCACAGCCCGACCACGAGCATCAGGACCATGATGCCGAGCGCCAGCGCAGTGTAGACGGTGTGGGGGAACCACACATCCAACCAGGCGAAGTTCCCGAAGAGCTGGTTGACCCACCGTTCTCTCAGGTGAAAACCGCGTTCTTGGACCTGCATCTGCAGGTACCTGGTCAGGGAGCGGTCCTCCCCTGCCCGTGCGGGCCGTGTCGGAACAAGCAGATTCCCCAGACCCCGTGCCCGTTGCAGAAGGGGCCACCAGGCGAAGAACAGGGCGAATGCTCCCAGAAACTGCGCGCAGCGCGCCCAGAACGTCCGCCAGCGGCGAGCGTTCGCCGCGGCGCTGACGATGACCGCCGCCAGCGCGACGGGAAGGACCAGGACGCCCTGGGGTTTGCCCAGGACGGCCAGGGCGCCGCCGAGTCCCATGACGGCGCAGGCCCAGCCCCCTCCCCCGCGGATCAGCGACATGGCGGCCGCCATGAGCACCATCGATCCGGTGATGACCAAGGCGTCGTTGTTGACGATGGCGAACTGGTGGCACATCATCGGTTGAACCGTGACGGCCAGTGACAGAGCCGTCGCCAGGAGGAGTCGCCGTTGGAACAGCGCGCGGAAGAACCAGAACACGGCGCCCGCGCACACGACGCCCAACAGCACCGAAGCCAGACGGACGTCGAACATCCGGGGAATCCCCTCGTAGGGAGAGATCCGGTAGAACACGACGCCCAGAGCGTAGTAGGCCGGCGAGTACTGCGCGGTGAGCGGACGCCCCGCGCTCATGGGCGAGGCCTGCGCGACCGCGGCCAACGTGTGCCCCGCCGTGTTGAAGTCGTAACGGTCCGTCGGCCACACCCCGAACAGTGAGGAATCCCTGAGCAGCTCCGCCATCTGCGGGCTGTAGGCCTCCAACAGGCGCCCGGCCTCTCGCCCGGGCAGGCCCTGCTCGGCGAGGTACTGGACATAGGACAGATGCTGCGGCTCATCCATGCCGTTGAGCATCGGGATCATCGCGGCCCATACCAGCGACCGTGTGAGCGCGAGGAGCCCCACCAGGGCGCCGGCCGTCCGGACGCGTCCTGCCAGAGCGGCCCACAGGGCACCGAGCAGGCCGACCAGAGACAGGACGGACCACGTGACGACCGCCCAGGGCTGCGTCCACCACGGGCCGAAGACGGCGGCTCGATCAAGGGCCGTCCGAGCCTGGTCGAACAGGGATCCGCCATCGTAGACGGGCACCGCCGCGGGAACCGCGTCCCCGACCGATTCCTGGTCCTCCGGCCGAAGCGTCCCCGGACCGTAGGTCGCCGAGTCTGTCGGATTCGCGATCGGTGTGCCCAGTTCCATGGCGACCGCGTCCTGGTCCCCACCGACCAATCCGTAGATGACGCGATACCGCTGTCCCTCGGAGTCCTCGACGGCGGGGAACTCCGCGATGCGGGTGCTCGGGATCGACCGGTCGAAGTCCGCACACGGAGTGTCGCCCCGGTAGATCGATTGGTTCTCCTCCAGGATCTCCACCTGGAGGGCGCACTCCGGCGACGAATGGATCGCCCCCGCGTTGAGTTCGACGCCGGTCAGTTGCTCGTCGTGCGCCGTGAACTCCTGGGCGATCTCGCCTCCCACTCGGAGGGTGGCGACTTTGCCCGTGGGAGAGAGCACCACGGCGTCCGGGCCGGTGTCGACGTCGCGGTCCGGAATCATCCACAGACCCGCGATGACGGAGACCACCACCATCGCGACCATCGCGCACACTGCGACCAGATGAGAGGTGCGTCCCGTCCGCACTGCCACGCCTGTCCCCTTCCTGTCAGACCCGCATGCCCGCTCGTGCGGTCACCGGGGCGAACCCGCCGCCTGCTGGTAGGCACGGACGTGCGCTTCGGCTGAAGCCCTCCATGTGAACTCCCTGGAGCGCTTGATCGCTGCGGACCCCAGTGCGGACCTACGCGCGGGATCGCCCATGAGCGCGGTCAAGCCCCTCCCGATCGATGACGCATCCGGGTCGCAGTAGGCGACGGCGTCACCGCCCACCTCCGGCAGGGAGAGCAGACGCGTCGTCAGCACAGCGGCACCGCAACTCATTGCTTCCAGCACCGGCAACCCGAACCCCTCGCCGATCGATGGATAGGCCAGGATCATGCTACCGGACAAGAATCCCGGCAAATCCTCCAGTGGCAGATAGCCGGTCCGGATCGCGGTGAGACCCGGCGGCACCGCCGCCAGGGCGCCATCGACAGACTCGTCCCACCCCCTCGCGCCCGCCAGGACCAGCGCCGGAGGTTCCTCCAGACCGGCACAGGCCTCCACCCATCCACGGACCAGGTTCCCCACGTTCTTGCGCGGCTCCAGCGTGCCCAGGAATCCGATATAGGGTCTTCCCTCCAGGCCCAACGACGCCGCAACGCGGGCGCGCTCGGCGTCGTCGACCGGGTGGAAGATCCCGCGGTCCACGCCGTGGTAGGCGACGACGAACTGATCAGGGTCCCCGCCCGCGTATCGGATCGTCTCGTCCCGTGTCGCGATCGAGGGCACCACCAGGGCGTCGGCGCGCCGCACCGCACGGCGGATCGCCCGAGTGAAGAACTCCCGCTTGATCCGCGAGTGGGCCTCCGGGCTGGAGAAGAACGTCGCATCGTGCAGCGTGATGACGCTGGGGGCGCCGGGATGCTGGGGACTGGTGTAGTGCGGCGAGTGGAGCACGTCGGGGCGCACCCGCTGGACCATCCGTGGCAGGCCGACCTGCTCCCAGCCCATTCGCAACGGGCGGCTCCGCAGGTCCTTGCCGATCGCCAGCACCTCGGCGCCCGGAAGCCTCCTGCGGAAGTGCTCGTCGTCGCGGTCCTGGACCGCCATCACCAGATCGACCCCGGCGGCGACCAGTTCCGGCGCCAAGTCGTCGACGTACCGGCCGACTCCGCCCAGATCTCGAGGGATCATCGTGGCGTCCAACAACACTCTCATAGGGGTAACGGTACCGGCGCTCGGCGCGGCGGCGCCTCAAGTCGGCGTTCCCCCGTCCGCGGGCGTCATCATGGAACCGGCTGGGAGCGGTTCACTCGCGTCGAGTCTCGCACGGTATATTTCACCTGTGTCCCGCCAACGACCAGAAGGGGAAGCCACGGGCTCCCAACGCCTCGTCATCCTCATTCCCGCCTGGAACGAAGAGGAGACCATTGGGGACGTCCTGGACGAGATCGCCGATCACGCCCCTCCCGCGGATGTCGTCGTGATCTCTGACGGGTCGACGGACCGGACCGCCCAGGTCGCCCGCGACCATGCCGTCACGGTTCTGGAGCTCCCCACCAACATCGGTGTCGGCGGGGCCATGCGCACCGGCTATCTCTTCGCGGCACGCAATAACTATGATCGCGCTCTTCAGCTCGACGCCGACGGACAGCACGATCCCTCGTCCATCCCGCTCCTCCTAGAGGAGATGGACCGCATGGGGGCGGACCTGGTGATCGGCGCCCGATTCGCGGGAACAGGCACCTACCAGGCGCGCGGTCCTCGCCGATGGGCGATGTCGCTGCTCTCGGCCGTCTTCTCACGAATGACCGGCACCCGGTTGACGGACGCGACCTCAGGCTTCAAGCTGACCGGTCGTCGGGCGATCGAGATGTTCGCCGTCGATTACCCCGCCGAGTACCTCGGCGACACGATCGGCGCCCTCGTCATGGCTGCGCGCAGCAACATGGTCGTGCGACAGGTCGGGGTCGAGATGCGACCACGGGCGGGAGGAGAGCCCTCCCACAATCCGGCGAAGTCGGCCCTCTTCCTGATGCGCGCGATGGTGGCACTGGTCGTCGCCCTGTCACGGCCCCGCACCCCGCCCTCGGACCGGGAGGCCAGAGCATGAGCGCTCAGATACTCGGGTGGATCTTCGCCCTGGTGGTCCTCGTCGTGATCTTCCTGTGCCTGCGCAATGCGCGGATGAAGGAGAAGTATGGCGCCTGGTGGGCTTTCATCGCCCTTGCAGTCATCGTCATGCTCGTCCCGGGGGTGCCCGAGGGGCTCGCCGGGTTCCTCGGCATCGCCGTTCCCCTCAACCTGGTGTTCTTCCTGGGAAGCGTCGCTTTGCTGCTCATGCAGCTCCAGTACGCCGTCGAGCTGTCCCATATGGAGGACGACATGCGTCGCCAGGACGAGGAGATCGCCCTGCTCCGCCAACGTCTGGATGCTCTCGAAGGTCGCTGACCGCGTGTCTCCCGACGAGTGCGGAAGTTCAAAGCAACCGCCGCGCTCCCCTCCACCACCCGCGAAGCAGCCCTTGCAGCGGCTGCGCAGCCTCCGGCAAGGGCATCTGCTCACTATCGAAGGTGTCGGTGAGCAACCGCGCGAGGTCGCGGTCGGGCACCGTGCGAGCGCGTTGGACGTCGGCACGCCGACTCCTCACCCAGCGCGGATGAGAGAGGATCCATCCCCACCCACTGAGCTTCTGGGCTCCCCATCCCTGGGCGGCCGCCACGACCAACATCGCCATATCGAATCCGATCAGGGGAACACCCAGAAGGGCCAGCGTCCGCGCCTGATAGTTCGTCATGACGAACAGCAAGCGGTTGCGCTCCACCAGATACATCTTGAGCGGGGATCGCGAGAACTCATAGTGGTGATGACACCGCGCCGATGCGATGAGACGGACGGCGTACCCCTGCTGCCATGCCCGCCAGCACAGCTCCATGTCCTCCATGTAGGCGAAGTACTCCTCAGGGAACCCGCCCAGCCGCTCCCACACCTCGCGCCGCAGCATCAGGCAGGCTCCGGACACGCTCGCATGATCGGACACCTCCGGCACGGAGTCGGGCGACGAGCCCAGCCCACCTGACCAGCACAGGCCCAGCACATGGACGGGGTTCCCGGCCGAGTTGACCGTCTCTTGTCCTGACCGACCAGGCTCGGCCAGGAGGACGAGCCCTCCCGCGATGCCGAGCGCGTCGTCGTCGAGCGCCCGCGCCAGGTGTTCCAAGCAGTCGGGTTCCACGACGGCGTCAGAGTTCACCAGGGCCACCCGATCCCCATGGGCATGCTGGACGCCGAGGTTGACGCCTCCGGTGAATCCCAGATTGCGGTCGGGCCTGACCAGGACGATCTCCGGGTGGGCGGCGATGACCCGATGAACGACGTCGCCTGTCGCGCCGTTGTCGACCAGGACGAGCTCCAGATCCACCCCCTCCGACGTCAGGACGGCGTCCACGGCGTCTTCCAGCCATTCCTCGTCGCCATAGGCGAGCATGATGACACTGATCACCTGATGTCCCCCTTCCACTCCTCGTGTGCGACGGCGCGCCCGGCCGACACGGCGAACACCAGGACGGCCGCTGTGGCGCCGAGGCACAGGGCCGCAGCCACCTGGGTGGTGAGGTCGAGCGGGGCCAGCAGTCCCATGCCGGTGCCGACGATTCCGAGCCCCCACCCCAGGACCACGGAGCCGTCGGCGCGCAGAGCGAGCAGGACCTGCGCGAGGAACTGGGCCACCATGAACACGGCTCCGGACAACGCCAGCAGGGACAGATCCTGCGAGGGGATCCCGAACTCGTCTCCGTAGATCAGCCGGATCACCCAGGCGCCTGCGATCGCGACTAGCAGTCCTCCGACCAGTGCCAGCCCGCCGGTGAGGAGACCGCCCTTCCTCACCGTCGACAGGAAGGCCGACCGATCGCGGCGCCCGACGCTGGCGGACAAGGCAGGGAGGAACACAGCCTGCACCGCGGCGAACAGGAACAGCGGCATGCGGGCGACGGTGTTGGCGGCGACGAAGTTCCCGGTGGCGTCGGCCTGGGAGTCGGAGGCCAGCGCCGAGATGAGCAGCGGACCGGAGTTGGCCAGGAGTTGGGAGCTCAGGGACGTCGCCACCAGGAGCGCCAACGGCCACCGGCGGGAGGGCCTGCGTCGAAGCGCGCCGGATCTGAGGAAGGACACCGGCGCAGTGGCCGCGGTGGCGATGAGCGGGCCGGCGACCAGGACTGTTCCGTAGGCGGCAGCGGACGAGCCCGGCAGGGCGAAGATGACGGCCGACAGCGCCATCCGCACGCCGCCGTCCGCCATCAACTGAGCGCCGTAGCGGGGGAATCGACCCGTGCCGGACAGCACTCCGCGGCATAGGTACTCCAGGGCCATCGCGATCAGGCCCGCGACCAGGAGGATTGCGAGCCCCCGATCGCCGGAGAAGAACATACGCGCGGTGACGGCCGACGCCGCGATGCCCACCACCAGGACACATCCCACCGCCCAGCAGGCATAGCGGATGACGTCCGAGATGCCCTCGGCGTCGCGCCCTGCCGCCAAGGCGGCGGACGTCCGCCGGCTGACCTCCTGCTCCAGAGGCATGAACAGACCGATGCCGATGGCGTTCATGAACGTCCACGCCACCGAGACCGGTGCCGATCCCGCCGGCCCCAGATCGCGGCCCGCGAATCCCAGGAGGACGAAGTTGGACAGGCCGAAGACGCCCAGGCCCAGGGCAACCCACGCGGTCGCGCTCAGTCCCCGTGACGGGGAATGACCGGGTGCGCCCGTACGGCTCACTCTGCGTCGGTCCGGTTCAGCAGATCCAGCAGGTACTGTCCATATCCAGACTTCACCAGCGGTTCCGCTCGTTCGCGCAAACCGTCGTCGTCAATGAACCCCTGGCGCCACGCGACCTCCTCCGGGCACCCGATCTTCATGCCCTGGCGGGCCTCGACGGTGCGGACGAAGGATGTGGCGTCGGCCAGGGAGTCGAATGTGCCGGTGTCCAGCCACGCCGTGCCCCGCGGGAGGACCTCGACGGAGAGCATCCCCTGCTGGAGGTAGATCCGGTTGACATCGGTGATCTCGTATTCGCCGCGCGCCGACGGCCTGAGGTCCTTCGCGATGGCCACCACGTCGTTGTCATAGAAGTACAGGCCGGGCACGGCGTAGTTCGACTTCGGCTTCTCCGGCTTCTCCTCGATCGAGATCGCCATGAAGTCCTCGTCGAACTCGACGACGCCGTACTCGCTCGGGTTCGAGACGTGGTAGGCGAAGACCGCGCCGCCCTCGGGATCGACGTGGCGACGCAGTTTCGTGCCCATTCCCGGCCCGTAGAAGATGTTGTCGCCCAGGACCAGCGCCGCCGCATCGCGCCCGATGTGATCCGCGCCCAGGACGAATGCCTGGGCCAGGCCGTTGGGGGACTCCTGGACCGTGTAGGAGATGTTGACGCCCAACTGCGAGCCGTCGCCCAGCAGCCGGTGGAACGCCGGCGCGTCGTGCGGAGTCGTGATGATGAGGATGTCCTGGATGCCAGCCAGCATCAACGTCGTCAGCGGGTAGTAGATCATCGGCTTGTCGTAGACCGGCACCAACTGCTTCGAAGTCCCCAGCGTGATCGGGTTGAGGCGCGTCCCCGAGCCTCCCGCCAGAATGATGCCCTTCATCGCGTGGATGCCTCCGATTGACTCGACTCGGTCGACGCCCACCGCCGACCGGACCATTATGCCAATGCGGAACGCCGATCGGGAGCGGCTCGGCCCCGGGGGCGACCGATACGCCGCGCAGCCGTCGGCTCACGGAGCGTCCGTCAGGATCCTCACGGCCTCGTTCGGCGCGCACGTTGCGACCACTGCCGACAGACTGTCCCGGTACTCCGTCCGCGTGTAGATGTCGACCGGCCGCCCCCACTGGGCGAGCAAGTCGCACAACGGACCGTCGCCCTCGTAATCGTAGGAGTAGGCGAAGTCCCGAAGGGGATCGTCAGACGTCTGCACGGCGAGCTGGATGAGGTAGCTGTTGACGGCGGCGTCCTGAGCGGGCGTCTGGTTCCAGTGGAGGAACAAGGCGCCGTCGCCGGTCTGCGCATCGGCGACCCGGACCAGGTCCTCCACGGCCTGCTGGTCGCCCGGCTGGGCGAGGCGCCGAGAGAACTCGGCCGGCCAGAGCGCGAACTGCGGCTGGTACGCGAACGGGAGCAACGTCAGCACGAAGAACGGGCACGCGACGACGACCCCGATCACGATCTGACGTCCGAATCCCCGCGTGCGCGCCGCGATCCGTCCGGACACGGACACCAGGACCCCGACGCCCAGTGCGGACCCCAAGAGGAAGAACTTGATCGGGTAGTAACCCCACGGGTCGGCCGTCCCGGACCGTTGATGCACCAGCACCAGGATCGTCGCCACCATGACGGCTCCCAGGACGCCGACGACCGTCAGGTCTCCGCGCGCCTCGCGGGCCTCGGACGTCCTTCCCCACAGCAGCACCCCCGCGGCCACCGAGACCGCCAATATCGCCAGGGCCCCATCCATCGAGATCCCGAGCGCGGCGCCATCGGCTCCCAGGGCCTGTCCTGAGCGGCGCAGATCGGGCAGAGAGACGAACAGCCCGTAGCAGCCGACCTGCGCGATCCCGAACAGGGCGACGGCGACGTGGGCGGGCCTCAGAGCGGTCATCGCCGCTGCGCCTCTACGATCCCGGATCGCGGAGGCGACGCATCCGACCAAGAGGGCCACCGGGACCACCACGAGCGGCGCCCAAGTGGCGGCGATCGCTGTGCAGCAGACCGTCAGCAACGCGAACCTCATGGCGGTGGGCGTCCGCAGGTCACGAGCCACGATCCACGTGCACCACAGCAAGACCAGCGCGATCAGGCTGTTGAAGTGTCCCATGACGAAGGCCGCTCCCAGAAAGATCCCCGAGAAGGGCAGCCATCCGGCGGCGAAACACAGAGCCGCGCGCACCAGGGCCGCCGCGCCGACGCTCGAACGCGCGACGACCAATCCGCCCAGCAGGCTCGCCACGCACGCAACCGACACCAACACGATCCAGTTCCCGCGGAGCACCGACACCATGGACGGATCCGCACCCGGGCCCTGCGCCAGCGCCATCAGCGTGTTCATCAGCGGCGCCGGGTTCGGGTGCGTGGCCGCGTCAACGCCTCCCTCCCGATGGATGAATGCCGCTTGAGCCGTGTTCCACGCGGCGTCGCCCCTCATGGCGAAGGCGGGCGTCCCGCCGAAGCCGGCCCCGACGCGGATCGTGTCCACCGTCCCGAAGACGGGGGCGATGAGGGCGGGCCACCAGACGCCTGCCGACAGACGGCGCTCGCGCGCGGAACGCGCGAGCATCCAGACGCCACAGCCCGTGACCAGGACGCCTGTCACGGCGCAGAGGACGAACAGAGTCGTGGACGTCCCGATACCCGCAAGGGGCAGAAGGACCACGATCCACGCCACCAGGCACAGCCAGACGGCGATTCCTCCGCCGACAATCGTCAACCGGCTCACACGCACACGCCCCCGTCCGTTCACTGCACCATCGCGCGGGCGCGCCGAAGGGACGTGACTCTCCCCGTTGGCGCTCGCCGTCCTCCGGTGGACGATCGACGAGCCGCTGCCCGGCTCTGACTCTATCCCGGGTTCCCTGTCTCGCGGGCGCCGGACACACGTGGCGAACTGAGGAGACCCCGTCTGCGGGCATCGACCCTTCTGGCGACGGCCGCGGCGCTTTCGTTCGAGAGCTGGAGCGTGATGGTACGTCTATTGGACCCACGCTCCTGTCATAGGCACCGCAACGGATGCCGCGCGCCACAAGGACTCGCGCATCGGAATACGACTCGCGCCCCGTCAGGATGCCCTCATCAGGGATGCAGCAACGGCCTCCGGTCAGCCGGTCACGGAATTCGTGACCACGGCGGCAGCCAGTCACGCACAGAACGAGCTCGCCGACCGCAGGACGTTCCGGCTCGACCCGGCACAGTGGTCGGAGTTCACGGCAATGCTCGACCGTCCTGCCCGCACGATCCCCGAGCCGACAGAACCTCTGAGCACGCCAGCCCCGTGGGATCACCAACCGGTGAAGTCGGCCCCGATGAGCCTGCTCCAAGCCCGGCCCATCGATCCCTCAGACAGTCTCCGCAGCTTCTTCTCCGGTGAACCCCCAGCGGACGAGAACGCCGCCCCCTTCTCCTCGAAGCCGCGCCCTGCACCCTCTCCGATCGATCCGCTGCACCTGCATCCCCCGATCGCAGATGCCCGGGCGTCACTGGGCGTGTCAGCGTCACCCCGCCACGCGGTCGCCCTCGTCAATGCGGGAGACGACCCGCGCGCGCAGGGCCCGCGCGCGCTCACGCCGCCGGCGCCCCCACCACCAGCCGGGGCACGCCCGCCCACCGCGCCGGATCGGTGACCCGCCGTCCGTCGAACAGCAGGCGCACACCCGGCAGGTCCGCGGGCGACAGTTCGGCGTAGGAGCGATGGTCGGCCTGCACGATCGCGGCATCCACCGGATCGCCCAGGTGGTAGGGCTCCCACCCGCACCCGGCCAGCTCCTCGTCGGCGTACATCGGGTCGTGGACCAGGACCTCGGCGCCCCGGGCGCGCAGCGCGGTCACCGTGTCGAACACCCCCGAGAACGCCGTCTCCTTGACGCCCCCGCGGTAGGCGGCGCCCAGCACCGCCACGCGCAGCCCCTGCAGCGACCCCAGCACCTCCGCCACGCGCCCCACCACATACTCGGGCATCGCCGCGTTCGCGGCGCGCGCAGTCGACACGATCGACGCATCCGGATCCGTGGACAGGTACAGGCGCGGGTAGACGGGGATGCAGTGCCCGCCCACCGCGATGCCCGGCTGGTGGAGATGGCTGTAGGGCTGGGAGTTGCATGCCCGGATCACGCGCTCCACGTCGATGCCGGCCTTGTCCGCGTACATCGCGAACTGATTGGCCAGCCCGATGTTGACGTCGCGGTACGTCGTCTCCGCCAGCTTCGCCATCTCGGCGGCCTCGGCGCTGCCCATGTCCCACACGCCGTTCGGGCGATCCAGGTCGGGGCGCTCCTCGAATTGCAAGACGGAGCGGTAGAACGCGATGCCCTGCCGGGTCCCCTCCTCCGAGAGCCCGCCGACCAGCTTCGGGTAGCGGCGCAGGTCGGAGAACACGCGCCCCGTGAGGACCCGCTCGGGGCTGAACACCAGATGGAAGTCGCGGCCCTCGGCCAACCCGGAGATCCGCTCGATCATCGGCTTCCACCGTGTGCGGGTCGTGCCCACCGGCAGGGTCGTCTCGTAGGAGATCAGCGTGCCGGGCGTGAGGTGCTCGGCCAGGGAGCGCGTCGCCGCGTCCATCCATCCGAAGTCCGGCCGCGACTGCGCGTCGACGAACAGGGGGACCACCAGCACCACGGCGTCGGCCCCGGGGATCGCCTCGGCATAGTCGGTGGTGGCCCGCAGGGATCCGGCGGCCACCACCTCGGGGAGGTACTCCGCCAGGTGCGCCTCCCCGGGGAAAGGCTCCCTTCCCTCATTGACGAGGGCGACCGTGGCCTCGTTGACGTCCACGCCGACGACCTGATGACCGGACCGGGCGTACTGGACGGCCAGGGGCAGTCCGATCTTCCCCAAGGCGACGACGGCGATCTGCATTCTGGTGGGCCTCTCCGAACCGATGATGATCACATTCCGCGCCGCCGCCCGCGGTCCCACGCTCCCCTGGCGGGGAAGACGGGACGGGCCGGCGATTGACGCGCCTCCCCAGTATGCACGCGGGGAGGGCTTCCCACTGAGCTGTGGAGCTTGCTCCCTCGCGCGGTGACATGTGACCACAGGTAGTGAGAAGTAGGGACTCGGACGAGAGAGCGAGCGGTGAGTTCGCGAACACGACGGAGACAGACATCTGAGCACCTACGAAATCCATCTGATGATCGCAGGCCGTGGCCAGCCGAATGGCGACACCGTGCCGGTTCCCGATGCGACGCTCGCCGACCTCGACCCCGTCGAGGTGGATCGACTGATCGACCGCCTCAAGCGGCGTCGGGGACAGGTCTTCTCCCGGTTCGGCACCTCCGAAGTGTTCCGTATGGCCGGAGTCTGCCCGAGGACGGGAGACGACGACCAGGTGACGCTGGCGGGGCTCCTGGCTCTGGGTGTGTTCCCCCAGCAGTTCTTCCCGCAGTTGAACGTCACGTTCGTGTCGTATCCGACCGTCGACGGACGCCCGATGCGTGACGGAACCCGATTTCTGGAGAACGCCGCTCTCGACGGCTCGATCCCCACCATGGTGGCGGAGCTGGTGGAGATCGTCGAGCGCTCGATGACGCGACGAGCCGTCATTCGCGGCGCGGGACGCGAGGATGTATGGGAATACCCGATCGAGGCCATTCGCGAACTGACGGTGAACGCCGTGATGCATCGCGACTACCATCCGCTGGCCCAGGGCACACAGGTGCGCATCGAGATGTACCCCGACCGCCTGGTCTTCATCAATCCGGGTGGCCTCTATGGAACGGCGAGCGCCGAGGAGCTGCCGCGCGGCACGATCACCTCCTCACGCAACGCGGTCCTGGCGAGGCTGCTGGAGGACGTCGAGATCCCCGGGACGAACCGCACAGTCTGCGAGAACCGCGGATGCGGCATGCGGACCATTCTCTCCGAGTTGTCAACGCACCAGATGCCACCACCGATCCTGCGCTCGTCCGGCAGGATGTTCATCGCGGAGTTACGGCGACCGAGCGCTGCGGATGGCGATGAAGGACACCGTGTGGGAACGAGCACAGATACGGGCGCTGACTCCGTGACAACGAGAGGCTCCTCGTCTGCCCAAGAGATCCGGAGGGCGTTGATGAATGGACCGATGTCGGCCGCGGACCTCCAGACACTCACCGGCCTGTCGCGGTCGGGTGTCTCCAAGCAGCTCCGCGCGCTGGAAACCGACGAAGAGATCATCCCCACGACGAAGCGCCACAACCCCGGCGTCAAATGGGCGCTGATCAGGTAGCTCCAGACCAGACACAACTCCTGATCCCCCAGACAGCGCCTGTGAGCGTCGCACAGCTCTTCGTCTGGCACGTCGCATCGATCAGCGTCTTCGGAATGGCGCCTTCCCTCTCGTAGACGACATGCACGACGTCGCGGAACTCTGACTCGCGGCTCAACGCGTAGACGTACTCGTGCTCCGTCGCCTCGCCCTCGAGGAAGACGTGGACCGTCGCCCGCTCCTTCTTCCTCGCCGGTCTCCTACGGAGTTCGGAGCGACACTTCCGACGATCTCTTGCGCTCATCCGACGAGGCCCAATTCCCGAAGGACGGATGGATCGGCCGTTCCCGCCGCGCGGGCTGCCACGCGCCGATGTGGTAGGTGTGGACAACCCTCAGACGCCCTCGGGGATCCCTACCATGATCGAATGAATGCTTGCCGTCCCCAGCGTGCGCATCCGCGCGCCATCCCTGCGGATGCCGGGAGTGCGATCGCGTCGCAGCGGAAGACACGATGACCGACCTATTTCGCCCTGCGGACCGGGTCTTCGTCGACGAGTCCAAGAGTCACGGCTACTGGGTCGTGGCGACTGTCTCCTCCGTCGCATCGACGTCGGACTCGGAGAAGGCTCTGAGGAGTCTTCTCAAGCCCGGTCAAGGACGCCTTCACTTCAAGAGCGAGAGAGACAGTCGGCGTCCGAAGATCCTGTCGCGCATGACCGAACTCGATGTGCGTGTCGGAGTCTGGGCCACCAGAGGCCTTCCCGACAAGGAGGCTCGGATCCGGTGCCTGACCTCGTTGACACGTGAGCCCGGCTCGTCACACCGTCCGGAGGACTGCCGGGCTCCGAGGGCTAATGCCCGCCGCGGTTTCCAGTGTAGTGGGACGCACCGGAGCATGTCACGCGCCCGACGAGACTCGCGTCAAAGGTCCCGCCCCGGTGGGCGTCCCAAGACCGCGCAGCGCTCACCGCACGGATCCGCCGATCCCCGCCACGCGGGCCGCCCTCGTCGATGCGGGAAGACGACTCGCCCGGAGAAGCCCGGGATCAGGCGCCGACGATGACCGGAGCCGCCACCTGCCAACGTTCCCGCCAGTCCCCGATCGGGGCGACCCCGATGGCCTCCAACGCGTCGTGTCCCAGCACGGAGTAGGCCGGACGCGGAGCCGGGCTCTTGAACGCCGCGGCCGTCGTCTGCCCGACCACCCGGTCCGGATCCTCGCCGAGGGACTGCGCGATCGCGCGGGTGAACTCGTACCAGGAGCACTGCCCCGACGAGGTCCCGTGGTAGACGCCCGAGGGGGCGTCGGCGGCCAGCAGCCGGAGGATGAGGTCTGTGAGGTCCACCGTCCACGTCGGCTGCCCCACCTGGTCGGTGACCACGTCGACGTGTCCGCGCTCCCGGATCAGCCGGGCCATCGTGGCGGGGAACGGCCTACCGTGCTCGCCGTAGAGCCAGGCGGTGCGCACGATGATCCAGTCCGCCCCGGAGCTGCGCACCGCCCACTCCCCCGCCGCCTTCGTGCGGCCGTAGGCGCCGAGCGGCGCGAGCAGGTCGTCCTCGCCGTACGGGGCAGTCCCGTTGCCGGGGAACACGTAGTCGGTGGAGATCTGGACGAACCGGGCGCCCGAACGGGCACAGGCGGCGGCCAGGTTCTGCGGGCCGACCGCGTTGAGGGTGAACGCCAGCGGCTCCTTCTCCTCCGCGGAGTCCACCTGCGTCCACGCCGCGACGTTGATGACGACCTCCAGGGCGCCCGGCGTCCCCACAGCCTCCATGACGGCCGCGGCGTCGGTGATGTCCAGCTCATCGCGGTCGACGGCGATGACCTCATGGCCCTGCGCGCGAGCCGCAGCGACCAGATCCTGTCCCAGCATTCCGGCCGCGCCGGTCACCATCCATGTCATGGCATCGATCCTAGTCGGCCGGGCCCGCGCGGCCGGCGATGCGGCGCCGCGGCCCGGGCATCGCGGCTCTCGCGCTATCTCTCGTAGTGGTAGCGAGCCGCCAGGACGACCAGATCGTCGCCGCTCACCCGGTACACCAGCCGGTGCTCGTCGGTGATCCGCCGGGACCAGGCGCCGGCGATGCCGTATTTCAGCGGCTCCGGCTTGCCGATCCCACCGGTCGGGTCACGCAGGGCCTCATCGATCAACCGGTTGACTCGACGCAGCACCGACCGGTCGGAGGACTGCCAGTAGGCGTAGTCCACCCATCCACGAGACGTGAAGACGAGTCGCATCGATCACGACCGATCGAGCGAATGCTCCGCCGTCTCGCCACGGTCCGCCTCCGCCGCGGAGTCCGCGAGCCACTGGGCGTTGGCGGGGGTCCGGAAGAGGTAGGCGGTCTCCTGCCACGACTCGTAATCGTCGACCGACATCAGCACCGCGTTCCCCTGCCGGGACGTGATCTCGATCGGCGCGCGGTCCTCATTGACCTGGCGGAGCAGAGGGAACAACTCACGGCGCGCCTGACTCGCGGTGATGGCCATGGCGGCTCCTTTCTGGTCCTATAAATGGTACAAGTGCCGCGTCCACGTGGCCACGCGAGCACACGGCCGTGACCACCGGAAGCCACGGATCGGGCAGAATGGGGATGCCGACCGCCCTCGTGACGCGGACGGTGGCGGACATCGACCACAGGAGAGTGCAGGGACAGCATGGAATGGCGTGAACTGAGCATCGGCGGAGCCTTCGAGATCACTCCGAAGCAGCTGGGCGACCCGCGCGGGTACTTCATGGAGATGTACAAGCAGGACGAGTTCGCCGCCCACCTGGGGCATCCCCTGGACCTCCGCCAGGTCAACTGCTCGACGTCGGCCGCCGGCGTGATCCGCGGCATCCACTTCGCCGATGTGCCCCCCTCGCAGGCGAAGTACGTGATGTGTCCGAGGGGCGCGGTGCTGGACGTCGTGGTCGACATCCGCGTCGGCTCCCCGACGTTCGGACAATGGGACACGGTGCTCCTCGACGACGTCGACCGCCGGGCGATCTACCTCTCCGAGGGGCTGGGCCACGCTTTCTGCTCACTGGAGGACGGCTCCACCGTGATGTACCTCTGCTCGGCGCAGTACGCCCCCACCCGCGAGCACGGCGTCAACCCGCTGGACGCCACCGTCGCGATCGACTGGCCCACCCGGGACCGCCAGGGCCGCGAGCTCCACCAGCTGTTCTCGGACAAGGACACCGCCGCCCCCGGGCTCCTCGAGGCCCAGCAGAGCGGACTGCTTCCCACGTTCGAGGCGGCGCAGGCGTTCACCGCCTCCCTCTGAGGATCCCCCGCCGGACCGCCTGGTCGCAGGGTGGGTGCCGGAACAGGCACAATAGTGGGCATGTCACCGATGGACGACGTCTGGGTGGTGGTCCCCCTCTACAACGAGGCCACCGTCATCGCCGACGTCGTCGCCGAGCTGCGGGAGGTGTTCCCGCATGTCCTGTGCGTCGACGACGGCTCGACGGACGGCTCGGGCGACCGCGCGTGGGCGGCCGGCGCCAGCGTGGCCACCCATCCCATCAACCTCGGACAGGGCGCGGCCCTGCAGACGGGGTTCGACTACGTCCTGGATCGCACGGACGCCCGCTACGTCCTCACCTTCGACGCTGACGGCCAGCACAACGTCTCGGACGCCGCGATGATGGTCGAGACCGCGCGCGCCGAGGAGGCGGCGATCATCCTGGGATCCCGGTTCCTCGACGGCGCCTCCGAGGTGGCGCGGACCCGGCGCCTCGTGCTGCGCACCGTCGCCTGGGTGACGAACCTGCGCACGCACCTGCACCTGACCGACGCCCACAACGGGCTGCGCCTCATCCGACGCGACGCCCTGGAGGCCGTCCACCTCGACCAGAACCGCATGGCCCACGCCACGCAGATCATCTCCCAGCTGGCCGCCACAGGACTGCCATGCCGGGAGGTCCCCGTCCACATCCGCTACACGGACTACTCGCGGTCGAAGGGGCAGTCGCTCCTCAACTCCGTCAACATCCTGGTCGAGCTGGTGATGGGCTGACATGGACGATCCCCAGACGCGATACTGGCTAATCAAGGCCATCCTGCTCCTCGCCCTGCTGGTCGTCGGATGGCTGATCGTGCGCCCGGTCCGCTCGCAGGGCCACTTGGCGCTGCGCCGGCTGCTGATGATGCTCGTCATCGTCTTCGCGATGTTCGCCGTGCTGTTCCCCGGGCTGCTCAATCGGCTGGCCTGGCGGCTCGGTGTGCAAAGCGGGCTCAACCTGCTCGTCTACGTCCTGGTCCTCGCGCTGTTCGCCCAGATCGCGACCGCCTACCGGCGGGATTCCACCGTGGAGAAGCGCCAGACCGGGCTGGCGCGGGCCATCGCCCTGGCCACCGTCCGCCCGGCGCCGCCCGGCGGCTCCGCGCGCGGTGATGACGACTCGGCGCCTGGTGATGACGTTCACACCGAGACCGAATCGTGACAAATTCGCGGCGATCCCGTGAGACGGCTACTACGATCAACGCGATGACCACACGCACGCGGCCACTCGGGGCCTTGCCGCCCCTCCACGCGGCCACCAACCCCCACGCCTTCGGCGTCGGGCGCACCGTGCTCGCCATTCTCACGTCCGTCGTGGTGATGGTCGCCTCCACCGGCTGGTTCGTCTACCGCAACTTCGACTCGACTCTGGGTGGCAACGTCATCGACATCACGGGGCTGGGATCCCAGTCCGGCCAGACGTTGTCCCAATCGGATGACGGGGATGCGGCGCCCGCGGACTCGTTCGCCGGCCGTGCGATCAACATCCTGCTGGTCGGCTCCGACTCGCGCCTCAATCAGACCGTCCAGGGCATCGGCGATGTCGAGGACGAGGGCGGCATCCGTGGAGACACCACGATGCTGGTCCACGTCTCCGCCGACCGCAGCCGCGTCCAAGTCGTGTCCATCCCCCGCGATCTGCTCACCACGATCCCGTCCTGCACCCGCACGGACGGCTCCGTGTCCGGGTGGGTGGATGAGGGCATGTTCAATTCCGCGATCTCCATCGGCGCGAACTGGGGATACGACCTGGCGTCGGGCATCGCCTGCACGGTGGCGACCACCGAGTACCTCACCGGGCTCACCATCGACGGCTTCGCCGTGGTCGACTTCACCGGATTCAGCAACATGATCGGCGCGTTGGGCGGCGTGTGGTTCAACTTCGACGAGCCCGTCTACGACTCCTACGCCCAGCTCGACCTGCCGGCCGGCTGTCAAAAATTGGACGGCAACCAGGCTCTGGCCTACGCCCGCGCGCGCCATGACCTGGGGGACGGCTCCGACACGGAGCGCATGGGACGCCAGCAGCAGTTGGTCAGCGCGATCCTCCGCGAGCTACTCGGCAAGAACTTCGTGACGGATCTGCCATCGGTCCTCAGCTTCATCAAGCAGGCGCTGAGCTCCCTGTCGACCTCGCCGAATCTGGCCGACATCAACACCGACGCCGGTCTGCTGCTGTCCGTGTCCGGCATCGACCGCGCGAATATCCAGTTCCTCACGATGCCGTCGGCACCCGCGTCGTGGGACCCCGACCGCGTGACGGCCACCGAGCCCGACGCCAGCAACGTCTGGCTGGCCCTGGCCAACGACTCGACGCTGCCCCCCGGCATCCAGTACACGGACGGCTCCGGCAACGTCCTGGTCGTCCCCGATCCTGACGACGTGGTCACCGCCCCGGACGCCACCGGCGACACCACCGGCGACACCACCGCGGGCACCGACACGGCGCCGCAGTCCGCCGCCTCCTCGGGCCCGACCGTCGTCGAGACGACGATCCAGGATCAGTGCCCGCCCGCTGGGCAGTAGTGAGGGAAACGAGGGCGGCGAGGGCGGCGGCCACTACCGCTCGAAGTTCGCCTCGATGCTCGCCAGTCCTCGCGTCCGCCCGATCACCTCGGCAGCGTCATTGATCGCAGCCCGATACGCGGCCGGTAAGCGCTCTGCCATATCGGCGACCTGGGTAACGTACCAGTCGGAATCCACGCCGAACTCGCGAGCCTGAGCAATGACTTCTTTCTCGCCGATGTTGCGGAAGCGATATTCACCCCCGAACTTCATTGCCATCTTCGCCTTGAACGTCACGAACTCGGGTGGGGTCGCCCGCCGTGATCGCGCAGGAGCCGGCGCGCGACGACCTCCTCGACATAGACGTCGAGCTGATCACTGCTCATGCCGGCTCCTGAGGAGTTCGTCGAGTTCGTCACTCGAGGTGTCGTGGAAGACGTCCACTCCGAGGTCGAGGACTTTGAGGGCGTGGAGGGCCATACCGAGTTGGGTGCGGGTGGAGCCCGCCTCGAGCGCCATGACCCATTGTCTGGTCGCCCCCATGGCTGCGGCGAGGTCTTGTTGGGTCCAGCCGAGTTCTCGGCGGCGTTCCTTGACGATCGCGCCGAGGTCTTGCGGGTTGCCCGCGTACATCCTCAGCCTCCTTCGTGTGACCGATCGATAACATCGTGCCACATGTTACCGATCGCTGACAAGAAGCGAGAGGTCAGCAGTCGGCAACATGCGGCAGGCCTGCAGCGCATCCCCCGCGGATCCAAGTTCGGGCCCAAGAGCCCTCCCCCAGCGACGTGGCAGGGGATACAAAGTAAATCCGCAACCACACTCAGGGTCGAATCACCGCCTGGGTCAAGCATCCATCCGGCCGCAGCCTGCGTCCCAGCGAGCGAAGGCGCGGATCCGGGGCAGGACCTCGAAGTCGCCACACCTGCAGGCGGTCCTTCTTGACTGCGGACCGGCATGATCATGTCCGGTCTGTCGCGATCTCCGCATAAAAGGGAATCCGCGCGACCTCGTCGGTGCCGATGCTCAGACGAACCTCGAAATCGCCCGGCGAGGGAAGGACCAGCCCTTGGAGCGAAACGGGAATCGGGAAGCAGGCAGTTCTCCCGTTCTCGATCTCCACCGTCAGGTCCACGTCGATTCCGCCGATCCCTGTCTGCGACCCGTCAGAATCAAGCTCCACGATCGAGGCGCGGATCCTCAGATGATCAATGGGATCAGCATCCGAAGCTTCAATCATCAGTGCAAGCGTGGCTCCCAATGGCGACGGGAAAGAGGGCCGAAAGAAGACGTTGACCCCGGCCGACAAGACGCTGATCATTCCTTCGCGAACGTTCGCGACGTCCGCCAGTGTTGCCATCGCTAGTCTCGTTGCTCCAGCTCCGCCCTCGTCGCCGGCTCCACTCGAAGAGTCGTTTCACGGACAACGACCGAAGACGTCGCGGCATCCGCGCTTCCCATGTTCTGGAAGGGGACGTCAGCACGGTCACAAACGGACGCGCCCGGACTCGTGAGAAGAACCTGCCTCACCGGCGCGCCGTCGTCGCCAGTGAATGACCGGGCATGCACCTGGACGACCGACCGACCGGTCGATCGTTGCGACCTGCGAGGCCTTCTCTGACGGTAGCGTCTCCCGAGCGACAGAATGGAGCGATCGACGGGGTCCGCCTCGATGCGGACGGTGAAACCCATCGCAGCGAGATAGCGCGCCAGGGTCGTGATCCGGAGATTGCCCTCCGAGTGCAGAACCTGCGAGACCCGCCCCTCCGTCACTCCGAGCCTGTTGGCAACCTTCTGTTGTGTCATGCCGCTCACCGTGGCAGCCTCGTCGAGGAGGATGACCACCTCGTTCTGCGCACTGGCTGCGGCGAACTCACCGTCGACGGGGCGAAGCTTGGCAGGAGTGCTCCTTCGAGCGCGAACCAGGTCATCTGTCATGATCGAAGTCCTCCTTTCGCGTGGCTTCGGCCTCGGCAATATCATGGCGAGAAGTCTGAGGCCCTGACTTCACGAAATGATGTCCCAGCCGTCCAGTCTCAGGAGCAGGCGGCTCGGCTTGCAGATCCACGACGTTCGACGCATCTGCCTCGACACAGCGCCGACCCCTCGGCGAGACATCTCAGCAGAATAGGTTCGGCAGCACGGGCCGACGACGATATCCACAGCCGCGGACTCGCTGACCGGCAACGCCAGGAGGGGGAGGCCGAGTGTTCCGCACTGCATGACCGGCACGGCTTTCGCGTGGTCTCACACACCGGTGTCCCTGCCGTCAGCCCTGCGGCACCGCGATGCGGCGCGGCCCCTGCTGCCAGGCCTCCCACGCGGACTCGAGGATCTCGCTCACGCCCAGGTTCGCCTTCCAGTCCAGCTCGACGACAGGCACGCGAAGCCTCGACGGACTGCACGCCTCACACGCTGACTGGGAGATTCGCCCTGTTCAAATCCGTACCGATAACGGTACGCTTTTGCACATTGAAGGGAGTGTGATGGACTACCGAGAGACGCTACGCGACCTCGCGGCATATCACCATGGCATCGTGACCGTGGCAGACGCGGAGTCCGGCGATGTGCCCGCGGTGGAAGTCCGCAAGCTCGCCCATCGGGGAGCACTCGAGCGGATCGGCCATGGCGTGTACCGATTCCGAACAGGCTTCCCCCGCGACGCCGGGACACAGGAGGCGGAGGCCGTTGCCATCGCAGGCCCCGGCGCCCTCCTCGAGGGCGAATCAGTCCTTGCGCTCAACGGCCTCGGACACGCGAACCCCGCGCGGATCGAGGTTGCCCTGACCACCCAGCGGCGACGAAGACTGCCACCCTGGATCGTGGCGACACGCCGGACGACGGTCTCGCCCGTTGATGTGACTGAGTACCACGGTGTACCCTCGCTGAGCGTTCGAGCGGCGCTCATGCAGGTCGCGAACCGGCTTCCACAGGACCGGTGGCTCGACGCGTTGACGCTGGCGCGGCGCAGGGACCTCGTCTCGGCAGAGGAGGAGCGCGACCTCCTCGCTCATGTGAACGGAGCACGATGAGCGCACCGAGAACCATCGCCGACCTGGACAGACGACTGAGGGACCGTGCCAACGAATGGCAGATCCCCGTATCCAGGGTCCGAACTATCGTCTCGGCGATCATCGTCGCCCAGATGCTGCCCGGAGACATCGCCATCAAGGGTGGACTGGGGATCAAGCTGCGTCTCGGTGAACTGGGCACACGCGCGACAACCGATCTCGACGCGGTGGTCCCGCTCACCAGTGATTCCCGTTTGCCCTACACCAGTACCATCTCGCGCTTGTCTGAGGAACTCGAGAAGGGCTGGGGAGTCCTTCCGCCATCGCGAGCCGAAGAACGCCGGAACCCGGCGGCGCCGAACAGGGTCGCGTTCACGGGAGTGCTGCGCCCCGGGGAGCAGCACGATCCCGGTGTCCGCCATCCCGAGTACTTGATGCAGCCCGTGCGCGTCACGGTTCGTTTCCTCGGCCGGCCTTGGTCCCACGTCGACTTGGAACTCACGCGGCCGGAACCCCAAACGAACTATGCCGAGACAATACCGATCGACTCGGAACTGGCAGAGCTGTTCGACTCGCTGGAGTTCGGTCCGCTCACAGACGTACACATCCTGCGGCCAGAGGTGCAGATCGCTCAGAAGATCCATGCACTGACGAGCCCCGCGTCCGACCGGGGACATGATCTTGTCGATATTCAGCTCTTGTGGACAGATGCCGTGAACGAACGCCTGCTCGAAGAGTCCTGCCGTCTCACCTTCTCCTATCGGCAGGAGCATCAGTGGCCGCCGCTTCCTCTGCGTGACATGACCGCAGATCGAGAGCGCTATCGCGTCGCGGCCATCGAGGCCCGACTCGGCGTCCCAGAGAGTGAGGTTCGTATCGAGCTGGACGATGCGGTCTCGTGGCTGAGTTCAAGGATCGAGTCGATCGCGCACCCAACGGCCCCGCACCTCTCAGAGACTGAGAAAGGCGTGGCGGCCGAGTCCCGAGAAGAGCCGCGATCAGGCCGCACGACCCCGACAGATCCTGGCGGACGCCGCAACCTGCTCCCGTCCGGCGCCGTCGAGACTGAGCAGACCTGACGGGGACGCGATGCTCCCCTCCGCGGTGTCACCCGGGCTGCGGCGCGAAACGAGGTGCGCGCGGCGCGCCGCCCTCGTCGGGCTCGGATACTCCCCCGACACCCGGCCCCGCGGGACGGCGGTCAGCCCCGCGGGACCGCGATGCGGCGCGGCCCTTGCTGCCAGGCCTCCCACGCGGACTCGAGGATCTCGCTCACGCCCAGGTTCGCCTTCCAGTCCAGCTCGACGGCGATGCGCAGGGGATCCCCGATGAGCTCGGGCGGATCGCCCGCGCGACGCCCCTGCTCCTCCACGGGGAATGCCCAGCCGGAGACCTCCTGGAGGCCCTCGATGATCTGGCGCACCGACGTCCCGATGCCCGTGCCCACGTTGAACGTGTGGTGGGCCAGCGCCCCGGACCCCAGATGGTCGAGCGCGTGGATGTGGGCCTCGGCCAGATCCATGACGTGGATGTAGTCGCGGACGCACGTCCCGTCCGGCGTCGGATAGTCCGTGCCGAAGATCTTCGGGGAGTCGCCGCGAGCCAGGCGATCCAGCACCATCGGCACCAGGTTGAGCACGGCCGGGTCGGCCAGGTCGGGCCACCCGGCGCCGGCCACGTTGAAGTAGCGCAGCCCGATCCACTTGAGGCCCCACGCGCGCTCGCAGTCCGCCATCAGCCACTCGCCGATGAGCTTCGTCTCCCCGTAGGGGTTGATCGGCGCGCAGTCGATGTCCTCGGGCACCTCCGGCACATTCGGCATCCCGTACACGGCCGCCGAGGACGAGAAGATCATCTGGTCCACGCCCGCATCCTGCATGGCGAGCAGCAGATTTGCCAGGCCGCCGATGTTCGTGCGGTAGTACCAGGCCGGGCGCTGGACGGACTCCCCGACCTGCTTGAGGGCGGCGAAATGGATGCACGCCGTGACGTCCTCGTCGGTCATCGCCCGCGCGAGGGTCTCCACGGCCCCGTCGGAGGCGACGTCGAGCCTGATGAGCTTCGCGTCGCCGATCCGGTCGGCGCGTCCGGTGGACAGGTCGTCGACGACGACGACCTTCTCCCCTCGCTGCTGCAACAGCCTGACGACGTGCGCGCCGATGTATCCCGCTCCCCCACACACCAGAATGCTCATGCGGCAAGTGTAGAGGACCCGATCCGCCCCTCACCCGCACGCCGTGATCCGGGCCAGCGTCGCCGAGCCCGCCCGGGCCAGCACCTCGAAACCGTCGCCCACGTCCACGCCGTACAGTCCGGGCGAGACCGCCGCCTGGTCGGCGCCCTGATGCCACGGGTCCGAGTCGATCCAGGCGTATCCGATGCCGTCCTCGTCCAGGATCCGGCACACCTGCGGGTCCGTGGCGATCTCGTTGAAGTGGCGCCGCAAGTACTCGAGATCCGTGTTGGAGTCGCGGAAGAACAGCTGCGGGAAGACCGCCTCGCGGCCGCCCAGGACCTGGACGTACGCCGAGCCGTTGAACGGGTCGCCGAGCACGCGGGCGCCCGCGGGGAGCAGTTCGCCGGCGCGGCGTGCCAGCGCCTCGGTGGCGTCGGTGAGCACGACCGTCTCGAACGGCGACGCCGTCGAGGTCACCCGCCACGTGACGTCCGCGCGCTGGGGCGCCGCGAGCACGCCCCCCACCAGGGCGATCGCCAGCCCCGCGGCCAGTCCCCGGGTCCCCGATCGGTCGTCCGCCCGGGGAAGGGACCCAGGACGAGGGCGGCCCCGCCCTCGTGAATGATGAGCCCCAGCCGGACGCCGGGCGCGGGCGCCCCACCGGAGGATCACGCACGCGCCGAGGGCCATCAGCGGCAGCTGGACCGCCGCCTGGACGGCCATCGTGCGATGCGTGCTCATGTACCAGAGGCCCGCTAGGGGCAGCAGCGGCCCGGATCGCATAAGGCTGGTGAGTGTGAGCGCCAGGGCAAGCGTCCACGCGAACACCAGCGGCCGACCGGCCCGCGAGCGCGCGGCCGCGACCACGCCCACCGCGGTGAGCAGCACCACCGCGACCGCGGCGGCCATCTGCAGGGCGGCGACTCCGGCGGGGGCGCCGGGATCGACGATCGACCACAGGGACAGCGCCTTGAGCGGGTTGTACCAGTCGACGTTGCGCACGGTGCGGTAGGCGACGGTCATCTCGGCCAGCCGGTGGCGCAGGAACGGGACGGCGGCGACGACCACCGCCAGGGCCGCGCACGCGCCCCACAGGCCGAGAGCCTCCGCCCACAGGCGGCGCGTGCGCCCGGACCGCTCCAGCGCCACCCACCGGCGGGCGACCAGGACCAGGCCGGGGGCCACAGCGAGCAGCGCCAGCGAGGCGCCTGCCAGCGGGTGGACCAGGCAGGCCCCTCCCACCACGGCCGCGAGCATCGCGCCCCATGCCAGGGCCGCGCGCCACCGGCGGGGACGAGCCGGGTCGGCGGAGACGGCGGGAACGGTCGAGTCGGCGGGGGCGGTCCGGGCGGCGGAGACGGTGGGCTCCTGGCGGAGGGCTCGCAACGCCTCGACGGCCACCGCGACGAGCGCCGGAACCAGGCTGGCGGCCAGCGCGTTCGGCCAAGCGGGGTACTTGGTGAGCATGAAGGTCGGGAACTCGGCGGCCAGGGGCACGCACGCGACCGTGAGGACGGGAAGCACCGGCACCCGCGGGAGGACCGCCCGAGCCATTCCGGCCAGGCCCGTCAGCCAGATCAGAGGGACGACCAGCAGGAACGCGTTCACCGTCGGCACGATCGTCGCCGGGGACGCCAGCGGGGCGACCAGTGCGTGCCACCCCGCCGGGTAGATCGTCGACGTCGTGTCCTGGCCGAACATCGGGGTGAGCCCGCCCAGGCTGGAGGCGTTGCCGTCCTTCAGGATCCACCACAGCGCGTTCATGTGGAAGAGCGAGTCGTAGCCCTGGATCGGGGTGTCGGGCGACATGCGGGCGGCCATGGGCAGCACCAGGGCGAGCCAGGCCACGGGCAGGACGACGACCAGCGGGTGGATCGCGGTCAATCGGCTGAGCCCCGTCCGCGGCCGGGCGGCAGGCCCGGTCTCATCCGTCGTCCACGACCGGCCGGCCAACGTGCGGCCCAGCGCGCATGCCGCGATCATCACGGCGAGGCACACGGCCAGGCTCGGGGCGCCCCAGCGGATGCCTGCGGCTCCGCAGATCAGCGCGCCGATCGCCGCCGCAACGGCCGTGAGCAGCGGGGCGGCGGCCGCGCTCAACGCCCCGCGCATCCCCAGCAGGCGCGCTCCCAGCCATCCCGGCACGAAGACGACGGCGGCGATCGCCGCCAGCCGCGGAACGCCCGCGGCCCACGCCGACCAGACTCCCTCCGCGCCGCTCATCGCCGACTCCTCTCCGCCCCATATTCTGCCCGACCCGGACGGGGCCGAGGTTCGCCCAACCGCCACGCCGAGATCCGCCCATCGACCCGGCCGAAACGGGTCCGAGCGGGTTCGGCGCCACGGACCAGCCAGGTTCGGCGGAGCGGCGGCGCCTCAGCGCGTGATGGCCCGCGTGACGTGATCGGCCAGCAGCCGCCCGCGCAACGTGAGGAGCACTCGCCCCGAGCGGGCCGGTGTCTCCTCGATGAGCCCGTCCCCGACGAGCTCGTCGAGGCCCGACCAGTCGTCGTCGGGGCCCAGCTGCACGCCGTCCGCGGTGCGCACGGCCAGGAGCACCCGTTCCAGTTCGCGGCTGCCGGGGTCCAGGACCTCGCCGGCCGCCGCCGGCGAGCGCCCGGCCGCGACCAGGCCCGCGTGGGCGCGAGGATGCTTGACGTTCCACCACCGCAGGCGGCCGACATGCGAGTGCGCGCCGGGTCCGAGGCCCCACCAGTCCCAGTCCCGCCAATAGGCCAGGTTGTGCCGGGAGGCGTGGCGCAGCGCCGTCGAGGGCGTGCCCTGCTCGTCAGGCTCGACGCGCGCGAAGTTCGAGATCTCATACCAGCGGTACCCGGCGGCGGCCAGCGTGCGGTCCGCGGCTTCGTACTTCGCCGCCTCGTCGTCGGGATCCGGAGTGGGCAGCTCGCCGCGGGCGACCTGGGCGCCCATCTTCGTGCCCTCCTCGACGACCAGCGCGTAGGCGCTGACGTGATCCGGCTCCATCGCGACAGCGGCGTCCAGAGAGCGCTGCCAGTCGCCGAGGCTCTCCCCCGGCGTGCCGTAGATGAGGTCGACGGACACGTCGAGGCCCGCCTCGCGCGCCCAGCCCACCACCTGCGGGACGCGCTCGGGGCGGTGGAGGCGGTCCAGGGTGGCCAGCACCTCGGGGACGGCCGACTGCATTCCCACCGAGACTCGGGTGAAGCCGGCCGCGGCCAGGGCCCTCAGCGCCGCCGCATCGACGGTCTCGGGGTTCGCCTCGATCGTCACCTCGGCGCCGTCGGCCACGCCGAACCGTTCGCGCAGGCCGTCGAGGATTCCGATCAACTCCCGCGTCTCGAGCATCGTCGGGGTGCCGCCCCCGAAGAAGACCGTCGACGCCGCTCGCGCATGCACCGCGCGGGTGGCGCCAGACCCGGCCACGCGGGCGCCCTCGTCAATGGAACCGCGCGCGCCGTTCCCGAAGCCGGCGTCGGCGAGGACGCGGACCGCCAGATCGGCCTCCCCCAGCACTGTGCCGGCGTAGCTGCCGGGTTCGGCGCCCGGGCCGAAACCCGTGGTGTAGGTGTTGAAGTCGCAGTATCCGCAGCGCACCCGGCAGAACGGCACATGGATGTACAGGCTGAGGGGGCGCTGCGCCTCGACCTCGGCCAGCGCGGGCTCGATGCGGCCGTCGCGCGGCCAGTCGACGCCCTCGGGCAAGCGCGGGGTCATGGTCGCGCCGCCGCGACGTGAGAGGACCGGTCCGCCATCCTCACCGGAGCCCCGGCCCGTCCGCGGAATCCCACCCGGTCGCGCGCGCCGGCGCGCCCATCGACTCTTGACGCGGCACTCGCACCCCGACGATGTCGTGGGCGCCGCGGCCCGCCCGATGGCCCCGCTCCTCGAAGTGCGTGGTGACGCGCCCCTCCCAGCGGGGGGCGAATCCCCCGCGCGACGGCTCGCGGTCGGCCGGGTCCGGCCGCTCGCCCAGATACGGATTGCCGAAGGCCGCGCAGTCCTCGACGACATCGCGCATCTGCCAGGCGTAGTCCTCCCAATCGGTGGCCAAGCGCCACACGCCGCCGTCGCGCAGCACGCGCGCGATCTCGCAGGCGAACGCCGGTTGGACGAGCCGGCGCTTGTGATGGCGCGACTTGCGCCACGGGTCCGGGAAGAACGTCCAGACCTCGTCCAGGCAGGCCTCGGGCAGGATGACGGGCAGCGCCTGGGCGGCGTCGGCCTCCAGGGCCCGCAGGTTCGGCAGCCCGCCGGCCGCCACCGCCTTCGACACCATCTTCGCGATCCCCGGCTGCCAGACCTCCAGGGCCAGGAAACCGCGGTCCGGCCAGCGACGAGCGGCCGCCACGATCTGCTCGCCGGTCCCCGACCCGATCTCCAGGGTCACCGGCGCCCGGCGGCCGAACACGGCCGGCAGGTCCAGGCGGAAGTCCTCCGCCACGGTGGTCCAGCCCTCGCCGCGGGCCGGCTCGATGACGTAGGCGCCGCCGTGAGCCTCCATCGTGCGGGCCAGGGACTCCGGCAATGCGCGGGAACGGCGCGTGAAGGACTTCGTCCGCGACATGTATGGAGCGTCCGTGCCCCCGGTGGGGCGCGGATGGTGGCGGTGGGCACCGGCCTGCTCAGCCACGCGCGACAGACCCCCTCACTTCTTGCCCGTGGGGACGTCGCTGGTGAGCGCGGCGATGAACGCCTCCTGGGGGACCTCCACGCGGCCGATGGCCTTCATGCGCTTCTTGCCCTCCTTCTGCTTCTCCAGCAGCTTGCGCTTGCGGGTGATGTCACCGCCGTAGCACTTGGCCAGCATGTCTTTGCGCAATGCCTTGATGGTCTCGCGCGCGATGACGCGGGCGCCCACCGCCGCCTGGACGGGGATCTCGAACTGCTGGCGCGGAATGAGCTCCTTGAGGCGCTTCGTGAGCCGCAGCCCGTAGGCGTAAGCCGCATCCTTGTGGACGATCGCGCTGAACGCGTCCACTTTCTCCCCGTTGAGCAGGATGTCCACCTTGACCAGGTCCGCGACCTGCTCGCCGGCCTCCTGGTAATCCAGGGACGCGTATCCCCGGGTCCGAGACTTCAGCTGGTCGAAGAAGTCGAAGACGATCTCCGCCAGGGGCAGCGTGTAGTGGATCTCGACGCGGTCCTCGCTGAGGTAGTCCATCCCCTTCATCGCGCCGCGCCGCTCCTGGCACAGCTCCATGACGGGGCCGACGAACTCCGTGGGCGTCAGCACGGAGGCCTCGACGACGGGCTCGCGGATCTCCTGGATCTTGCCCTCCGGGAACTCCGAGGGGTTGTCGACGCGGATCTCCGTGCCGTCCTCGGCCAGGACGTGGTAGACGACGTTCGGCGCGGTGGCGATGAGGTCCAGGTCGAACTCACGCTCGAGGCGCTCGCGCACGATCTCCAGGTGCAGCAGGCCCAGGAAGCCGCAGCGGAACCCGAAGCCGAGGGCCGCGGAGGACTCGGGCTCGAACGTGAGCGCGGCGTCGTTGAGCTGGAGGCGCTCCAAGGCGTCGCGCAGATCCGGGAAGTCCGAGCCGTCGACGGGATAGATCCCGGAGAACACCATGGGCTTCGGGTCCCGGTAGCCGGGCAGCGCGGCCGTCGCGCCGCGCACCGCCGTGGTCACCGTGTCGCCGACCTTCGACTGGCGGACGTCCTTGACACCCGTGATGAGGTAGCCGACCTCGCCCGCGCCGATGCCCGCCGAGGGCGTCGGCTCCGGGGAGATCACGCCGATCTCGAGGAGCTCATGGGTGGAGCCCGTCGACATCATTGTGATGCGCTCGCGCGTGCTCAGGTGCCCGTCGACCACGCGCACGTAGGTGACGACCCCGCGATAGGTGTCGTACACGGAGTCGAAGATCATCGCGCGGGTCGGGGCGTCCGGGTCGCCCGAGGGCGGCGGGACCTCGGCGACGATCCGGTCGAGCAGCTCCGGCACGCCCTGACCCGTCTTGCCGGAGACCTGGAGGATCTCCTCGCGTTCCACGCCCAGGAGCTGGGAGAGTTCCGCCGCGTGCTTCTCCGGCTGGGCGCCGGGCAGGTCGATCTTGTTGAGGACGGGGATGATCGCCAGGTCGCCCTCCATCGCCAGGTACAGGTTCGCCAGCGTCTGGGCCTCGATGCCCTGCGCGGCGTCGACCAGCAGCACGGCGCCCTCGCAGGCGGCCAGCGAGCGGGAGACCTCGTAGGTGAAGTCGACGTGGCCCGGCGTGTCGATCATGTTGAGGGCGTAGGGGCGGGTGGTGCCGTCGGGCGCGCTCACCGCCCACGGCATGCGCACCGCCTGGGACTTGATGGTGATGCCCCTCTCCCGCTCGATGTCCATGCGGTCGAGGTACTGGTCGCGCATCTCACGCGTGCCCACGACCCCCGTCAGCTGCAGCATGCGGTCGGCCAGCGTGGACTTGCCGTGGTCGATGTGGGCGATGATGCAGAAGTTGCGGATGCGGTCCTGGGGCGTCGCCGCAGGCCGGATGCGCGCCGACTGCTCGCTCGTGGGGATGGGGGCCAACGAATTCCTCCGAAGATGGATGGGTCGCTCCCATCGTCCCACATCCGCGCCGGAGGGCGTCAGCCGGCCCCAGGATCGGCCCGCTTCCACCCGGCCCGGCGACGTGGTCGACAGCGGGGGCCGGGGGCCGCGCGCCGGTGACGGGCACGAGCCTCACGAGGGCGGCGCGGGGACGATCGCGCGGGCCCGGATGCCTCAGGCACGGACGAGCTGATGGGCCCTCTGCGTCGACACTCCCATGACCGTGCCGATGTCGCGCAGCGTCAGTCCTTGCGCACGCAGCACCCGCGCAGCGGCCCGAGACTCCTCGGCGGCCCTCGTCCGGGCCTCCGCCGCCTCCCGCGCCTCCCGATCCGAGGCAGCGCGGTGCTCCCGATACGCCTCCGGCAGCTCCGGCTCGATCCGCACGACGACCTCCGATTCGGGAACGTTCGCCAGGTAGGCGACGGCTTCCCTCATCTCATCGTCGGCCTCGCCGAGGGCACGGACCTGTGAGATGGCACCGACCTCGGGAGCCTCGAGCACCCACCATCCCGACCGGCGCCACTGCGCTGTCACACGAAACTCCTGGGTCATCGCCACCATCCCTTTCCGCCTAGCACCTCGGCGAACTGGTCGAAGAACTTGCCGGCCGTCACCTCGTCGATCTCACGGTGCCGGCCCAACGTTCGAGTCACCGTGCCGATCGTGACAGCTGTGTGCCGGGTCAGCTCGTGCTCGCGGAACATCAGCCCGCGGGCGTGAGCCTCGCGCCGCAGACGTCTGATCACTGCCGCTCGCCTCATAGTACGTCAATTCCTGACTAGATTCTCCGTTCAAGTGACCAATTGACGGCGCACAGCTCTGAGGGCTGCCACTACACACACGACACGATCAAGACCTTCATTGAAACGAGTCACCATGCCGGAGCATGGCCGGCGCGAGGACGAACACAGATGCTGAGGGCTCCGCGACACCGCCCCTCCTCAGACCGCCTCACCCGCCTCATCCTCCCCGCCCGCCTCCTCGAGGCGGTCCTGGGACTCGCGCAGCAGGAGGCGGAAGCCGTCGGCGTCCTCGGCGCGGAAGCCCTCGGGCAGGTTGTCGAGCAGCACGCGGCACCAGCGCGCCACCGCCGCGTCGTCCTCGTCCTGGACGGCCAGCGCGATCTGGAGGGTGCGCTGGCGGGCCGTCTCCGGGGCGCACTCCCCCAGGTGGCGCCGACAGTCCTCGGTGAGCACCGCCCACAGCTCGCGGGCCCGCGCGTGGTCGCCCAGGCAGAAGACGTTGGAGGCGATCTCGTCGCGCAGGCGGAGCACCGCGCGGTCCCCCGCCCCCCGCGTCCGCACGGTGTCCTCGAGCAAGGCCTCGTAGAGCGCCGTCGACTCCTCATACTGCCCGTCGCATGCCAGCACCTCCGCCAGGTTGTCCCGCGTCGTCAGCACCGGGACGTCCGTCTCCTCCAGGACGGTGCGCATGTCCGCCAGGAGCCGTCGATACACGCGCGCGGCGCCCGCGAAGTCGCCGCGGCGCTTGAGCGGCATCGCCGAGTTCGTCCTGGCCGCCCACGCCAGCTCGTGCGTGCGCCCCATCCGCCGCTCGATATCGCGGATGAGTGCCGGGAAGCGCGGCGCCGCGATCTCGTCGTAGCCGGTCATGCACATCCAGTAGAGCTCCGAGTGCCGCATCATGACGGTGAACTCGTGGCGGTCGCCCACCAGCGCGCGCAGCTTCTTGGCGGCCTCGGTGGCGGTGGTCCGGCACTCGTCGAAGCGGCCTTGTCCCTCCAGCCACGCGAGCAGTTGCTTGTGCAGGTGGAAGACGTCGGCGGCCCCCGCGGGGCCGGCGTCGATGACGGCGCGCACCCCGTCCACCGCCCGCGGCAGGTCGCCGCGCTGGGCGGCGCGGAACGCCCGGACGAGGTCGCGTTCGCGTGCCTCTCCGAAGGCGACCAGTCCGGGGCCCGCTCCTGCTGACACCTTCGTCCTGTTCATTGGTCAATCCCCTCTCTCCATCATTGTTCATTCCTGTCCCTGCCTGTCGAAGGATGTCATAGGCGCGCTCCCCCTGCGGCCACCGCGACGCGATCTGTGGACAACTCCCTCCGTCCCCAACGACGAGGGCGGCGCCGGCTCCGCCGGCGCACCCGTGGCCGGGTTCGGGGCGCCCAGCGCGGTTGGGCCCGGCCCCGCACTCCGACCGCGCACGCGTGGCCGGATCCAGCTGGCATCGGAGTCCGGCATCCCCGGCGACGGCGATCCGGCCACGTAGAGTCCTCCCATGGCGTCTCCGATCCCCCGCGTCCTGCGATCCGCCGTCCGCGCGGCCGCCCGCTCCCTCCTCCGCTCCGCGCGGACGACCGACCGGCCGCCCGCCACCCGCGCCTCTGGCGCCTCGCGCACCGGCCAGACCACTCCGTCCGACCGCCGTCCTGACGGCGGATCCTCGCCTCGGCCGGCGGGGACGCCCTCGTCGGCGACGGGGACGCGCCCCGTGGACGTCCGCGAGGCCCTCGACCACGTGTCCTACGACCCCAGCCCGGACGGGGACGCGGACCCGGGCGAGGTCGTGTGGACCTGGATCCCCTACGAGGAGGACCCCGCCACCGGCAAGGACCGTCCCGTCGTCGTCCTCGGGCGCGAGGCGGACGGCCTCTACGTCGCGCAGATGACATCGAAGGACCACGACCGCGACGCCGAGCAGGAGGCCCGATGGGGCCGCTACTGGCTGGACATCGGGACCGGGCCGTGGGACGCGAGGGGACGGCCGAGCGAGGTCCGGCTCGACCGCATCCTGCGGGTGCCCGCCGCCGCCGTCCGCCGCGAGGGCGCGACGCTCGGCCGCGCCCGCTTCGACGCGATCGTCCAGGGCATCCGGATGGTGGCCGATCATGCCCAGGACCGCGGTCCCTCGCACCGGGGGTGACCGTCTTCACGAGCCGTCGGCCGCTCGCAGGCTGGAGACCGGGGCGGCTCGGCTGGTAATGTTGCCTGTCGGACTCCCGGCCTGGTCGGGCAGGGGGTCTGGTCCACCACCGTTTGCGGATGTCCCCACGTCCCGGTCCCGGTGGCGGCACAGCCCTCACCGACCCTGTCCCCGGACAAATCAAGGAGATCTCTGACAGTGGCGAACATCAAGTCCCAGAAGAAGCGCATTCGCACCAACGAGAAGCGCCGTCAGCGCAACCAGGCCTACAAGTCCGAGCTGAAGACCCTCGTGCGTCACGCCCGCGAGGCCGTCGACGCCGGTGACCGGGAGGCCGCCGACGCCGCTCTGAAGCTCGCCAGCAAGAAGCTGGACAAGGCTGTCTCGAAGGGCGTCATCCACAAGAACCAGGCCGCGCAGCGCAAGTCCAAGCTGTCCAAGCGCGTCGCCAAGATGGCGGACTGATCCGACTCGGCGCCGCGTCTGGCGCCGGCGACCATTCCCGGAGGGGGACGGACCACGGTCCGTCCCCCTTTCGCGCGCTCATCGGGCGGGCGGGGACAGGACTCCGGACGAGGGCGACCCGGTGCTACGCCTGCGAGGGCGGCACCGCCGGATCGTCGAGGACCAGTTCCATGAGCGTGAGGTCCAGCCATCGCCCGAACTTCGCGCCGACCTGGCGCAGCGTCCCGACCGTGCGGAAGCCCGCGCGCGAATGCAGTCCGATCGAAGCCTGGTTCCCGGACTCGATGGCGGCGATCAGGGCGTGAAGTCCCCGCTCGCGGGCGGAACGGACCAGGGACTCCATCAGCAGCAGCCCGACTCCGCGGTGATGGGCGTGCTCGGCGACATAGACGGAGTCCTCCGCCGTGCGCCGATAGCCGGGCTCGTCACGGAACGGACCGATCGCTGCGACGCCGAGCCGCTCTCCCTCGCTCCCGTCCGGCCCGATCTGCTGGGCGATGAGCACCGCGCCGGCTGCGCGATGGCGCTCCACCCACGCGCGCGTGGTCTCGCAGTCCTCCGGATCGTCGACCCACAGGGCCGTCCCGGACCGGATCTGTTCGTTGCGCAGTCGACGGATGAACGCCAGGTCCTCGCCGTCGGGGCGGACGGGCCGCACGCGCACGGACGGCGCCACGCACTGCTCCCGATCGGCGTCCATCAGCGGGCCCCTCTCAGACGGCAGATCGTCATGACGGCCTTCTCCACGGCGCGCTGGGGGTCGCGGGAGAGGCCCTTGACCTCCTCGTCCGCGGTGGCCACCGCGCCGATGGCAGCCGCCAGGGTGCGGTCGTCCCAGCCGTAGAGCTCCTTGCGGGCCCGTTCGACCTGCCAGGGCGCCATTCCCAGCCGTCCGGGCGGCACATGTCCGGCGACCGACACCTTCGCCATGCCGCGCAGCTTCATCCCTAGCGCGACGACCAGCGGGACCGGGTCGATCCCGGTGGACAAGGCGTGGCGCAGCAGGGTGAGCGCCTGAGCGGTCCGTCCCGCCACCGCCGCGTCGGCCACCTCGAAACCGGAGGTCTCCACCCGCCCCGAGTGGTAGCGGTGGACGTCGGCGACGGTGATCGTGCCCTCGACGTCGGCGAGCAGCTGGGCGACGCCGGCCGCCAGGGAGCGCAGGTCCTCGCCCAGCGCGTCGACCAGCGCCTGAGCGGCCTCCTGGTCGATCTGGCGGTGGGCGGCCCGGATGTCGGAGCGGACCAGGTCGAGCTTCTCGGAGTCGTACTTGAGCGGGTTCGCGTCGACGACGGGGAAGCCCGCGGCCCGGATCGCGTCGATGAGCTTCTTGCCGCGTTGTCCGCCGTTGTGGCGCAGGATCAGCCAGACGTCCGGGGCGGGCCGTCCGACGTAGGCGAGCAGGTCCGCCAGCAGCGCGTCCGTCATCGCCTCGAGGTCGGGGACGACGAGGAGCCGGGGCTCCCCGAACAACGAGGGTGAGACGAGCATGTCCAGCTGGCCCGACTGGTAGGAGGCGGCGGCCACGTCCGTGCGCTCGGTGTTCGGGTCGGCGCTCAGCGCCTGGGCGCGCAGGCGGTCCATCGCCCGGTCGGCCAGCAGTCCCTCAGAGCCGAGGAGGAGCACGACGGGAGCCAAGTCAACGCGGGAGGCCGGGATGCCCTTGTCCGCGCGCCCACCGCGCGCTCCCCGCGCGCCGCCCTTCTGGGCCATCCGCGTCCCCCTTCCCGGTCGTCCGTGGTCAACGGCTCCAGTGTCCCACGGGCCGCCCTCGTCTGGGCCAGGACGAGGGCGCGGCGGCGGTCGGATCCGTCGGACGCGCCACCGCGCTGCGCGATCGCGGCTCCGAAGACCGGCACCGGCACATCAAGCGGTCGGCGACGCGGACGAGAGGCGAGCGCGGGTCAGGCCGATGCGGCCTGGCGCTGGCGGTGCTGGGCGATCCAGCCGAGTGTGCGCTCTTCGAGATCGGGATCCTGTCCGCCTCGGCGCACGATCTCCTCGGCCTCATCCAGCATGTCCGCCGGCATCGGGACATCATCCACCAACGCGAACTGGAGCATGTCGTCCAGCGCCATCGCCACGTCGTCCTCGCCGTCGTGAAGATCGCCTCGAACGAAGGACTGAGAGACGACGCCGAGCCTCGGGACGAAGTCGCGTTCCATCCGCTCAACGAGCTGCCTGACGGTCGGCACGATCCCATCCCTCCTCGTCCAGTTCCGCGATGTCCAATGGCACCTTCATCCTACCGCCGGGCGCGTTTGCGACGACCTCGGGACTGTCCGAAATTCGGTGTGTGGGGTCTGGCGGTGTTCATTAGTGGGTGGTTCTTTCGAACCGGTTCGCGAAGGTGATCGCGAAGGCATTTAGTGCGGGCTTCCACCTCATGACCCAGCGTGCCCGTCCGCCGCCGGTCGGGTCAAGTGACCGGGTTACGAGATACAAGCACTTCAGCGCGGCTTGCTCGTTCGGGAAGTGGCCCCGGGCTCGTACTGCTCGCCGGTATCGGGCGTTGATGGATTCGATCGCGTTGGTCGTGCAGATCACTTTCCGGATCTCCACGTCGTATTCCAGGAACGGCACGAACTCCGCCCAACTACTGCGCCAGAGTTGGATGATCGCGGGATACCGCTGCCCCCACTCGGCCGCGAACTCCTCGAACCGATCCTTCGCCGCTGCCTCACTCGGGGCCGTGTAGACCGGTTTGAGGGACTTCACGATGCCGTCCCGATGCTGCCGGCCGGCATACCGGAAACTGTTGCGGATCAGGTGGACGACGCACTGCTGCACGACCGTCTGCGCCCAGGTCGTGTTGATCGCCTCCGGTAGCCCTTTCAGCCCATCACACACGGCGATGAGGACGTCGTCGACACCACGATTCTTCAACTCGGTGAACACCTGCAGCCAGAACCGTGCTCCCTCACCACCGTCACCGGCCCAGATCCCTAAGATCTCCCGTTCCCCGGCCGTGGTGACACCCATCACGACATAGAACGGGGTATTACGCACCTGCCCGTCACGAACCTTCACCACGATCGCGTCAACGAAGATCACCGGATACAACGCATCCAACGGACGCGAGACCCATTCGGCGAGCTCGGCGGTGACTTTCTCCGTGATCCGGCTGATGGTGTCTTTGGACACTTTCGCGCCATAGACCTCGTCGAAGTGCGCCGCGATCTCACCCGTCGTCAAACCGCGAGCGGTCAGCGACAGCACGATCTGATCAACCCCGTCCAGGCGACGTTTCCGCTTCGGGACGATCACCGGTTCGAACGACCCGTCACGGTCACGCGGAACCTCGATCTCGACGGGCCCGATCTCGGTGAGCACGGTCTTGACCCGAGTCCCGTTGCGCATGTTCGCAGCGATCGGCGTCCCGCCATGTTCATGCCCGAGATGCTCGGTCAACTCCGCGTCCAACGCGGTCTCCAGCACCTGCTTCGTGAGCTGGCTCAGCAGACCACCCGGGCCCACCAGACTCACGCCCTGGTCTTTCGCTTGCGTGAGCAATCGCTCCGCGAGTTCTTTCTGATCGATGATCTCACCCGTCACAGGATCAACCATCTCATCAACTTCACTATCGGTCGTGTCAGTCACGGCCATCTCCTTCCGGATCAAGCCAGACCCCCACACACCGTTTTCCTTACAGTCCCACGACCTCCCCCGAATTCTATTTCGAGGTGCAACACTGACCGGTTTGTTCTGAGTTTAGGTGTTCTTGGAAGACTTCGGCGGGGGTGAGCCAGCCGAGGCATTTGCGGGGTTGGTCGTTGATCGCGGTGATCACG
>JAFAAX010000013.1 GCA_023426345.1 Actinomycetes bacterium
CAGCGGATCCGGACAGGAGCAGCGCGTCCACGCGGCGTTGCGTCGTCCGCGGCGAGGCGCTTCCGCCCTGGCCGTCCCAGGCCGGTCCCGACAGTGGGGCGTCCAGGGCGACGACGCGCGCGTAGTCGTGGCCGGTCCGGTTGACGGCGCGCGTGCCCAGGCCGACCACCAGCCGGAGCATCCCCGCGTCGGGATCCAGGTCCGGGGACCATGTGTAGAGGTTGGAGGAGTTCGCCACCCCGGCGGCGTGGGGGAGGAACAGAATCTCCGACGCAGCGCCGGCGCCGCCCTCCGACGTCGCCCCCTCCGGCGTCCCCGCGGGCAGCGTGTGCTGGTCCCCCGACACCCGCTGGACCAGGATCGCCATCTGCTCGTCGCGGAACTCCAGTCCGCGGTCCCGCCGGTAGGCGAGCGCCTCGGTGGACATCGACGAGGCGTAGACCTGCCGGACGGCCTGCTCGAAGGCGCGCTCGCGGTCCTCGGGACTGCCCTGGTTGGCAAGGAACACGGAGTCGTACTTGCCGGCGAAGGCGTTGCCGTACCCGTCCTCGAGCAGGGAGGAGGACCGCACGATGATCGGGGACTGCCCGAAGTGGTCGAGGACCCGCCAGAACTCGTCGCGCATCGCCGGGGGGAAAGCGCCTCGCAGCAGCCGGTCGTGGAGTTCGGCGCCGGCGTCGAGGAAGTGGCCGGGCTCCTTCTGGCGCATCCGCAGCTGCCACCAGCCGTTCGCGACGACATAGGAGTAGAAGAAGTCCGAGCCGATGAAGAAGGAGTCGTGCGGCTCCAGGCGGTCCGCCAGCCCGCCCCCGGGCCCGGGGGCGCCCGGGGAATGCGCGAGGACCGCGCGCGCCAGCAGCATGCCGACGCTCTTGCCGCCGATGCGCCCGGTGCCGACCACGCGGCGGGCCACGGCCAGCAAGTCCTCTCGGGTCATCCACCGGCGGCACAGTGCGCCGATGCGATCGGCCGGGTCCGGTCCGACCAGCATCGCGACCAGCCCGTCCCGGTCGGCCTCCTCCACGGCCGAGGCCCACGGGTCGGCCAGCGCGGCGCGTCCGTCCTGCGCCGCGAACAGCCGGGAGGCCTCGACCGAGGAGGTGATCGGCCGCACCTCGTCGCCGTCCAGGCGGGCGGGGAAGAACATCGTCGGCGAGTAGCGGGCCCATACCTTGAGCGGATGCACGTAAAGACGGCCGTCGATGTGGTGGAGCTCGAAGAGAACCTGCGTCGTGTCCCGGACCGTCGCGATGGTCCGCGTCGAGTGACGCCCGCGGACCAGGCAGAAGTAGGCGACGGTGTCGAGCTGGAACAGGAGCGGGCACGTCACGGCGAAGAAGTTCGCGACCATCGCGTCGGAGTGCCAGGCTTCCTGCAGCGCGGTCAGGCTGTCGACCACGTAGTACGCCGTCGCCCCCAACTCGTGGATGAGGCGGTGGACGCGGGTCGTGAACGCCTCGAAGCCCTCGGCGGGATCCAGCCAGTGGGTGACCGTCCCGTGCGGGGCGGGCCCGTCCGACGGTGGGGAGGCCCCCGAGTCCCCAGAGCCGGCCGCGCCCGCGGGAGGAGGCGTCCCCTCGGGGGCGTCGCCCTCGTCGATCGTCCCCGTGACGAGGGCGGACCCGCCGGGCGGGCTTCCGGCGCCGAAGCGCAGGCGGTGGACCTGGCGTCCCTCGGCGATCGCCCGGGCGATGAAGGGGGCGCAGACCTCCTCGAAGTCCGTGATCGCGTCGACCTGCCAGACCACGTTGTCGCCCAGGCGCAGACGGTCGATGGTCCGGTCGAGCCCGGCGATGCCAGTGCTCGCAACGCCCGAGGGTTCCATTCCGACCGTCCTTCCCGCCAACGCGCCGGTGCCCGTCACAGTGTGGCATGGCCACCTGATCGCAGTCTTGTTCTCCGCGGGGACACGGACGCCGGGGCATACGGGCGCAGACTGAGGGTACGGCGTCGCGTCGGATGACCGGCACCACGCGCCAGGCCCCGCCCCGTCCTGACGTCGGCATCTCCTTGCGTACCAGTCAGTGAACGCTGTATGGTCAGTAGATGCTGACCATTGCTTCCCGCATCGACGTGATGAACCGGCTGGGCCGGGCCATGGCGGATCCGACCCGCTCCCGGATCCTGTTGCAGTTGCTGGAGGCGCCGGCCTATCCGGGCCAGCTGGCGGAGTCCCTGGGGTTGACTCGGACGAACGTCTCCAACCATCTGGCATGCCTGCGCGGGTGTGGGATCGTGGTGGCGACGCCGGAGGGACGGCGCACAAGGTATGAGATCGCGGACCCCCATCTGACGCGCGCGCTGTCGGAGCTGGTGGACACGGTTCTGGCCGTCGACGATGGGGCGCCGTGCCTGGATCCTGACTGCGATGTGCCGCTGTGCTGTGGGCCGGGCGCGCGGACATCCCATGATGGTCCCGTGGTGGGCTGGGCGACGCAGCAGGAGGTAGTCCGTTGAGTGACGCGTGCTGCGCGGATGACGACTGCACGTTGGCACGGACACCGGTGCACGAGGAGGGAGCGGGGATCACCGCGTCCGATGGCGCCGAGGAGACCCCCGTGTGGTGGAAGAACCCGGCGCTGCTGCCCTCTGCAGTCTCCGGCGTGCTGCTGGCAGCCGGGTACATCCTGCAGTGGAGCGGAGCAGACACAGCGTCCGTTGTCGTCCTCGCCCTCTCCCTCGTGACGGGCGGATCGACGTTCGTCCCTGGGACACTCCGCCGACTGGTGCGCGGAGGGATCGGTGTCGGACTGCTCATGACGATCGCCGCGGCGGGCGCAGTGCTGCTCGGCCACGTCGGGGAGGCCGCTGCACTGGCCTTCCTATTCTCCCTGTCGGAGACTCTGGAGGATCGCGCGATGGACCGTGCACAGGACGGGCTGCGCTCCCTCCTGTCACTGATTCCGGAGACTGCACGGGTCCAGGACAGGCTCGGGGATCGGACAATCCCTGCGTCGGAGGTCCGTGTCGGGAACGTCCTCGTCGTCGCATCGGGGGAGAGGGTGGCCACCGACGGAGTGGTCGTCGAAGGGCGCTCGAGCCTGGACACGTCCGCTGTCACAGGGGAGTCGATCCCCGTGCAGGTCGGACCGGCGGACGCCGTGGTTGCGGGGTCGATCAACGGCTCGGCGACGTTGCGGATCCGCGCGACGGCCGATGGGCGCGACAACACGCTCACCCAGATTGTGGCGCTGGTCGAGCAGGCCCAGAAGGAGAAGGGACGACGCGCCCGCATGGCGGACCGTGTCGCCCGCCCACTGGTTCCTGCCGTGCTGGTCGTCTCCGCCCTGGTCGCCGCCATTGGCATCCTCGTGGGCGACCCGTGGACCTGGATCGACCGTGCGCTGGTCGTGCTCGTTGCGGCATCGCCGTGCGCTTTGGCCATCGCCGTGCCCGTGACGGTCATCAGCGCGATCGGCTCCGCCTCGCGCTTCGGGGTCGTTGTGAAGTCGGGTGCGGCGTTCGAGCAGTTCGGAACGATCCGCTTGGTCGCCCTGGACAAGACCGGGACACTCACCCGAAACTCCCCGCAGGTCGTCGAGGTGCGCACGGTCGACGGGGTGTCCGCGGACCGGATCCTTGCACTGGCGGCGGCGCTCGAGCGAACCAGCACGCACCCACTGGCAGCGGCGGTCGTTGCGGCCGTCGGCGGGGGTGCAGGAGGAGACGGACTCGCCGAGGACGGCGGAAATGGAACGTCCGCGTCAGTGCCTGTGCGCGTGCCGGTCGCGGCGGCCACCGACGTCGCCGAGATCGCGGGGCGCGGCATGACAGGCGTGGTGGACGGTCGACGCATCCGGCTGGGCAACGCGTGCTGGGTGGATCCGGCAGGCCTTCGCAGGGACGTCGACATGCTGGAGGGGCTCGGGATGACTGTTGTCGTCGTGGAGGTTGACGGGAGGGCCGACGGCGTCATCGGGGTACGTGACGAACTGCGTCCCGAGGCCGCCGAGATGGTCCGGATGCTGCGCGAACAGGGTGTGGAGTCCGTCATGCTCACCGGTGACAACGAGCGCACCGCGCGGGCAGTCGCAGCCCGGGCCGGCATCGCGGACGTGCGCGCCGGTCAGACGCCGTTGGGCAAGGCGGCCGTGGTCGAGCGGCTCTCCTCGGTTGCCCCGACCGCCATGGTCGGTGACGGCATCAACGACGCGCCCGCCCTGGCGACCGCAACCGTCGGGGTGGCCATGGGGCTCACGGGCTCTGCCGCGGCGATCGAGTCCGCCGACATCGCCTTCACGGGACGCGACCTTCGGCTCATCCCTGTGGCACTGTCCCATGCGCGTCGTGGCCGACGGATCATGACCGTCAACATCGGGTTGGCCCTGGCGATCATCGTCATCCTGTTCCCGCTGGCCCTTACCGGCACGCTCGGGCTTGCCGGTGTCGTCCTGGTCCACGAGGTCGCGGAGGTCGTCGTGATTCTCAACGGGATTCGGGCGGCACGACGCCCCGCAGAACTCGCCGAACTCGGCGAGCCGCAGGAGCTCCGACGGAGCGACCCCGCCACGCGGGGCCCCGGCGCAGCCGGGGCCGTCCTCGTCAATGAGTGACGGGGAGAGCCCACGGCGGTGACTGCCCGGGAGAGAGGACTCAGATGACGCCCATCGCCACCATCGCGTCGGCGACCTTCATGTAGCCGGCCAGGTTCGCGCCGGCGACGTAGTCGCCGGGCAGGCCGTACTCCTCGGCGGTCTCCAGGCAGCGATGGTGGATGTTGTCCATGATGCGCTCGAGCTTCTTCTCGGTGTCATCGAAGGACCAGGTGTCGCGGCTGGCGTTCTGCTGCATCTCCAAGGCGGAGGTGGCCACGCCGCCGGCGTTGGAGGCCTTGCCCGGCGCGTAGAGGACGCCCGCGGCGCGCAGCGCGTCGATCGCCTCGGGCGTGGTCGGCATGTTCGCGCCCTCGGCCACCAGCTGGACGCCGCCCCGGATCAGGGCGGCGGCGCCGTCGCCGTTCAGCTCGTTCTGCGTCGCGCACGGCAGGGCCAGGTCGCAGGGGACGTCCCAGATCGATCCACCGTCGATGAAGCGGGCCGGAGCACCCTTCTCGTCGGCGTAGTCGGAGACCCGCCCGCGGCGCACCTCCTTGATGTCCTTGAGCAGCTCGACGTCCAGGCCGCCCTCGTCGACGATGTAGCCCGAGGAGTCCGAGCACGCGACGACCACGCCGCCCAGCTGCTGGACCTTCTCGATGGCGTAGATCGCGACGTTGCCGGAGCCGGAGACGACCACGCGCTTGCCGGCCATGGCCTGGCCGGTCGCCTTGAGCATCTCCTCGACGAAGAAGACCAGGCCGTAGCCCGTGGCCTCGGTGCGCACCAGCGAGCCGCCCCAGGTCAGGCCCTTGCCGGTGAGGACGCCGGAGTCGTACTTGTTCTGGATGCGCTTGTACTGGCCGAACAGGTAACCGATCTCGCGCCCGCCGACGCCGATGTCGCCGGCCGGGACGTCCGTGGTCGGGCCGATGTGGCGCTGGAGCTCGGTCATGAAGGACTGGCAGAAGCGCATGACCTCCGCGTCCGACTTGCCCTTCGGGTCGAAGTCGGAGCCGCCCTTGCCGCCGCCGATGGGCATGCCGGTCAGCGAGTTCTTGAAGATCTGCTCGAAGCCCAGGAACTTGATGATCGACAGGTTGACGGAGGGATGGAACCGCAGGCCGCCCTTGTACGGGCCCAGCGCCGAGTTGAACTCGACGCGGAACCCGCGGTTGACCTGGACCGCTCCCGAGTCGTCGACCCAGGGCACCCGGAAGATGATCTGACGCTCGGGCTCGCACATGCGCTGAAGGATCGACCATTGCGCGTATTCGGGGCGGCGTTCCGCCAGCGGGCCCAGACTGAGCATCACCTCGAAGACCGCCTGGAGGAACTCGGACTCGCCGGGATTGCGGGTGAGGACCGACAGATACTGCGGGCGGAGGGATTCGGAGAGGCGTTCGATCTCGGGATGTGCCATGGGACTCATCGTGGCAGCGCGGGTGTTTGACAGGTGAATGCCATCCAGGGAATGAACTCTTGGCGGGGGCTTTGCTCGAGTTTGGCTTGTGGGGCGAAAGTCGCGTGTGCGAGCGCTCGGGAGGAGCGGCGGCCGGGAGTTCGCCCATGATCTGTTGCCCCGTCCTTGAGGCTTCGCTCTGCGCGGGGGGCGACTGGGCTCGGCAGGAGGTCACAGCGCGCGGCGGGCGTAGAGATGCGCGGACGCCGCCCAGGACACGGCCAGTGCGACGGCGGCCACCAGAGAGAGGATCCAGAAGACCCGATCCGGCATGGCCGAGACCGAGTGCCCGAGATCGGGAAACACCCGGGATGCGAGGAGGAGCGCCGCTGAGACCGCGGCGAAAGAGGCGAGGATGGGCGCCCAGGCGCGCTGGGATCCCAGCGCGAACCCGAAAGGCAGCGCCCCGGCGTCGAGGATGGTCGCGGTCGCCAGGGCGAGGACCGCCCCGCGCGCCGGCGAGACGATCGGAGCGCCGGCGTACAGGGCAGCCGTCAGCACCGTTCCGACCGCGGTGGCGATGGCCGATCCCAGCAGAAGCGTGAGGTACCGCCCGCTCACCACCTGCCTGCGGGAGATCGGCAATGCGCAGTAGAGGGCGTCCAGGTGGGCGCTCTGGTCGACGTCGAAGAAGCGGAGCATGAGGATCGGCATGAGGTTCGCCGCCGCGATGACGGCCAGGCTCGGTCCACCGGTGACCAGCAGCAGAAGGACGACGGCTAGTCCGATCGCTCCGGCCTTCCACAGCATGTGGTAGTGCGCGGCGATGTCGAGCCGGACGAATGACCAGATCATCCGCATGTCGCTGCTCCTTCGTCGTGGCGGGTGGCGGGTGGCGGGGCGGGAGGTGGTGTGGGAGGCGGGTCCGTTCGGGGGCGCTCAGAGCTCGCGCCGCGCGTAGAAGCGCCCGGCGCCCCAACGGGACAGCGCTGCGGCTCCGAGCGCGGCCGCTGGAGGAATCCACATCGCGGCGAGGGAGATTCCCGCCGGGGCCGAGCCCGGCGACAGGAGGGTCGCAAGGGACGGCGCCGCCCATCGAATGGCGGGGACCGCGGCGAAGAACAGGGCGAACGTCGCGATCTGGATGATCGTCCCGGCTTTGGCGTAGCCCCATCGGAAGTACGCGGGGAGCTGCAGGGAGAGGACGATCCACGCGGCGGACCACGCCGTCAGATCGCCGGCCACGAGCGCTCCGGCGGAGGGAGGCCGTCCCTGGACCTGCGCGACCGCGATGGCCACGACCGGTCCCAGGGTCGCGGCGCCCAGCGACCACAGCATCAGCGAGGCGTACCGCCCGGTGACGACCTGGCGACGGGTGAGGGGCAGCGCGCCGTAGAGCGTGTCCAGATGGGAGCGCTGGTCCTCGGCGAAGAACAGCATGGGCAGCATCAGGGGAAGGACGGCGACCGCCATGGCGACGGCGGTCAGGTCCGTCGACAGCAGCGAGAACATCACGACGAAGACGATGACCGCAAGCGCCATCCGCCGCAGTCCCTGCCTCTGGGTGGACAGGTCCAGGCGGACGAAGGACCAGATCGTGCGCATGTCAGTGCTCCTCGGGGGCTGTGGGACGGCTGGGGGAAGCCTGGTTCGCGGGGTCCTCCGGTCCCGCGTGATCGTCCGTTGCGTCGTCTAGATTCCCGAGGGCGGCCACGGCCTCGTCGAGCGTCGCGGCCTCGATGACGGCCGTGGGCGGGAACAGGGCCGTGTCGGAAAGCCGGATGAGCGCCTCCGTCGCGCCGCCGTGGACGCGGGGGCCGATGAGCGCCTCGCGGGCCCGCTCGTCGAGATCGGCGCTGGGGGCTCGAACGACCGCGTGGGCCTCGGTGAGCTCCTCGACCGTGCCCGCGAAAGCGGTGCGGCCGCGGGACAGGATGTGGAGGTGGTCGGCGAAGTGCTCGAGGTCGGAGACGATGTGGGTGGAGAACAGGATCGAGTGCCGCTCGTCCACCATGAACTCGCGCAGGACGTCCAGGACGTCGTGGCGGGCCGAGGGGTCCAAGCCGCTCGTCGGCTCGTCGAGGATGAGCAGGTCGGGGCGGTGGGCGAGCGCCAGGGCCAGTGAGAGCTTCTGGCCCTCGCCGCGCGACAGCTTCCCCGCGCCGCGATCGGCGGGGATGCGGAGCACGCGCAGCAGGTCGGCGTAAAGGTCGTCGTCCCACACGGGGTAGAACCTGCGGAGGGCCTGCGCGGCATCGCCCGCCTCCCACTCCGGGGCCAGCGACGGGGTGTCCAGGGAGACGCCGATCCGCTCGTGATGGGAGCCGGGGGCGCCTCCCAGGACCGTGACGGCGCCGGCGTCGACGGGCACCATGGCCAGGATCGCTTTGAGGGTCGTCGTCTTGCCGGCGCCGTTGGGCCCGACGAACCCCGTGACGGTCCCCGAGGGGACGCGCAGATCCAGCGGCCCCAAGGTGAAGCCGCCCTGATGCCGGACCACTCCGGCCAGGCGGATCGCGTCGCCCTCGTCGGCGGGGACGGTGGGGAGCTGGGAGCGCCCGGGGAGGGGGCTGTCTGTCGGAGTCGGTGTCATGGTTCGCGCCTCCATGCGGAATCCAGTCGGTCGTGCAGGGCGTGCAGATCCAGGCCGGCGAGCCGCGCGGTGCGCACGGCCACGCCCAGGCTCTCGTCGAGCTCGCCGTCCAGGCGGGCCAGGGCGGCGCCCTCGTCCAGCGGGAGCACGAAGCTGCCGCGGCCCTGCTGGTTGGCGATCAGCCCCTGGGCGGCCAGGTCGTTGTAGGCGCGCGTCGTCGTGATGAGGCTGACCTCCAGGTCGCGGGCGAGCTGGCGCAGCGACGGCAGGGGGTCGCCGGCGCGCAGGCGACCGGAGAGGATCGCGGTGCGGACCTGCTCGACGATCTGCTCGTACATCGGCACGCCCGACGTGCGCGACAGGAGGATCTGCATGCACTGTTTATATCGCACATGGACAGTAGGTGCAATTCTCGACCGCGAGATTCACCCATCCGCGCCCGCGAGGTCCGCCCATCGGCATCCGAGGGCTCCGTTCCAGATGGCCGACGGCTCTGAGGATCGAGGGCCGCCCTCGTCGCTGGGGGGCGTCCCTCCCGCCCGGGTCAGTGAACAACGCCGAGGGCGACCAGGAGGCGCGTGAGGTCGCGGGATTGGCGCGGGCTGAGCCGGTCCTCCAGGGGAACGAGGGCGCCTCGCACCTCGTGGGCCGCCGAATCGGCCAGGGTGCGGCCGCTCGGAGTGAGACGGACGCGAATTGACCTCCCGTCCTGCTCGTCGGCGGAGCGTTGGACCAGCCCCCGGCGCTCCGCTCGCGCGATGAGACCCGTGATGCTCGACCGATCGAGGTCGAGGTGGTCGGCCAGGTCGGACATCGTCGGTGTCCGGTCGCGAAGGATCGCGAGGACGCGGAGCAGTGTGACGGACACGCCGTGGCCTGCGGCGACGGCGGTCAGGGTGGCGGTGACGGCGTAGGAGGTCTGGACCAGCGCGTCGACCAGGGAGAGGCTGTCGGCCGCGCGTGCGGGCGGGAGCGGGGAGTCATGCTCGGGCGCGGCGGTCATGGGGCCTCCGGGTTGGATCGAATCAGGCGAAGCGGGATGTGCGATTGAGATAGTTCGTGACACAAACTATCATACGACAGAACGGTCATCACCTGGAGGAGGCCTCACATGAGAGCCGCATTGGTCACCGCATTCGGACAGGCGCCCCGCTGCGCGGACATCGAGGAGCCGATCGCCGCCGGGCCCGATCAAGTGATCGTCGAGGTCCTCGCCGCCGCCCTGTCGCCGCGGGTCCGCTCGCAGGCCGACGGATCCCACTACGCGAGCACCGGCGCGCTGCCGGTCGTCCCGGGGATCGACGGAGTAGGGCGGCTGCCGGACGGTGGGCTCGTCTACTTCCTCCTGCCGGGCGTTGGGCAGGGGTCGATGGCCGAGCGCGTCGCGATCGACCGGCATCGCAGCGTCGCTCTGCCCGACGACGCGGATCCGGCCGCGCTCGCGGCCGCGATGAATCCCGCCATGGCCTCCTGGGTCGCGCTGCGGCGGCGAACCGAGTTCCGACCGGGCCAGCGCGTCCTGGTGCTCGGCGCGACAGGCAGCGCGGGCCGGGCTGCCGTGGAGGTCGCCCACCGGCTGGGGGCCGGAGACGTGGTCGCCGCAGGGCGCCGCGCCGAGCGCATGGCGGACCTGCCGGAGGTCGGTGCGACGCGGCTGGTGGAACTCGGGGGCGATCCTGCCGAGGCTGCCCGCGCCCTGGCGGAGGCGGGGCCCGATGTGGATGTCGTCCTCGACTTCCTCTGGGGCGAGCCGACGCGGGCCGCGCTGCTCGCGATCATTCCGGCCCGCACGCGCGACGAGCAGACCCTGACCTGGATCCAGATCGGGTCCGTCGCCGGTCGAGAGTCCTCCATCCCCTCGGCCGCCCTGCGCGCCGTCGACCTGCGGTTGGTTGGCTCGGGACAGGGATCCGTCGGTGCGCGCGAGTACCGTGACGAGATCGAGGTCCTCTCCCGCGAGATCCACGCGGGCGCGTTCCGCGTCCCCACCCGGACGGTCGCGCTGACCGACGTCGAGGTGGCCTGGAACGATCGCACCAGCACAGAGCGCCTGGTCATCGTCCCGTGACAGTGGGCGGCTCGGGGTGAGAGTTCGCGACGTCGGCAGGGGGCGCGGGCATGCGCGACGACCGGGAGAGCGCGGGCAGGGCGCGCGGGCTCTCGGGCAGCTCGCGCGCGGGCTCTGAGGGCGAGACGGGAGGCGGAGGGACGTGCCCGGGTCCTCACCCTCGACGGTCGGGACGTGACCACCGAGTTCGTGGCCGGTGCTCGGGTCGTGGCCGACCGGGCGTCGGATGCGGGCGCGACCCGCGCGGTCCTTCAGTCCCGCAGTCCCTCCTGCGGGTGCGGGCGGATCTACGACGGCACCCACTCCGGCCGCCTGGTCGACGGGGACGGCGTCCTGGCCGCCCTGCTGCTGCGGCGCGGTGTCGCGGTGGAGTCCCGGCGGGGAAGCTCGGAGCCCGGCCTTGCATCGTGACCAAGGTGGGCCCCGCGTCCATCGACGAGGCCGCCCCTTTCGCCCCTTCCCGGGTCAGTCGAGGGGCGCCCGGTTCCGGCGGCTACACCAAATGGTCGGTGATCGGGCAATGGGAAGAGTCGGGGTGCGGACTGTCTGTGCAGGTCAGGGGCGAGCCTCCGTGAACCGCTCGTTCGGGACGTCCGACCATTTGGTGTCATCTTGGTCGGTGGCCGGGCCGCCCCAGCGGCCGCGGATGGGCGAACCTCACGGTCTCGGATGGGCCGACTTCGCGATCGACTAGGCTGTGCGGGTGGCCATCGAGTTCCCTGAAGAGATCCATGCCCTGCGTCAGACGATGGAGAACATCCTCGCCGTCACGCAGCCGGACGCCCTGCGCGCGCAGATCGCCGAGCTGTCGGAGCAGGCGACCGCCCCGGACCTGTGGGACGACGTCGAGCACGCCCAGGAGGTGACGTCGCGGCTCAGCCACCGCCAGTCCGAGCTGGAGCGGGTCACGCGCATGTCGGAGCGCATCGACGACCTGGAGGCCCTGGTCGAGATGGCGCAGGAGGAGCCCGACGAGTCCGCGGAGATCCTCGAGGAGGCCGAGTCCGATCTGGCCGCGCTCAAGGCGGACCTGTCCGAGCTGGAGATCCGCACCTTGCTGGACGGCGAGTACGACGAGCGCAACGCCGTCGTCACCATCCGCTCCGGCGCGGGCGGCGTAGATGCGGCGGACTTCGCGGAGATGCTGCTGCGCATGTATCTGCGCTGGGCCGAGCGCCACGGCTACAAGACGAAGGTGCTGGACACGTCCTACGCGGAGGAGGCCGGCCTGAAGTCCGCGACCTTCGAGGTCCAGGCGCCCTACGCCTACGGGACGCTCTCCGTCGAGGGCGGCACGCACCGCCTCGTGCGCATCAGCCCCTTCGACAACCAGGGCCGCCGCCAGACGTCCTTCGCGGCGGTCGAGGTCATCCCCCTCATCGAGGACACCGACCACATCGACATCCCCGAGACGGACATGCGCATCGACGTCTTCCGCTCCTCCGGCCCCGGAGGCCAATCCGTCAACACGACGGACTCCGCCGTGCGCATCACCCACCTGCCCACGGGCATCGTCGTGTCCATGCAGGATGAGAAGTCCCAGATCCAGAACCGCGCCGCCGCCCTGCGGGTGCTCCAGTCGCGGCTGCTCGTGCTCCGCCACGAGGAGGAGCAGGCGAAGAAGAAGGAGCTGGCCGGCGACGTCAAGGCCAGCTGGGGCGACCAGATGCGCTCCTACGTCCTCCAGCCGTACCAGATGGTCAAGGACCTGCGCACCGAGCACGAGTCGGGCAACCCGCAGGCCGTCTTCGACGGCGACATCGACGGGTTCATCAACGCGGGCATCCGCTGGCGCAAGAACCAGCAGAAGGCGGAGCAGCAGGGCTGACCTCCGGTTCCTGTGAACACGCGGACCACGCGTGTCGGTCGCCGGAGGCGATGCGAGCGGCCCCTACTCTGACGGGTGACCGAGAACCCGACCGAGATGGTGCCATGATTCGATTCGACCACGTGACGATGGTCTACACGCCGGGCGCGCGGCCGGCCCTGGAGGACGTCTCGCTGGAGGTGGAGCGCGGGGAGTTTGTGTTCCTGGTCGGCAAGTCCGGCTCCGGCAAGTCGACGTTCCTCCAGCTGGTGATGCGCGAGATCTCGGCGACCTCGGGCCACGTGTGGGTGCTGGGCCAGGACGTCGGCACGCTGTCGCGATGGGCGGTGCCGAAGCTGCGCCGCCAGATCGGCACCGTGTTCCAGGATTTCCGCCTCCTGCCGAACAAGTCGGTCTTCGAGAACGTCGCCCTGGCGATGCAGGTCATCGGCCGCCCCCGCCACGCGATCCAGACGGCCGTCCCCGAGACGCTCGACCTGGTGGGGCTCGCCGGCAAGGAGAAGCGCCTGCCCCACGAGCTCTCCGGCGGCGAGGAGCAGCGCGTCGCCATCGCGCGCGCCATGGTCAACCGGCCCCAGCTGCTGCTGGCCGATGAGCCGACCGGCAACCTCGACCCCGACACGAGCCTGGGGATCATGCGCCTCCTGGATCGGATCAACCGCACGGGCACGACCGTGGTGATGGCCACCCACGACGCGGACATCGTCAACCAGATGCGCAAGCGCGTCATCGAGCTCCAGGACGGCGACATCATCCGCGACCAAGCCCGCGGCGTCTACGGAGGGGCCAGGTGATCCGATGAAGCTGCGATTCATCCTCTCCGAGGTGGGCAAGGGGCTCACCCGCAACCGCGCGATGTCGGTGGCCGTCATCATCGTCACCTTCGTGTCGCTGCTGTTCGTCGGCGTCGCGGGCATCGCGCAGATGCAGATCGACCGCATGAAGGACCAGTGGTACGACAAGATCGAGGTCTCGATCTACATGTGCGCGATCGACGACGAGAACGCGCAGTGCAACGGCTCCGAGGCCACGGACGACCAGATCGCGGCCGTGCGCGACAAGCTGAACTCCTCCGACCTGAGCCCCTACGTCAAGACGGTCTACGAGGAGTCCAAGGAACAGGCCTACGAGAACTTCCAGAAGCAGTACGGCGACACCAACATGGGCCGGTGGACCACGCCGGACATGCTCCAGGTGTCCTTCCGCGTCAAGCTGGTGGACCCGGAGCAGTACTCGGTCCTCGCCGAGGAGTTCACCGGCATGGCCGGGGTCTCCCAGGTCCAGGACCAACGGGAGATCGTCGAGCCCCTGTTCCAGCTCATCGACCGCGCGAAGGTGCTGGCCCTGGGGCTGGCGGGCGTGATGATCGTCGCGGCCGTCTTGCTCATCACCACCACCATCCGGCTGTCCGCGATGAGCCGCGAGCAGGAGACGTCGATCATGCGGCTCGTCGGCGCCTCGGCCCTGTTCATCCAGGCGCCGTTCATGATCGAGGGCGCGATCGCGGCCCTGATCGGCGCGGCCCTGGCGGTGGGCGCCCTGTTCGCGGGGGTCCATCTGGTCATCGACGGATGGCTGGCCGGCGCCTTCAAGTGGACGGCGTTCGTCGGCGCGCGGGAGGTGTGGATCCTCACGCCGTTCCTGGTGCTCGCGGCGCTGGCGCTCGCCCTGGTGGCCTCGGCGGTGTCCCTCACGAAATACACGAAGGCCTGAGGAGGTCCGGCGATGGCTGGGACGGTGCGCACTGCCCGCGGTGTCCGCGTACGAGGGCGGCGCCGCGTCGCCGCGGCGCTGGCGGTGGGCGGGCTGACGGGGTCCCTGTGCCTGACCGGGATCGGGGCGGCCCTGGCCGACGACGACCGCGACGCGGTCGCCCAGCAGCAGCAGGACGCCTCCACCCACGTCGAGGAGCTCAAGAGCCAGCTGGGGGAGATCGACGCCGGACTGGCCCAGGTCTATCTGGACCTGGACGCGCTCAACCGGCAGATCCCCGTGGCCCAGAGCGAGCTGGCGGCCGCGCAGACGGCGTACCAGGCCGCCACCCGCGAGCATCAGGTGGCCCTGGACCAGCTGGAGTCCGCGCAGGCGGAGAGCGACCGGCTGGACACGGAGATCACCCAGTCCCAGGACCGCCAGACCCAGGCGTCGGAAGCGGTGGCGGCCCTGGCCCGCCAGATGTACCGCGGCGAGGTCTCCTCCCCGATGATGGTCGTGCTGTCGGGGGACTCCACCCAGGACATCGCCGACCGGGCATCGGCGGCGGAGGCGCTGGCCCGCTCCCAGAACAAGGTCCTCGCCGACGCCCGGGACTCCCAGGTCGTCCAGGAGAACCAGGCGGAGCGCCAGAAGGCCGTCACGACCAGGATCTCCGGGCTCGAGGAGAAGGCGGCGGACGCCGAGGCCGCCGCCGAGCAGGCCCAGACGACCGCTCAGGCCAAGGTCGGCGAACTCGCGGACCTCCAGCAGCAGGCCCAGGCGAAGAAGGAGCAGTGGGAGTCCCAGAAGGACCAGGCCTCGAAGCAGCTCGACCAGTGGCAGGCGGAGTACGACGCGCAGACGCAGAAGCTCGCCGACATCGACGCGGCGAACCGCGCCCAGGGACGCGTCTTCACCACCGACGGCGGCATGTTCACGTCGCCGCTGCCCGTCCCCCTGGAGGTGACGTCCCCCTTCGGGTGGCGCGTCCACCCGGTGCTCGGCTACTCGAAGTACCACAACGGCACGGACTTCGCCGCGGCGTGCGGCACGAACATCTATCCGATCGCCCCCGGCCAGGTGGTCGCCGTGACGGTGGAGACCGCCGGCGGCAACGTCGTCTACGTCAACCACGGCATGATCGACGGGCACTCGTGGGTGAGCGCCTATGTCCACATGCAGCAGCCCAATGCCTGGGTCGGCGAGTCGGTCGACCGCTCGACCGTGCTCGGCTGGGTCGGCGCCACCGGGTACGCGACGGGCTGCCATCTGCACCTCTCGCTCATGCAGGACGGCGCCGACGTTGACCCGATCGACTACCTGTAGGAGAATGGCCGGCTGTGCCCGACGGGTGGACCCGGCCACGCGGGGCCGCCCTCGTCGATGACGGAAGGAGGGACCATGCCCAAGGAATGGAAGAAGCCGAAGCCGACCGAGGGGGAGCGGCGCAAAGCGGCCTCGGACGCGAAGAAGACGATCGCGCGCAACAAGAAGGCGCTCCACGACTACGAGATCGAGGAGCGCTGGGAGGCGGGGCTGTCCCTCATGGGGACCGAGGTCAAGGCGCTGCGCATGGGGCGCGCGTCGCTGGTCGACGCCTGGGTCGAGGCGAAGGACGGCGAGGCCTGGCTGTACGGGGCGAACATCCCGATGTACGCGCAGGGCTCGTGGACGAACCACGCGCCGACGCGCAAGCGCAAGCTGCTGCTCCACAAGTCGGAGATCCTCCGCATGGAGCAGAAGGCGGCGGCCAAGGGATACACGATCGTGCCGCTGGAGCTCTACTTCGTGGGCGGGCGCGTCAAGGCCGAGGTGGCCCTGGCCCGCGGCAAGCAGGAGTGGGACAAGCGCCAGGCCCTGCGCGAGGCCCAGGACAAGCGCGAGGCCGAGCGCGAGATGCGCCGCTACACCAAGCAGGCGGTGCACTGATCCAGGGTCCGCGTCGCGGGGGATGGAGGGAGCGGGCGGGTTCGCCGTGAGCGGAGCCGCGGGGCGCCATCCGTCTTGATCGACGAGGGCGGCGCCGGGTAGGCTGATGGGGCCGATGGGGAGCGATCCGCGTCGGCGCCATGAAGAAGTACACAGGGGATGATCGGTTTCGACGGCGGTCGTCGATCGAGGGGAAGCGGGTCGAGGACGCGCGCTCAGCTCGTGAACGATGCGTGCAAACCCATAGGTGCCGAACACAATCGCACCGACTACGTTCTCGCTGCCTGATCGCAGCCTGAGCTTTTAGTCCGTCAGCCCGGGTGGTGCTCCCAGCCCGGTTCCTGGCGTCATTCAGGGAGCCACTGGGTGCGGGCCGTGTCAGCGGGCCCGCTCCGACACTCAGCTGACTGAGCCCATCCGGATGTCCGGTCTGCAGGACGCCGGGGGCTGAGAAATGCTTAGCAGACTGCGCCCGGAGAATCACTCGGGGCCGGCCGTCGGACGGGGGTTCGATTCCCCCCATCTCCACGAGACACCCCGGGACTCCGCTGGAGTCCCGGGGTTTTCGTTGTCCTGGTGCGGAAAGATCTAGGTTGGCCTCTGGTGCGTATGGTGCATGGGATAGTGTGAAACAGCATCCACTGTTGCACGTGGACTGCACGAGATGTTGCACGTCGGACGTCGTGCAACTAGCTCCAGGAGGCAGGCATGGGACGCAGAGCATTCGGCATGGTTCGGACACTGAAGTCCGGCCGTCACCAGGCGTCCTACACCGGGCCCGACGGACACCGGTACAACGCGGCGTCGACCTTCGCGCGCAAGACCGACGCCGACGCGTGGCTCTCCAGTGTCCAGACCGAGATCGCGAAGGACGCCTGGGTGTCACCCGACGTCAAGCGCGCCGAGGAGACCCGCGAGGCGGCCACCACCGCCGCACAGCTGCGCCGCGAGTCCCTGACCTTCAACACTTGGGCCGATGAGTGGCTCGCTCTCCTGCCCTCCATGAAGCGGACCCCCAAGACCATCCAGACCCATGGGTACCGACTCACCCGCCTCCGAACAGCCTTCGGCGAGCGGGTCCTGGCCTACATCACCCCAGGCGACGTCCAAGCCTGGTACTCACAGGTCTGGAACAGCGACGGCCCCGGCGTCGCACGACCGACCTACATGACCCTGTCGACGTGCATGAGCGCCGCCGTCAAGGCCGGACACATCGACACGAACCCCTGCCAGGTCACCGACGGGCAGAAGCACGTACCAGTGAAGGACCGCGAGCGCCGGCAGGTGGCCACCCCGGAGGAGGTCAAGGCTCTGGCCGATGCCATGCCTGAGGATCTGCGTCTCGCGGTCCTGCTGGCGGCGTGGTGTCAGCTGCGGGAGGGGGAGATCATCGGCCTGCAGCGTCGTGACATCGATCTGAAGACGTCCAAGCTGCGTGTGGCCAGGCAGATCCAGTACGTCACGGGGGACGGAGCCACCGAGGGGCGTCCGAAGTCTGCAGCCGGCGCCCGGGTCGAGACGATCCCTGCATCTCTCCTGCCCGTGGTGAAGCGACATCTGAAGGACCTCACGGGGAAGGCCCCGATGTCGCTCGTCTTCCACCGCCCCGGCCGGATCGACATGTCGGTCCACCCGAACACCCTGCGGTATGCGTGGAACCGTGCGCGGAAGGCTGTCGGGATGGACTGGTTCGTGTTCCACGACCTCCGGCACACGGGCCTGACCATCTGGGCACAGAACGGAGCTACCTACGCGGAGCTCCTCCACCGCGGCGGTCACAGCTCGCTCGAGGTCGCACTGCGATACCAGCACTGGACCGAGGAGCGTGACCGCGAGCTCACCGAGAAGATGAACAGTCAGATACTCGTCTGATCCTGGTGCTCTTGTGGACATGGGTATTGATCTCGGGGCAGGCAGGCTATAGAAGGTTGCCCCCGTCCGGACGAGTTGAGTCCGGACGGGGGCAAATACTGTAGGTGCCTGTTTACTGGCTCTTCGTCATTCAGCGTGGTTTGGTTGTCCTTGCTTGACGGGTTTCGGGGGTTGGCGGTAGGGGCGTTGTCCGGAGGCTGAGGCGAGGATTCGCAGGCGGTAGTTCTCGAAGTTGCGGAAG
>JAFAAX010000008.1 GCA_023426345.1 Actinomycetes bacterium
GCGCCGGGCGTCCGCGCGAGCGGATCCTGCGCCATCGCGCGTCCCAGCGCCTCTTCGAGCTCCGGCGGCGCGTCGGCGCGGCCCAGGCCGGGCAGCCGGCCCGAGCGCACCCGCGCCGCGATCGACACCGGCGAGTTGTCCCCCACCGGGTCCTCGAACGGGCTGCGTCCCGTCAGCAACGTCCACACCGTCGAGGCCAGCGCCCACACGTCCTGGGTCGGATGGACCCCGGCGCCCTCGATCTGCTGCTCGGGGGGCGCCCAGAGCACGGAGAACCCCTCGGGCGCACCCGGCTCGGCGGGGCCCAGCCGCCGGGCGACGCCGAAGTCGCCGAGCACCGGGCGCCCGTAGGCGCTCAGCATGATGTTCGACGGCTTGATGTCGCGGTGCACCCAGCCGGCGCGGTGGAGCATCTCCACGCCGCCGCACACCTGGATCGCCAGGTCGAGGGCCGTCGCCACCGACATCGGCTGCCGGCGGACCTGCTCGCCGACGTTCGTCACGGGGCAGTACTCCATCACCAGGTACGGTCGGCCGTCGGCGGTGGATCCCACGCCGTGGAGCGCGACGACCGCGGGATGTCCGGACACCGAGGCCATCGCATCCGCCTCGCGCTGCAGCACGTCCACGCCCCGATGGTCGTGCGCCTGCCGGACGACCTTCACGGCGACGTCGCGGGAGGGGGTCTGCTGGCGGTAGAGGTGGACGTCCGCGAACCCGCCCGCGCCGAGCGCGCGCACCCACTCGTATCCGGGCAGGTCGGGCGCCCTCCGATCATCGTCGCGCTCACTCATCCCTGGTTCCTCCTCCGAGCACTGCGGACCTGGCGGCGCCGTCGCACCGACTTCAGCGAGAGCCGACGCCGCACCCGCGTGAACGCGCCGGCGCGCGCCGACAGGTCGCGCCGCAAGCCGTCGACGTCGGCCCATGCGGCACGGGCGTCCTCGGCCCGCGCCCCCTCCTGCGTGAAGGCGGCGGCGTCGGCGCGCTCCGCCAGGGCGACCGTCGCCGGCACGTCGCGCCCCGCCGGCTGCCAGTCCGGCGCCGACGACGGGGGATCCTCCGCGGGCCACAGCGCGGCGGAGAGCAGCCAGGCCGACTCGCGGCGCGTGAGATCGGCGGGGACCACGGCGCCCGCGTCGACGGCCAGGTCGACCACCTCGTCCCACGATCCGGCGACGGCGGCGGAGGGCTCGGAGGCGTTCCTCCTCCGGCTCGACCGCCGGGCCTTCGCGCCGAGGACGGCGGCGATCGGGGCGAGCAGGAGCAGCGTCCCGCCGGAGATGCCGGCGATGAGCCCCCACGGCACGGCCGTCTCCTGGTCCTTCCCGGAGTCCGGATCGCGGTCCGTCGTCGAGGGCGGCAGGTCGATGGGATCCTCGGGGGGCTCGGGGGGCTGGAGGACCTGGGGCCTGGGCACCGAATGCGGCTTCGGGACGTCCGTCTGGGGCACCTGGTCGCGCGGGGGCGTCGGGTCGAAGGCCGCCCACCCGACCCCCTGGAACTCGACCTCCACCCACACGTGGAGATCCACTCCGCGCAGATCGACGGGGCTGCCGTCCGCCGGCGCGGTCTCCGGGTAGGCGCCCATCACGACGCGGGCGGGGATGCCGAGCGAGTGAAGCATGAGTGCCATGAGCGGGGCGTACTGCTCGTCGTCGCCGATCATCTGGTCCGCGTCCAGCATGCGCGCCAGGCGGTCGGCGCGATGGCCGGGACGGGACTCCGCCGTGTCCTCGTTCGAGTAGAAGCCCTGCTCCGACAGGTAGCGCTCGATGGCGAGGATCTTGCGCAGCGGCGTCTGCTCGGTGGCGGCCACCTCCTGCGCGAGGGACGCCACGCCGTCGGGGACGCGGGTGTCCGGCGTCCCCCGGATCTCCGTCGTGGCGACGTCGGAGAGCTGGTCCTGGGTGAGCGCCGGTTCCACGCGCGTCGTCATCGTGTACGACAGGGCGCCGACGGGCCCCGTGGTGAGGGCCGCGTCCGACCACCGGTTGACGTGCAGCCCGTCCTGGTCGGCCCCGGCGTCCGGCCCCGTGAACGCGAGGGTCTGCGGCCGGCCCACCACCGGGACCCACGGGCCGATCAGCCCGTCCGTGGTGACGGAGACGGGCACGGGGTCCCCGGCGGCCGTCCGCCCGCCGTCCGGATCGTCGGGCAGCGTCGAGCCCGCTCTCACGTACCCCCCGATGTCGGTGGTCTCCGGGTCCGACATGCCGAAGGCCGTGCCGTCGTAGGTGTCCATGACCGCGATGCGCACGCGCGCGTCCTCGGGCAGCTCGGAGACGGTGAGGAGGGTCTGGTCCTCCAGGTCGGTCGTGTAGTGCCGGTAGGCGGCCAGGGGCGAGGGGTAGTCCTGGACGTCCAGCGGGGGCTCGACGACGTCGCGCAGCACGGTGCGGTCCGACCAGGGACCCAGGGCGCCCGAGGCCGGGACGGCCACCAGGGCCGCCACGGCCACCGTGGCCAGGGCCGCAGCCATCCGCGGTCCCGACCGCACCACGGAGACGCTCCCGCCGGTCGTCGTGCCGGTGGGCGTCGAC
>JAFAAX010000064.1 GCA_023426345.1 Actinomycetes bacterium
GTCAAGGGCGTCGTCGCCGATGAGGTCCTGGCGGCCGCGCGCGCGGCGGGAGCGCCGGACCTGGCCGCGCGGTACGTGGGGTCCCACCCCATGGCCGGGCGCGAGCGCTCCGGCGCCGGCTCCGCCGACGCGGACCTGTTCGTCGGACGCCCGTGGGTGGTCGTCGCCCACGCGACGTCCGCGCCCGAGGCCGTGCTGGCGGTCCGCGCGCTGGCCACGGACCTCGGAGGGGTCCCGCTCGACCTCGACGCTGCCGCGCACGACCAGTCCGTCGCCCTGGTCAGCCACGTCCCCCAGCTGGTCTCCAGCCTGCTCGCCGCCCGGCTGGCGGAGGCGCCCTCGTCGGCCCTCGCCCTGGCGGGGCAGGGCCTGCGCGACATGACGCGCATCGCGGCGTCCGATCCCCGCCTGTGGACGGCGATCGTCGGCGGCAACGCGGGGCCGGTGGCCGACATCCTCCACGCGCTCCGCGACGACCTGGACCCCCTGGTCGACGCGCTCGACCGCGCCCGGGTGGAGGGGCCTCTGCGGGGCGGCTCGGCGGGGGCCGTCACGCGCGTGATGACCGAGGGGAACCTCGGCGTCGCCCGCATCCCCGGCAAGCACGGGGGCGCCCCCCAGCGCTTCGCGGAGGTCGAGGTCCTCGTGCCCGACCGGCCGGGGGAGCTGGGCCGCCTGTTCGGCGAGCTCGGCGAGATCGGCGTCAACATCGAGGACCTCACGCTCGACCACTCGGCGGGCCAGAGGGTGGGCGTCGCGCGCGTCATGGTGGATCCGGTGCGGGCCCGCGACGCGGAGATCGAGCTGGACCGTCGCGGGTGGCGGGTGGTCGCCCACGCGACGCCCGAGGGGAAGGACCACGGGGAGTGACCGACAGCGACGCGCGGGCCCTGCGGCGGGCCAGGATCGGGCGGGTGGGGCTCACCCTGGGCATCGACGGGCCGGCCGGCTCGGGCAAGTCGACGGTCTCGAAGAGGCTCGCCGTCGAACTCGGCATCGGGTACCTCGACACGGGCGCGATGTACCGCTCCCTCACGTGGTACGCCCTGGACCGGGGCCTCGATCTGTCGGACCGCTCGGCGGTGGCGGCCGCCGCCGAGCGCATGCCCCTGGTCATGGACTCCGACCCGGTGGATCCGCACTACTTCGTCGGCGGCGTCGAGGTGACGGCCGCGATCCGGGAGCCGCGCATCTCCGAGTCGATCGCCGCCGTCTCGACGAACCTCGACGTGCGGCACTGGATGGCCCGCGAGCAGCGCCGCCGCATGCTGGCGGCGCGCGCCGACGGGTCCGGGATGGTCGCCGAGGGACGCGACATCACGACCGTCGTCTGCCCGGACGCGGATGTGCGGGTTCTGCTGCTGGCCGACAACGAGGCCCGCCTGGCCCGGCGCACCCGGGAGCTCTACGGCGACGCGGCGCCGGAGCACCTGGAGGCCACGCGCCGCCAGATCGAGGACCGCGACGCAGCGGACGCGACGGTGTCGGAGTTCCTCACCCCCGCGCCCGGCGTGGCCGTGGTCGATTCCTCGGGCCTGGGCGTCGACGAGGTGGTCGCGGCCGTCCTCGAGCTGGTCGACGAGGATCTGGCCCGCAGGGACGCCCCCTCCGATGGCGCGTGAACGGGACCCGGGCGACGCTTTCGTGACGGCGCCCGACGGGCAGCGGTACTGGGGGCGCTTCGGCGCCGCCGGCCTGCTCGCGTGCGATCCCGCGCGGGGGGTCCTCCTCCAGCACCGCGCCGAGTGGAGCCACCACGGCGGCACGTGGGGCATCCCGGGCGGCGCGCGGCACCTCGGCGAGTCCGCGGTCGACGCGGCCCTGCGCGAGGCCCGCGAGGAGGCCGGCGTCGCCCGAGCCGCGGTGCGCGTGCGGTTCCTGTCCGTCCTGGACCGGTCGGTGTGGACCTACACGACGGTCGTGGCCGACGTGGTCGTCCCCTTCGACCCGGTCATCGCGGACGACGAGAGCCTCGAGCTGGTCTGGGCGCCGGTCGACGAGGTCGCCCGCTTCGACCTGCACCCCGGGTTCGCGGGATCGTGGCCGGCGCTGCGCGCCGCGCTCACCGGGCCCCGATGAGCTGCACGAGGGCGGCCGCGGCGTCCTCGGGAGGGATCTTCTCCTGCTCGATGCGGCGCACGGGGGAGGGGCCGTCGGTGGTCAGTCGCGCATGCGCCCGGGCCTCGGCGTCCGTGAGGTGGGCAAGGCGCCGGTGGGAGGGCTCCAGGAGCGCTCCATCGGCGCCGCGGGACACGCCCAGCTCCTGGTAGCGCTCGTAGGCGGCGCCGTCCATGAGGATCGAGTCGAGGCGACGACCGCGCTCGTCCAGCGCGGCCCGGAGATGATCGAGGATCGCGAGGCCATCGGCGTCGAGATCGCCCCAGTAGACCAGGTGCTCCGCGCCCATCAGCCATTCGATGGGGACCAGCGTGCGGGCGGCGGCCTTGCCTCCCCCCTCGACAACGATCGTGCCGGGGACCGGCGGGAACCAGAGGCGGGAGTCGCGGTTCTCGACGATGAGGACCGCGCGGGGCGCGTACGCGAGATCGTGGCGGTCCCCGGTGGTCCACGAGTCATGGCGCCGGGCCTGGGGGTCCGCCAGATAGGAAGGATCCACGTAGGTGAGATGGACGACGGACAGGCGGGGACGAGGCTCGGGGAGGTCGCGTCCGACGAGGGCTCCGATGAGCCCGGGATGGCGCTCCCACCACTTCGAGTCCATGCCCGGAATGGGGATCTGCCGCGCGGTCCACGCGTCCAGGGTTGGATGATCCCGGATCCAGCTGACGGCCTGGACCGCGACGTCCACGTCAGCGTCGGTGAGCCGGCAGAGTGCGCGCAGGGCGCGGGGAGTCAGGCGTCCGCCTGCCTCACGGAGGCGCACGGCCGCCGAGCGGGCCCGCGCAAGGTCCACGGGGAGGTCCGGTCCGCCCAGGCGCCCGAGAACGGCCGTCGCCGCCTCGAGGTCGCGGATCTCGAGGGTCCGCGGCACGGTCTCGGTCACGCCCCGGATGCGAATCCGCGTGGCCGTCACGAGGGCTCCGTCCAGATCGGAGAGATCGAGACGGCGCCACGCCAGCCGCCAGGCCGTCCACGCCGCGAGCCCCACCTGTTCGACCGCCGCCTGTCCGGTGACCCCGGGGCGCAGACTGATCGTGAGAGGGGACTGGCTCGTGCCCTCGACCTCTGTGCACACGCGCGCGGCCCACGAGGTGCCCACGCGTCGGGCAAGCGCCTCGGCCGCGTCGCGCGGATCGAGCAGGCAGGGGCTCACGGCAGCGCGACCTTCGGCTTGGCCCACGAGCGGCCGTGCGTGTCCTTGAGGATGTCGTACTCGACGTCGACGTGGGGCTCGATCGCGCTGTACTTGTCGTTCGGCGCCCCGATGACCAGCTGGAAGCCCAGGCCCCGCCAGGCGCCGATCGCGCGCTTCGTGAAGTGGGCGTCCGCCTTGATGAGGGCCTCGTCCAAGAAGACCGGCGCGTAGCGCGGGCGCTCCGCCCCGGCGTCACCGAGCTGGTAGCGCAGGGCGGCGCCCACGATGAAGGCGATGAGCTCCTGCGACTCCCCGCCGGACTTCTCCCCGATGTGGTCATACAGCGCGACGTGCTCGTGGGTGTCGGCCCGGACCCGTTCGGCGCTGACATGGACGTGGGTCCGCACGTCGACGAGGTCCGCGAACTCCGGGGAGGAGCGGCGGATCCGCGCAATCAGGCGCTCCATACGCCCGTACGCCGCCTCCCGGTCGGCCTCGGTGTCGGCGTGGTCGATGAGGGAGCGGACGTCGCGCAGCTCCTTGCGGAAGCGCGCGCGGACGGCCGACTGGTTCTCGCGGATCGTGATCTGGAGGCGGTGGGCGTCGTCGTAGAAGGGGAGATCCTCCATGATCGCGTTGATCGGGTCGATGCGGTCCCGGATCTCGCGCAACGACCGCGCCAGGGTGGACGCCAGGTTCGTCAGATCGTTGCCGGACAGGGTGAGCAGCGCGTCCCGCCACTCGGTCTCCAGCTCCGCGAGCCCGCTGGACTCCAGTTCGTCGAGGATCCGCTCGAAGTCCCCGACGGAGCGGTCGGGGTCGGCCATCAGGTTCGGATTGGGCCATCGGTCGAGGAAGCCCTGGAGGATGCGCGCCAACTCGTCGCGCTGCTCGGCCAGCGTGTCCTGCGCGGCCGCCCGATCCGCTGCCAGGCGCTGGGCGGCGGCTCCGACCGCCGTGTCGAAGCGGAGCAGCTCCGCCGACGCCGTCACGGAGCGGGACCGGGTGGAATCCGCCACTTCGAAGCGCTCGTCCAGATAGGCGGCCTGCTCGGCGGTCAGGGCGCGTCCGGCGTCCTCGGCACGGTCGACGAGGGTCTGTGACTCATCGACGGCGTCGACCGTGCCGGTCCACTGCTCGTTGAGGCGCTCCTGCTCCTCCTTCGCGCGCCCGATCTCCTCGCGGAGTCGCGCGGCCTTCTGCTTGGCCGCCGCGATCCGCTCGCGCAGGCGCGCGATCTCCGGATTGCCCGCGGTGACCTGATCGAGGATCGTCTGCCACGACTCCCGGGTAGACAGGAGCCCCTCGACGTCGACCTGCTCCCAGGTGAGGCCCGCGATCACGCGGTGCGCGTCGCGGCGGGCGTCGACTGCGTCGAGCGCCGCCGTGGCGGCTCCCTCGGCGCGCCGGGCCTCCACGAGGCGGGTCTCGGCGGCGCTGATCTGGCCGGACAGCTCCGCGAGCCGACGTCGGTTGGAGAACCCGAGGACGTTCGTGCGCCCGTGCCCGCCGTGCGCGCCGCGATCGCCCTGGGAGATCTGGCCCGTCATCGTCAGCGCCATCGTGTGGCGGCCGAGTTCCCGGGCGTTCTCCACGCAGACGTAGGGGAAACGGCGCTCCAGACGCTCCTCCAGCCACCCGGTGAAGGGGGTCGGGCGGTACTCCAGGCGGGCCGGCAGCGTGCGATCATCGGGATGATGCCCTCGCGGCTGGCCGGTCGGCACGCCCTCGTAGCGCACGCGCACCCCCGGCAGGCGCAGGCCGTCGATCGCGGCGCGGAACTCGCCCAGGCGCGACACGTCGAGGAGCAGGGTGGTCGCGAACCCGCCGAGCGCCAGGTTGAAGGCCTCCCGCCAGGGCTCGAACTCCGTGCGGACCTCGATGAGCTCCCCGACGAACGGGAGTTCCTCGCTGGACAGTCCCACCGCGCGCGCGAGCAGCTCCCGCGCGGCGTGCAGGTCGGAGGGGATGTTGCCCTGTCGGCCCTCCGCGGCTCGCTGCTCCTCCGTGA
>JAFAAX010000091.1 GCA_023426345.1 Actinomycetes bacterium
GGGCGCACCCGGCCAGACGCCCCGTCATCGACGGCTCGACGTCACTCCCCGGTGAACTCCGGAGCGCGCCGCTGCATGGCGGCGGCGACCGTCTCCTTGAAATCGTGGGAGAGGGCCCCCAGACACAGGTAGTCCGCCTCGACCTGGAAGTAGCTCTCCACCGTGTAATCCGACAGGTGGTTCGAGATCGCCTTCGTGTGGGCGACGCCCACCGGCGACTTCGCGGCGATCTTCGCCGCCAGGGCGCGCGCGGCCTCCATGCCGCCCCCGTCGGGGACGACGTCGAGGACCATGCCGTACTCGCGGGCCTGGGCGGCGGTGACGGGCTCGCCCACCATCGCCAGCTGCTTGGCGCGGGCGGGGCCCACCAGGTGCTGGAGCGCCCACAGGCCGCCGGTGTCCGGGCTCATCGCGTAGTCGACGAAGATCTGGAGGAACGTCGCCCGCTCCTCCGCGATCACCATGTCCGTGCTGAGCAGCAGGTTGCAGCCGCCGCCCTGGCAGGCGCCCTCCGCGACGCCGATGACCGGCTGGGGCATGAACATCATGGCCCGGACCATCTCGCCGATCTCCGTCATCGTCTGGCGCCCCGCGGGCAGGGAGACCGCGAAGCGGCTCTTCAGCGTGCCCAGGTCGCCGGCGCCGAAGCAGATGTCGCCGGTGCCGTGCAGGATGACGACGCGGACCTCGCGGTCCACGCGGATGCGGTCGATCGCCTGGCGCAGCTCGTCGACCGTCTGCTCCGACAGGCGGTTGTTGTTCTGCGGGCAGTCCAAGGTGACGACGGCGACGTGGGTGTCGTGGTCGATCTCGACCGTGACGACGTGGTCGAAGCTCTTCTCATAGGGATACATCTCGTGTTCCTCCTTTCCGGCGGGCACCTCCGTGTGCCCGCCCGTGATCCGGGGCTCAGCGCTGGACCAGCGCCGGGTGGTGCCCGTCCAGCAGCGCCTGGACGCCCAGCGCGATCTGCGGGTTGTACTGGGGGTGGGTGAAGATCGCGAACCGGTCCGCCTCCACGCCGTCGATGATGCGCGTGACGGCCTCGTCCACCGGCATGCCATAGGGCAGCGAGCCCTTGACCACGGCCCACCGCTTGAGGTAGTCCTCGCTGGTCAGGTACGGGTGGTCCGCCGGATCGAAGTCGGGCTGGTTGCGGTGCTCGTTGCACCGCGCCAGGTCCGTCTGGACGATCGCCGGGCACACCGCGTGGCTGCGCACCGGCGACTGGAGGGTCTGCAACTGCAGGTCGAAGACCTGGCTCATCCCGAACGCCGCATACTTCGAGGCGACGTAGACGGGGGAGTTCTCCACCGGCAGGAACGACGCGATCGAGTCCGTGTTGACGACATCGGAGGGGAAGTCCTGCGCATTCATCCGCGGGACGAACGCCCGGATCCCGTTGACCAGCCCCAAGAGGTTGACGCCGAGCAGCCAGTCCCAGTCCTCCGCCGGCTCCTCCCACGTCAGGCCCGCCGAGATCACCCCGGCGTTGTTGTACAGGACGTCCACCCGGTCGAACCGGGTGAAGACCTCGTCCGCGAACGCCTGGACGGCCCGGGCGTCGGCGACATCGCCCGGACGCCCCCAGACGGTGGCGCCGCCCTCGTCGAGCTCCTTCCTCAGACTCTCCAGGTTCTCCTCGTCGATGTCGAAGAGCGCCAGCCGGGCTCCCGCGCCCGCGTAGCGCCGAGCCAGCTCCGCCCCCATTCCATTGGCCGCGCCGGTGATGACGACGACCTTCCCCGCGTAGTCCCTCATCTCAGATCAGTCCTCTCCGCATCATGCCGGCGACGGCCTCCGTGAGCGCCTCGACGGACGCGCCGCCGATCGCCATCACCTTGCCGTCGCGCCAGAACCGCTCGACTCCCGTCCCGACGATGGTGCCGGCGCCCCCGAAGATCTGGATGGCCTCGCGGCCGACCTCCTCGGCGACGCGCGCGCCCTCGACCTTGAGCAGGCGCCCCCGCGCCAACTCGAGCTCCCCCCGGTCGCGCTGGGCGTAGGTGGAGTACACCAGCGCCCGCAGCGACTCGATCTCCGTGTACATCCGCACCAGCTTGTGGCGCGTCACCTGGAAGCGGTCGAACTGGGTCTGCCCCAGCTGGATCCGCTGCATCGAGTACTCCTTCGCCATCTGGAAGGCGCCCTCGGCGATGCCCAGCGACACGGGGCCGCAGGACAGGAATTCCGCGGTGGCGGAGACGAACATCGCCTGGAGCGCCTGGTCCTGGACCCCCAGCAGGTTCCCCTTCGGGATCCGGCAGTCCGTGAAGAACAGGGACCCCGTCGCCGACCCGTGCCAACCGACCTTCTGCTCGTCGGCACCCACCTCGAATCCGGGCGTGCCCGCCGGGATGATGAAGGCCGACAGCCCCGTCTTCAGCACCGGGTCCGGGTGCTCCGCGGTGACGGCGATGATGATGTAGCAGTCGGCGACGCCGATGTTGGACACCAGCACCTTGCCGCCGTTGATCACCCATTCCTCGCCGTCCAACACGGCGCGCGTCGAGTACTCCCCCTGATCGTCCCCGCCGATCGCCTCCGTCTGCCCGCAGGACAGGACGACCTCGCCGGTGCACGCCGGGGCGAGCCACCGCTGCTTCTGTTCGGGCGTGCCCAGCATCTCCAGCATCCCGCCCGCCAGCAGGATGTGGGCGCCCATGGCGATCGTGAGGACGGGGCTGACCTTCGCGATCTCCTCCAGGACCAGCGCGTTCGTCGTCTGATCCATGCCCAGGCCGCCGTCGGCCTCCGGGATCGTGATGCCGAGCAGGCCCAGCTCCCCGGCCCGCTTGAACAGATCCATGGGGAACTCGTCGGACGCGTCGATCTCCATCGCGCGCGGCCGGACCTCCTTCTCCACGAACTCGCGGGTGGTCGCCAGGACCGCCTCGCGCTCGTCATTCATGTACCACATGCCCATCGCGTTCTCCTTCGGGTGGGCGTTGCCGCGTCGGCGCGTCGACGCGGAGGATGCCCAGGCTTCGAGGGGCGCCTCACGATGAGGACTCCCGCGTCCTCCGCTCCCCGTGCCTCAAGTCTCGTCGTCCTCGGACGGCGGGTCGCCCTCGTCGATGGTGAAGGTCCGACAGACTGTGGTGATCCCCGGACCTGGCGCCGCGCCGCGATCGACGAGGGCGGCCCGCGTGGCCGGGTCAGTCGCCGACGCGCGCCATCGCGCGGCGGAACGCGCCGGGCGTCTGCCCGGTCTGGCGCTGGAAGAACTTCGAGAAGTTCGCCGCGTCCGCGAATCCCACGGTGCGCGCGACGGCCGCGATGGGGATCTGCGAGAGCGTGAGGAGGCGTTCGGACTCCTCGGCGACGCGCACGTCGATGAACTGTCTCGGCGTGACCCCGATCTCCTCGTAGCACAGTCGCTGGAGGGTGCGGGTCGAGCAGCCGAGGACGGCGGCGAAGTCCTCGACGGTGTGCAGGCGGGAGAAATGGAGTTCGACCATCTCGATGAAACGGCGGACCAGAGGATGGGTGATCTCGGAAGCGTCGCGTTCCCGGGGGACCGCCTGGACGCGCTCGATGAGGGCGATCAGGAGGTGGCGCAGCATCGCGTCCCCGCGCACGCGCACGATCCCCGTGGGGGAGTCGAGCAGACGGAGGTACTCCCGGCCCAGGACGTGGATCATCGCGTCGACGTCCGCCAGGTCGTCTCCCTGGAGGTTCCAGGAGCCGCCGATCGCGCCGTCCGGAGAGGGGACGGCGGGCCGGGCGCTGGTGCCCGCGGAGGGCGCGGCCGCCTCGGTGAGCTCGGCCAGGCCGGAGCCCAGGAACGCCGACGTGAAGCAGACGGCGCTGCCCTGGAACGCGGGGGTGCGCTCGTGGACGACGCCGGGCGGGATCCACAGGAGGGACCCGGGGTGGTGATGCTGCTCCCGGAAGTCGATCACCTGGGAGGCGGCGCCCTGGCGGCACAGGACCATGATGTGGAACGTGGCCCGCAGCAGCTCCGCGTCGGGGCAGCGGGTGCGGCATCCACCGTCGGCGCAGATCGGCGCCACGCACAGACCCAGATCGGGACGCACCGGGTGGGTCGCGTCGAGCGTCGACACCACCGATCCGCCCCTGGCCGGCATCCGCATGGCCTCACGCTAGCGTGATGACGGACCGGTGGCATGGGACCCGTGGGTCGTGGGGGTCGTGGGGGTCATGGGAGGAGAGAGTCGGATCGACGCGGACATCGGCGTCGGCGTCGGCGTTCGGCACCGCGGGCGGCGCTCCGCCGGCCCGTGGCGGACAATGGAGATCACCGGTGGTGCGGACCAGGGACGCCCTCGTCCATGAGGAGGGAAGCGGAACCCGACCGGCGGGCTCCCGTCGGCGGGGCGGGGGAGAGAGGGAGGCCGGACATGCTCATCACGATCGCGGGGCCGATCGGCGCAGGCAAGACGGTGCTCACCGGCATCCTGGCCGACGCGCTGGGCGCGCAGCCCATGTACGAGCCCGTCGACGACAACCCGATCATCGACGACTTCTATCGCGGCAACGCGCTCGCGGCCCGACGGCGCGCGGCCGGGGATGCCGACGCGCGCAACCCGTACGCGTTCCTCATGCAGGTGTACCTGCTGAACCGGCGCTTCGCCGCGATCAAGCGGGCGATGCGACGCCCAGGCGACACGGTGCTCGACCGTTCGATCTACGAGGATCGCATCTTCATGCGGATGAACTACGACCGCGGCAACGTCTCGCGCACCGAGTGGGAGACCTACACGGACCTCTTCGCCAACATGATGGAGGAGCTGGACTGCGTGCGGGGCCACCGCAAGACGCCGGACCTCGTCGTGCTGCTCACCGTCTCCTATGACACGATGCTCCGCCACATCCGCAAGCGCGGCCGCCCCTACGAGCAGGTCGAGGCCGACCCGGGTCTGGAGGACTACTACCGCGACCTCCTCCGTTACTACGACCGCTGGTCCCGCGAGTACGACGCCGGACCGCTGCTGGTCGTCGACGGCGACCGGGAGGACGTCGAGGGGAGCGCCGCCGACCGGGCCGGCGTCATCGCCCGCGTGCGGGCGGCGCTGGGGCGCGATCCGGGGTGAGCGTGGTCCCGCGGCCGCGGCGCTGCCGGTCCGGGTCGCGGTGGAGGAGAGAACTTCCACTCGTCGGCGAGAGGGGCGTGCAACGAGCTGATCATGGTGAGAGGATGCGAGCGACCACGCAGGAGAATTGAGGCGCTCCGGCGCTCTTCGGTCTTTCCGCTGGGGAGAACGGAGAAGCGGTGTTGCCTCTCCGATGCTCCTCGATCCTCCAGGCTGTCCGACGGACCAGTTCTGGCGAGGAATCGTAGACGAGCAGGAAGAAGTCGTCGGCGGTGTAGAGCTCATACGGGAGGTCGTCCTCGTCGGCGGGGGTGAGCGCGAAGTCGGTGACGTTCTGGGTCAGTTGTGCATGCCCAGCTCGTCCTCCAAGTCGAGCAGTCTCTCGACGGCCTCGCGTCGTCCGGCCCGTGCCGACTCTTGTGCGGCGAGTACGTCGCTCGCCTTCAGACGCGTGTGCGTTCCGGCTTTGTGGGACGGGATCTCGCCCCGATGGATGCGCTTCATCAGCGTCGTCCGGGAGATCCCGAGAAGGTCCGCCGCGGCTGTCGTGGTGAGTGCGCTGGGAAGCGATCCGATGGTCAGGGTGTTTCCGTCGCCGATGCTCCGCAGGGTGCGCTGGACGACGCTGATCAGCGTGTCCGGAAGCTCGGCGGTGGATCCGTCCTCGAACATGAACTGGAGTCGCATGCGTGACACCTGCGCAGGGGCAAGTGTCCGCTCGTCCAGTGCCTGGGCTGACGCCACCTGCTCCGGTGACATCGTCAGGGTCTCATTGGTGGCGAGCGCAGATGCGGGTGACATGTCCTCCTCCAAGCTACGTACCGGACCTCACCCCATGTGGTGTCACTTATCAGTGCAACTCTGGTGGTGTGTGATGACAAAGAACGAGTGGTCGTCCTCGTCTGAGGCGTGCTCGCGGACCGGACGACGTGCGGCCCCTTATCCCGGCCCCGGCCCCGGCCCCCGGCCCACGGCCACCGGCGGAGGCTCCGGTCCGTCGCCGCGCCCGCTACGCTTCCCAGCAGGAGGTTCGGCGATGACGATACGGATCGGCGTGGTCGGGGGCGGTTGGCGCGCGCAGTTCTACGGGCGGTTGGCGTGCGCCTTGCCCGAGGAGTTCGACCTGGTCGGGATGGCGGCGCGCACGTCCGCCACCCGCGCCGACTGGCAGCGCGCGTTCCCCGGCTGCCCGACGTTCGCGACGCCGGGCGACCTGGTCCGCGGGGCGCGGCCCGACCTGGTGGCCGTCGCCGTGGCCTACGCGGCGAACGGCGAGGTGACGCGCTCGCTCGCCCTCGACGAGGGCGTCCGCGTGCTCGCCGAGACGCCTCCCGCCGCCGACGCCGACGGATTGCGGCGTCTGTGGTCGGAGGTCGGTGCGACCGGGCGCGTCCAGATCGCGGAACAGTATCCCGTCCTCCCCGAACACGCCGCCCGCCGCGCGATCCTCCGCAGCGGTGTCCTCGGGGAGGCCACCCAGGTGCAGATCTCCTCCACGCACACCTATCACGCGGTCGCGCTGATCCGGAGCTATCTGGGGGAGGCGGCCGATGCCTGCTTCGGCCCCGCGACGGTGACCGCCCACCGGCGCGCCGCGCCCCTGCTCGACCCCGAGGACCGCTCCGGATGGCGCGATGACCCGCCGGTCAACGCCGCCACGACGACGCTCGCTGTCCTGGACCTGCCCGAAGGCACCGGCCTCTACGACTTCACCGACAACCAGTGGCACAATCGTCTGCTCCACCGCCGGGTCCTGGTGCGCGGCACCCGCGGGGAGATCTCGGGGGACTCCGTCCGCCACCTCCCCGAGCCGCAGACCCTGATGCGCTCGTCGCTGGAGCGCCGCCAGACGGGCTACGACCTCGACCTGGACGGCTTCTGCCTGGAGTCGATCACCTTCGAGGGCCGGGCCGTCTACCGCACGCCCTTCCCAGGCGAGCGGTTCTCCGACGAGGAGATCGCCATCGCCACCCTGATGAGGTCGGCCGGCGCCTGGGCCCTCGACCAGGGCGCTCCGCCCTACCCCTTGGCCCATGCCCTCCAGGACCAGTTGCTCGGCCTGGCCATCGAGGCGTCGGCCGGGCGCGGCGGGGAGCCGGTGTGCACCGAGGTCGAGGCCTGGGCGCACTGACCCGGTGTCGGCCCTCGTCTGAGAGAACGGCCGCGACCGGCCAGCGGTGACGCCCTGGGCAAGTCTTGCGACGCTCCCCTGGCGTCGGTCGAGATCACCATGGCCCCCAGGGCATGCCTCGCGGGCCATCACGACCCGCGAGGTTCGCCCCATCGGGGCCGGCGAGTCTGGGCGCTCGCGGGGACTCGGCCACCAACCCGCTTCGCATCCTCCGCTGTCTCGGTGGCAGGCTTCTTGATGAGGGTGGCACGGGCCTCGCAGACGTCGCCGTGGCGTGCCTGCCGGTTCAGTGCGGTGGCGGTCAGGCGGTCAGGTGGTTCAGCGCGGTGGGGCTGTGATTGGCGCGCGCCGATAGGTCTGTGTCTGTGTCGCGGCCCGAGTCTGGCCTCCAAACCCTCCCAAGGCTGCTCAAGCACCACGCGCCGGACATCAGTACCCGTCACCCACCTGGCGACCGTCCCGGCGCGCTTGGAACGCCTGCCACGGGCGCCGGTCTCGGGCGCGGGGTCTGCCACGGGTACCGGTTTCGGGCGTCTGGGCCTGCCACAGGTACCGGTTTCGGCCACACCTACCGTTCTCACGGGCAGGCCGATCGGGAGGCCGCTGACACTGAGCCTGTGACCTGCGCCGACGCGGCGGCGTCTCGTAGCCGCGCCACCGTCGCCTCAGTGAGATCGGTACCTGTGACACCAGCACCCAGCATCAGACGCCCTCGCACGCCACACGAACCGAACTCGCGGCGAAACAGCACCGAACTCGCGGGGAAACAGCACCGAAGTCGGGGGGGGGCGCCGGCGGGGACCCCTCCCGGACCGCGGCTCCCCTGCGGAGGCGCTCGACGTAGACTTTCGGGGTCCCCGATCTGCCCGGCCCGCGCCGGACGCCGCCACGACTGAGGAGCCCCCGACGTCCTCGCACCTGCGCCGCGCTCTGGCCGACACCCGGCCGTTGCAGCACCGCGACTTCGCCCGGCTGTGGTGGGCGAACATCATCACGGTCATCGGGGCGCAGCTCACCGTCGTCACGGTGCCCGCGCAGCTGTGGGCGATCACCCGGGACTCGACGTACGTGGGGCTCACCGGGCTGTTCGGACTGGTCCCGCTCATCGTGTTCGGACTGTGGGGCGGGGCGATCGCCGACGCCTTCGATCGGCGCCGCGTGCTGGTCGTCACGACGATCGGCAACATCGCGACGGCCGCCGCCTTCGCCGTGCAGGCGTTGGCCGGCCTGCACGACGTCTGGCTGATCCTGGGGATCTTCGCGCTCCAGCAGTCCTTCTTCGCCCTCAACCAACCGGCGCGCAACGCCGTCATCCCGATGCTGGTGCCCGCGCGCGAGCTGCCGGCCGCGAACGCGCTGAACACCACCGTCTCCCAGTTCGGCGCCATCGCCGGGCCGTTGATCGGCGGGGCGCTGCTGCCGGTGCTCGGCGCCGGGCCGCTCTACCTGCTCGACGCCGTCACGATGACCGTGACCCTGTGGGCGGTGCTGCGGCTGCCCGCCCTCACGCCCGATCACCCCATCGGGTCGCTGGGGATCGGCAGCGTCATCGACGGCTTCCGCTACGCGTGGGCCTCGAAGGTGCTGCTGGTCAGCTTCCTCGTCGATCTCATCGCGATGGTCTTCGGGCTGCCTCGCGCCTTGTATCCGCAGATCGCGAACGTCGAGTTCGGCGGCCCCGCCACCGGCGGCATGGCCTTCGCCCTCCTGTCGGCCGGCATGGCCGTGGGCGCCGTCGTGGGCGGCGTCTTCTCCGGATGGGTCTCGCGCGTGCGGCGCCAGGGCCGGGCCGTGCTGGTGGCGGTCATCGTGTGGGGCCTGTCCGTGGTCGTGACGGGGATCGCGGTGGCGCTGGCCGGCGGGCGGGCGACGCCGTTCCTGGCGGTGGCCGTCCTGGCCCTGGCGGTGGGCGGCGCCGCGGACATGGTGTCCTCGGCCTTCCGGCAGTCCATCCTCCTGTCGGCCGCGACGGACGAGGTGAGGGGCCGCCTTCAAGGCGTCTTCCTGGTGGTCGTCGTCGGCGGGCCCCGGATCGCGGATCTCGTCCACGGATTCGCCGCCGGGGCGCTGGGTGTCGCGGCCACGGTGATCGGCGGTGGCGTGCTGGTCGTCCTGGGCACGCTGGCCTGCGGGGCCCTGGTCCCGGCGTTCCGCGCCTATGAGCCGGCCGACGCCGGGGCGCCCGAGTAGCCGGGCCGGCGTCCGAGTCGAGGAGCCCCCGCCCCTCACTCCACGGACTTCAGCGCGTCCAGCATGTCGATGCGCATGAGCCGCACGTGCATGACGGCCATGACCACCGCGGAGATCGCCAGCGTGAGCCCCGCCGAGATCGCGATGTTCGACGCATGGAGGGCCGGCGCCAGCATGACGTTGTCGGGCGGCAGGATGCCGATCATGAAGCCGTGCAGCCAGGCGCCCAGCCCCCATCCGGCCAGGATGCCGACGACGGTGAGCGCCAGGGTCTCGCGCTCGATGTACATCGTGACCTCCAGCGGGTAGAAGCCGAGGACCTTGATGGTCGACAGCTCCCGGATCCGCTCGGAGACGTTGATGTTCGTCAGGTTGAAGGTGACGACGACGGCCAGCACCAGCGCGACGACGATCATCACCAGGATCACCGTGTTGAGCCCGTCGAGCACGGCGTCGATGACGCCGGACACGGTGCTCACCTGGATGACCGTCTGCATGCCGTCGAGGCCCATGAGCGCGGAGGCGACGTCGTCGGGGTCGGGCGCGCCCGCGGTCCCCGCCGCGCCAGTCCCACTCGCCGCGTCCGCCCCACTCATCGACGAGGGCGGCCCCGCGTGGTGGAGTCCGTCGAGTCCGATCAGCCAGGCGTTCGGCTCGGGCGCGTGCCCGAAGGCCGCCAGATAGGCGGCGTCGGGGACGAACACGTAGTGCTCGACGTACATCTGGGCGACCGCGCCGACCGTCATCGTGTGCGCGGTCCCCTCGGCGTCGCTCAGGGTGATCGGGTCGCCGGGGCCGATGCCCAGCAGCTCTCCCAGCTTCTGCGAGATGACGACGCCCTCGTCGCCCGCCCCCGTCGCGCCGAGGTCCACCGGGTCCCCCGTGGAGGAGTCGGCGAGGTGGACGAAGTCCCCGAAGTCGGAGGACCCGGGCGGCGGGGCCAGCAGGTTGACCGACTGCTTCGCGTCCCTCGGCCCGCCGCGGACCGTCATCTGCTCGAACCGGACGTGCTGGGAGGCGGCGACCCCGGGGACGGCGTCGAGGGCGTCCGCCGTGTCGGACGCGCTGTCCGCCGCGGGGTCGGTCCCCGTGGTCGGAGCGGTCCCAGCGGCGGGGCGGCCCTCGTCGGTGCCGGCGCTGGAACCGTCGGCCCGGCCCTGATCCGGGTCGGCGTCGGCCCCGCCCTGGACGGCGATGAGGTCGTAGCGGATGATCTGGTCGTACTGGGCGGCGACGATGCCGGTGATCGAGTCGCGCAGCCCGATGCCGGCGATCAGCAGGGCCACGCACCCGGCGATCCCCAGGATCGTCATCAGCGCGCGGGCCTTGTATCGGAACAGGTTGCGGGCGGTCACCTTCTGCAGGAACGACAGACGCCGCCACAGCGGGGGGACGCGCTCCAGGAGGATCCGCCGGCCGGGCCGGGGCGCCTTGGGGCGCAGCAGCTCGGCGGGATGCTCGGCCAACTCGCGGCGGGCGACGACGACGGCGATGAGTGCCGTGAGCCCCACCGCGATCAGGGCGGCCGCCAACGACAGCCACGGATGGAAGGCGTCGATGAGTCCCGGGAAGATGAATCCGGCGGCGTACGCGCCGAACACGACGGGCGGCAGGACGAGGTGCCCGAGCGCCACACCCAGCACGGCTCCCAGCAGGGACGCGCCGACCCCGTAGATGACGTCCTTCGCGACGATCGCGGCCGGCGAATAGCCGAGCGCCGCGTACGTCCCGGACGTGGTGCGCTCCTCCTGGACCATCCGCGTCATCGTGGTGAGGCCGACCATGAGGGCCACCGCGAACAGGAAGACGGGGAAGACGTTCGACAGCACGTCGATGCGGCGGGAGTAGTCGCCGTAGTTCTCGTAGCCGGCGCTGTCACGACGGTCCTCGACCGTGTAGGTCGGGGCGGCGAGGGCGTCCAGGTCGGCCTGCGCGGCGGCGATCTCCTGCTGCCCGTCGGCGATCTGTTGGACGGCGGCGTCCAGCTGGGACTTCTGCGCATCCAGGTCGGCTTGGCGCTCCGCGTGGAAGGGGTCCAGCGCCGCGGGGACGGCGTCGAGCTGCGCCTGCGCGGCCTGCCACTGCGCGCGGCCCGCGTCCAGGTCGGACTGCCGCTGGGCCAGCGCATCGCGCTGGGCCTCGAGGTCGGACTGCGGGCCGGCCCTCAGCGCGTCCAGACGCTCCTGGGGGCGAGAGGCCAGCAGATCGACGAGGGCGTCCCGGTGCTGGTCGAGCCGGCTCAGATACGTGTCGTCGTAGGGCGCCAGGCCCGCCGTGTCCGTGAAGCTCAGGCGCGCGACCTGGCTGAGATCCGTTTCGAAGACGTCGGGCAGGACGTAGGCGATGCCGGACAGCTGGCCCGTGCCGATGAGGGTCTGGCCGACGTGCCCCCGGTCGATGAACTCCGCCGAGTCGACGAACCCGACGACGGTGAACGTGTGGCGTCCCAGCAGGTCGCCGACGGCGACGCCGTCCAGCGACTGATCGGCGAGCGCCCGTTCGGCGTCGCTGAGGGGGCGCTCGACGCTGATCGTGTCGCCCAGCGCATGGTCCGCGTCCTGGCGGGTGTCCAGGGCGATCTCATCGGGGGATGCCGGCAGGCGCCCCTGGGCGACCAGGGGCGCCGAGAGGGGCGTGGGGTCGCCCTCGTCGGAGGAGGATCCCGATCCGGAGACCGGGCCCGCCCCGGGGACGGACATCACGCGCAGGGCGGTGTCGGTGCCGGCGAGCAGGACGTCCTCCTCGTGGCCGAACTGGACGGAGCGGACTCCGGGTGCGGAGGCGATGAGGTCGCGGTCCCCCTGGTCCAGGCCCAGAGGAGAGGTGACGCTGAGGTCGGCCAGGTGCGCGTCGTCGTAGAGCTGCTGGGCGGTGGCGCGCATGTCCGGGCCGGTGGCGCGCAGCCCGACCAGGGCGAACACGCCGACCAGCATGAGGCTGGCGATGGAGAGGAAGCGGGGCAGGGTGCGTCGGATCGTGCGGCGCAGATCCGTGGCGGCGGCGCGTGTCACGGGGCCGTCACCACTCGATCTCGGCGGCGGCGCGCGGGTGGGCGTTGAGGTCCTGGCGGACCACGCGGCCGTCGCGCATCTCGATGACGCGGTCCGCCATGGCGGCGATCGCCCGGTTGTGCGTGACCACCACGACGGTGGCGCCCTGGCGGCGGGCCGACTCCTCGAGGGTCTCGAGCACCTGCTGGCCGGTGGTCGAATCGAGCGCGCCGGTGGGCTCGTCGCACAGGAGGATCTTCGGGTTCTTCGCCAACGCCCGGGCGAGGGCGACGCGCTGCTGCTCGCCGCCGGAGAGCTGGGAGGGGAAGTTGCCGGCGCGGTCCTCCAACCCGACCAGGGCGAGGACCTGGTCGACGTCCAGGGCGTCGCGGACCACCTGGGAGGCGAGTTCGACGTTCTCCTTCGCGGTGAGGTTGGCGACCAGGTTGTAGAACTGGAAGACGAACCCGACGTCATGGCGGCGGTACCGGGTGAGGCGGCGCGCCGAGTACCGCGAGATGTCCGTCCCGTCGATGAGGACCTGGCCGGAGTCGTTCGTGTCCATGCCGCCCAGGATGTTGAGGACCGTCGACTTCCCCGCGCCCGAGGCGCCCAGGATGACGGCGAGCTCCCCCTGCTCGACCTGGAAGGACACGCGGTCGTTCGCCGCGATGACGGTGCCGCCCATTCGGTAGGTCTTCGTGCTGTCGACCAGTTCGATGAAGGGCATGCCCCGATTGTCCCATCTCGTGCGGCCCGTCGTTCCACGGACCGGCCCTCCGTCGACCGGTACCTGGGGCGGGCCTAAGGTGGAGGTGTCAGAAGAACAATGTCGAGAAACTTTGAGGAGTGGGATTCCATGACACGGTCAGTCACTCATGCGCTGGTCGGACTCGCCGGCGCCGCCGCACTGGTGCTGGGGATGGGCGCGTGCTCGTCCGGATCGTCGGACCAGTCGGCGGCGGGGGCGGCCGCCACCTCGACCGAGGAAGCCACGCCGACCGCGACCGAGGAGACGACGCCGGCGGCCACCGAGGAGCCGTCGGCGGACGACTCCAGCGCGGCGCTGGACGAGGTGGTGCGCGACGCCTCGGCGGGAACGGACTCCATCAAGGACCAGTTGGGAGACACCTACTCCGACCTCACGGTCACCGGCGAGGCGCCCAGCACGCTGGTCTACTCCTACTACTTCGCGGAGCCGATCGGGGACCTCGAGGCCGGGGCCGCCGGTATCGAGACCCAGTCCGACACCCTCAAGGACATGGCCCAGAACCAGGTGTTCCCCATGATGGAGCAGTACGGCGTCGCCGATCCGCAGATGCGCTTCGTCTACTACGACGCCGACGGCTCGACGGTGATCTGGGAGCACACCTACTCCGAGTCCGACTGACCGCCTGCGCGAGCGATCCGCCCGCGGGGCGCGCCCTCGTCGGCTTCCCCGGAAGAGGGGGCTCGACGAGGGCGTCCCCCGTTCTGGGAGGGGCGGGCGGCGCCCCGCGGGCGTCCGCCACGGTGCCTCAGTAGAGTGGAACGAGCGGCGCCTGCCCGAGAGCCGGGAACAGAGCGCCCGATCGAGGTGATCCCGCATGGCCCAGACCGACGCGCGCGACCAGACCGGGACGGCGCCGGCCGGCGTGTCGCCGGACGAGGGGGCAGACAGGCCGCTGGTGGTCGTCTCCAACCGCCTCCCGGTGGAACGGCGCCGCGGCGAGGACGGCCAGTGGCGCTGGGAGCCCAGCTCCGGCGGCCTGGTGACGGCCCTGGAGCCGGTCGTCGAACAGACGGGCGGCGTGTGGATCGGGTGGAACGGCATCGCCTCCGACGCGCAGACGCGGGCCGGGCGCGCCGGGTCCGCAGAGGCGGCCGGCCGTGATGACGAGGACGCGTCCGGCTCTGAGGACGGCGAGTCGTCCCCGGACGCTCCCACCGAGCCGTTCGAGGTCGAGGGGCCCGCCGCGGGCAAGCCGTTCACGATCGTCCCCGTGGCGTTGAGCGCCCAGGAGGTCGAGCGCTACTACGAGGGCTTCTCCAATGGGACGCTGTGGCCGCTGTACCACGACGTCATCGCCCCGCCGGAGTACCACCGCATCTGGTGGGACGCCTACGTGCACGTCAACCGCCGTTTCGCGGAGGCCGCCGCCCGGACCGCGGCGCCCGGCTCACGCGTGTGGATCCAGGACTACCAGCTGCAGCTGGTCCCGCAGATGCTGCGCGAGCTGCGCCCCGACGTCTCGATCGGCTTCTTCGACCACATCCCCTTCCCGCCGGAGGGCCTGTTCCGCCAGCTGCCGTGGCGGCGGCTCATCCTGCAGGGGCTGCTCGGCGCGGACCTCATCGGCTTCCAGCGGGCCGAGGACGCCCGCAACTTCGCCCAGGCCGTCCGCCGCCTCCTGGGGTGGACCGTCCACCGGGGCACCGTCGAGGTCCCGCTGGAGGACGGGCAGTCCCGGCCGGGCGGGGCCGCCCTCGTCGAGGAGAGGGAACGGGAGCAAGGACGAGACGCGGCGAGGGACCGGACGCGCGAGGACTGCCGGCCCGGGATGCGATCCGCCCATTTCGGGGCGTTCCCCATCTCCGTGGACTTCGCGTCGTGGGACCGCCTGGCCAACCGGTCCGACGTGCGGGCCCGGGCCGCCGAGATCCGCCGGGAGCTGGGCAACCCGCGCACGGTCCTGCTGGGCGTGGACCGCCTGGACTACACGAAGGGCATCGCTGAGCGCCTCAAGGCGTACGGGGAGCTGCTCGACGAGCATGCGCTGGACGTCCAGGACGCCGTCCTCATCGAGATGGCGATCCCCACGCGCGAGGGCGTCTCCGCCTATCAGGACCTCCGCGAGGAGGTGGAGGTGGCGACCTCGCGGATCAACGGCGAGCATTCGACGGTGGGGCGCACAGCCGTGCAGTACCTCCACCGCAACCTCCCCCGCGCCGAGGTCGCCGCCCTGTACGAGGCCGCCGACATCCTCCTGGTCACCTCCCTGCGCGACGGGATGAATCTGGTGGCCAAGGAGTACGTGGCGGCGTCGGTCGACGTCGACGGCGTGCTCATCCTCTCGGAGTTCACCGGCGCCGCCGACGAGCTGGGGCGCCAGGCCCTCATGGTCAACCCCCACGACGTCGACGACATCAAGACCACGATCCTCCGCGCCGTCGGGATGGCGCCCCGCGAGCGCTCCCATCGGATGCGCCGGCTGCGCCGGACCGTGCGCATCCATGACGTCGCCGCCTGGTCGGACGGGTTCCTGGCCGAGCTGGAGCGGGTGGCGTGGGCCGTGCCGGTGTCGACGGGCGCGTCGGGCGCGGGCGCCGGGTCGGGAGGCGCGGGCGGCGCCCGTTCCGGCTCGGGGGAGGGGCGCCCGGCATGAGCGGTCCGCTGCCATCGGCGCTCGTCGCCGCTCTTGACGAGGCCGCCCGCGTGGACCGCCTGCTGGTCGCCCTGGACTTCGATGGGACGCTGGCGCCCTTCGAGACGGATCCGGAACGGTCGCGCGCCCTGCCCGCATCGGTGGCGGCGCTGGGGAGGCTGGTCGGCCTGCCCGGCACGACGGTGGCTCTGGTGTCGGGGCGCGCGCTGGAGGCGTTGGCGCAGCTGGCCGAGGAGTCGGGACTGCCGGCGGAGCGCCTGGCGCTGGTCGGATCGCACGGGCTGGAGGTCCGGTGGACCGACGGGACGGTCCAACCCGTGGACCTGACGGCCCAGGAGTCCCAGGCTCTGGCCGAGGCGGACGCCCGCCTGACGGAGATCGCGCGCGCGGCCGAGGAGAAGGGCGTGGCGGGCGCGTGGGTGGGGCGCAAGCCGGTGTCGGTCACCCTGCACACGCGCCCGGTCGAGGACCGCAAGCAGGCCGGGAAGCTGGAGGCCCGGGCGATCGCGGCCGGCGAGTCCCTGCCGGGCGTGTGGGTGCTGCCGGGCAAACGCGTCGTCGAGCTGACCGTCCGCCGCGGCGACAAGGGGCGGGCGGTCTTGGCCCTGGCGGGACGGGCGCACGCGGCAGCGGTGCTCTACGCCGGGGACGACGTCACCGACGAGCACGCCTTCGCGGTGCTTCGCCCGGAGCGCGGCGACGTCGGCATCCATGTGGGTCCCGGCCGCACCGCGGCGCAGTTCCGCGTGGACGGCCTGCTGGATGTGGCGGACGCCCTCACCCGTCTGTCCGCCGCCCGCGAGGACGCTCCTGCCTGACCGTGAGGTCCGCCCAACCGGGACCGTGAGGTCCGCCCATCGACGGCGGCGCGCTCGGACCGCACGACCGCGCTTCCCGCCCGGCCAGCGAGAGCCGGCCACGCGGGCCGCCCTCGTCGATTCTCGTCCCCCTCCGGCGGCCCGGTTCCCCTGCGCCGTTCGCGCCGGAGCGCGCGGACCGGGCGGGTCTTGTCGCGTTGACAGTCTCTCCGAGTTTGTTCTAGGGTTTCTTTATGCGTAAAGAAACGCAGGGGGCGCGCCGTCGCGACCCCTCGACCATCGGAGCCGATCCTCGGCGCGCCGCTGTGCTGGCCGTGCTGGGTGCGCGGGGTCCGTCCTCGCGCGCGGATCTGGCGCGGGAGCTCGCCGTGTCGCCGGCGCTCATCACGCAGATCGTGCGGGCCCTGCTCGCGGAGGGCCTCGTCCGGGAGCTGGAGGCCGTCGTCTCCCCGCGCGGAGGCCGCCCCTCGAAGCTGCTCACCCTGTCCCCGAACAGTGCGCACGCCGTGGGCATCAAGGTCGTCGCCGATCACATGGCACTCGTCGAGGTGGCCCTCGACGGCGAGGTGACGCGCTCCGCCGTCGTCCCCCTCGACTCCTCAAGCCCGACCGCAGTCAGCCAGATCGCGGATCACGCGCGGGACTTCGTGGGATCCTCCCCCTCGGCCCGGATCCTGGGCGTGGGCGTGGGCGTTCCCGGCATCGTCGACTCCCAGGAGAGCGGCGTCGTCGACTCGACGCAACTCGACTGGCATCGCGTCGCCCTGGGCGCGTCCCTCCGCCAGGAGCTCGAGCTGCCGGTCGTCGTGGAGAACAACGTCAACGCGCTCAGCCTGGCCGAGAGGCTCTTCGGCCCCGGGCGCGGGTTCGAGGACTTCCTGGTCGTGACGATCGGCACCGGCGTCGGCGCGGGGATCCTCTCCGAGGGCCGGATACTCCGCGGATCGACCGGATCCGCAGGCGACTTCGGCCACGTGCCCGTCCTCGCGGACGGACCCGTCTGCCAGTGCGGGAACCGCGGATGCCTGGAGTCCCTGATCTGCGAGGAGGCGCTGATCCGTTCGGGCGTCGCGGACGGCGCGATCGAGCAGGGGCAGACGGTGGACGACCTCCGGGAGGCCGCGGACGCGGGCGACGAGTCCGCATGCGCGGTGTTCGCCGAAGCCGGCGGCCACCTCGGTCGGGCCCTCGCTGGCGCGGTCAACATCGTGGATCCCGAGGCGGTCATCGTCTCGGGCGAAGGAGTCCAGGCCTGGCGCTTCTGGAGGACCACGTTCGAGACGGCCTTCCGCTCCGCGCTGGTGCCGGCCAAGCGGACCGTCCCCGTCATCATCGAGGAATGGCAGGACGAAGGATGGGCGCGGGGAGCGGCGGCGCTGGTCCTCGCGACCCCCTTCGACTCCGAGGGCATCGCGGGCGGACAGGGGAGGATCATGCGAGAACGGTTGGTCTCCGGGGGAGGAGACGGCCGATGAGCATCATGAATCCCGCAATGGACCGGCCGTCGGGATCCTCCCCGGCCCCGGCCCCGTCACAGGGGTCGGCGGTCCGCGGCCGGGCGCGCGGGCGCCGTCGGCAGCCGCTCTCCTACTACCTGGTGATCGTCCTGTTCCTGGCGCCGAGCCTCGTCCCGCTGCTGGCGTTCATCATCGGTCCGATGATCAGCGCCGGATGGACCAGCCTCCACAGCTGGAACCTCATCGGCCCCATGAAGTGGGTGGGACTGGACAACTACCGGGAGCTCGTCGGCGACCCCGAGACGCGCGCCGCGTTCCTGCACAACCTGGTGTACGTCGCCGGCTACCTCCCCCTGGTCTACGTCGGAGGGCTCGCCCTGGCCCTGTTGCTCAACACCCGCATGAAGGGGCAGTCGCTCCTGCGGGGCATGTACTTCCTCCCGGTGGTGACCAGCTGGGTCGTCGTCTCCCTGGTCTGGCGGTGGCTGCTCAATCCGAAGAGCGGCGTGGTCAACGCCGTCCTGGGGTGGTTCGGCATCGACGGCCCGGGATGGTGGGCGGATCCGGGCTGGGCGATGCCGGCGATCATCCTCGCATCGGTGTGGAAAGACCTCGGATTCGTGATGATCATCCTCCTGGCCGGCCTCCAGTCGATCAACCCGGACCTCTACGAGGCCGCCGAGCTCGACGGAGCCGGATGGTGGCGGCGGCTGTTCTCGATCACCCTGCCGATGCTGTCCCCCTCGAGCTTCTTCGTCCTGGTCCTCTCCCTCATCAACGGCTTCCAGGTCTTCGATCAGGTCTTCGTCATGACCGGGGGCGGGCCGAACCACGCCAGCGAGGTCGTCGTCCAGAGGGTCTACGACCTCACGTTCCGATACGGGCAGGCCGGCATGGCCTCGGCGCTGTCGATCCTCCTTTTCGCGGTGATCCTGGTCGTGACGCTGATCCAGTTCATCGGTCAGAGGAAGTGGGTGAATTACGATGCGTAAGCGCCTCCTGACCGTGGTGTGGTACGTCGTCACGATCGGCGGCGCCCTCGTCATGGTGTTCCCGTTCCTGTGGATGGTCGTCACCTCGATCAACCAGGGCGCGAGCCTCACGGCGACGCCCCAGCTTGTTCCCGAGAACCCCTCGCTCGAGCCCTATGCGCAGCTGTTCGGCAACACCCCCTTCGGACGGGCGATCGTCAACAGCGTGGTCATCGCCGTCGTCAGCACGGTGCTGCAGGTCGCGACCAGCGCGATGGCCGCCTACGTCTTCACCAGGATGCCGTTCCGAGGACGCGGGCTGGTCTTCGGCCTCTATCTGGCCACGATGATGATCCCGTTCCAGGTGCTCATCGTCCCCCTCTTCGTCGAGATGAAGACGCTGGGCCTCATCAACAGCTACTGGGGCGCCATCCTGCCGACGATCGTCTCCGGATTCGGCGTGTTCCTGCTCCGGCAGTCGATGAGCGCGATCCCCCACGAGCTGGACGAGGCGGCGACACTGGACGGGGCGGGCCACCTGAGGATCTTCTTCCGGATCATCCTCCCGCTGACGGGCCCCGGGCTGGCGACCTTCACGGTCTTCGCGTTCCTCAACACGTGGAACAGCCTGCTGTGGCCGCTCATCATCCTCCGCGACCGGCAGATGCAGACGCTCCCGGTCGCGCTGACGAGCCTCCAGGGCCAGTACACCACGCAGTGGGACGTGCTCATGGCCGGCTCCGTCATCTCGATCATCCCGATGCTCATCTTGTACATCTCGGCTCAGAAATACATCGTCCAAGGAGTGGCGGGAACGGGGATCAAGTAGATTCGGCTGCTCGATTCCGGGGTCTGACAGACAACCGAGGCAATCCCACAATGAAAGGAACCACCATGCGGAAGAGGGCCATCGTCGCCCTGGTCGCAGCCGGCTCGGCGTTGTCGCTGGCCGCGTGCTCCGGCGGCCAGCAGTCCGCCCAATCGGAGGAGTCCGGTTCGGGAGGCGTGACGATCACGTACAGCAACTTCATCTCGAACGGAGGCAACGAGGAGAACCTCCAGACGATCGTCGACGCCTTCGAGAAGGAGAATCCGGGGATCACGGTGGACGTGCAGACCACCGACTACGCCAACTACTTCACGCAGCTCCAGACGGACCTCTCCGCCGGGACCCAGGCGGACGTGTTCGACGTGGACGCCGGCTCGTTCCCGAATCTGCAGGCCGATGGCGTCCTGGCGGCGCTGGACGGCGTCGACGCCTCCGCCTACCGCGACTCCGTGCTGCAGACCTACCAGGTCGACGGCGCGCAGTACGGGCTGCCGACCTCGTTCTCGACGGTGCTGCTCTTCTACAACAAGGACCTGTTCGACGCGGCCGGCATCGCCTACCCGGATGACACCTGGACGTGGAAGGACGAGCAGGCGGCCGCCGAGAAACTCACGGACGCCGCGAACGGGGTCTGGGGCGACTACCAGCCGATCTCGTACAACGAGTACTACAAGGCGCTCGCCCAGACCGGGGGCTCCTTCCTCTCCGCGGACGGTTCCGCGGCCGCGTTCGGTGACGCCGCTGGCGTCCGCGCAGCCCAGTGGCTGACCGCCAAGAGCGCGACGACGATGCCGACCGCCGAGGACGGCGCCGGCACACCGGACTTCGACCTCGACCTGTTCAAGGCCGGCAAACTCGCCATGTGGCACACCGGGAACTGGATGATCTCACTGGTCGGGGACCTCCCGTTCGACTGGGACATCGCGGTCGAGCCGGGAGACACGCAGAAGGCGTCCGCTGTGTTCTCCAACGCCGTCGCCGTCTCCGCCCAGTCCCAGCACGCCGAGGCCGCGCAGAAGTTCGCGACCTTCCTGTCCTCGTCGAGCGTGATGGTCTCCACCCGCCTCGACGCCGGGTGGGAGCTGCCCGCCACCAGCGACGAGTCGGCCCTGTCCCCCTATCTGGAGGCGGGCACGCCGGCGAACCGCCAGGCCGTCTTCGACTCGCTGGACTCGATCGTCAGCTCGCCGGTCCTCGGACCGAACTCGCAGGAGATCCAGGACGACGTCACCAACGCGCTGACGGAGATCGCGGCGGGACGTTCGGACGCATCGACGGCCGTGCCGACGCTCGCGGACGATGTGAGCGCCTCGCTCAAGTAGGGGATCGAAGGGGTGGGGCCCACGGTGGCGGTCCGCGCACCGTGGGCCCCACCGCCCCGTTCCGCGGCGCGACAGTGAAGGAGATCGAGGTGGCCGGAGGACTCGCTCCCCGCATCGGGGAGCCCATCGGGAGGACGCCCCTGGACCGGGCGGAAGCGGCACGGGCGGGCGTCGCCCTCATCGCGGGCGGGCAGACGCCCGAGGGCGCCTACCCCGCCAGCCCGACATTCAGCGCCTACCGCGGCTACTGCTGGTTCCGGGACGGCTCTTTCATCGCCGACGCGATGTCGGCGGCCGGACACGTCGAATCCTCCGAGCGCTTCTTCGACTGGTGCGCCGCGATCCTCCGCCGGCGGGCGGATCACATCCACTGGATCGCCGCGGAGACCGCCAGCGGCAGGCCGCCGCGTGCCGACCAGATGCTCCCGACCCGCTTCACGTTCGACGGCAGGGACGGTGAGGACGAGTGGTGGGACTTCCAGAGCGACGGCTACGGGACTTGGCTGTGGGCTCTCGGAGAACACTGCCGCAGGCACGGCGCCGACCCCGATCGCTGGGGCGACGCCGTCGATCTCACGGTCGAGTACCTCCGCGCGGCCTGGCGGAGGGACTGCTACGACTGGTGGGAGGAGTTCCCCGATCATCGGCACACCTCCTCCGTGGCGTGCGTCGCCGCCGGACTCGAGGCGGCGGCCACGGTCCTGGGGCGCGCCGGGACGGGCGCGGGCGAGGCCGCACAGGCCGCGCGGCGCATGGTGGTCGAGGAGGGGAGCGACCAGGGCCTCCTGGTCAAGTGGAGGGGGTCGACGGCGGTCGACGGCTCTCTGGCTGCGGCGATCGCGCCGTTGTCCGTCATCGATCCCGCCTCTTCGCTGGCCGCCGGCACGATCGCGGCCGTCGAGCAGCGCCTCGCCGTGGGCGGAGGCGTCCACCGGTATCTCGGCGACACCTTCTTCGGCGGGGGACTGTGGCCGATCCTCAGCTGCTTCCTCGGTCTGGCCCACGCGGCGCGAGGGGAGCGCGACCGGGCCGAGGAGCTGTTGGACTGGTCGATCGGGACGGCGACTGCCGAGGGGTGGATCCCGGAGCAGGTGGCCGATCACCTGATCGCGCCGGGAATGCGTCAGGCGTGGGTGGACAAGTGGGGTCCGGTGGCGACCCCGTTGCTCTGGAGCCACGCGATGGTGGTCCGTCTGGCGACCGAACTCGAGAGCACGCCGTCTGTCGAAGAGGATGTGGACAAATGATCAGGCATCATCCGGCCGGTTCCGGGCACCCCTACCGCGTGGATCTCGACCAGCGCTGGCCCGTCGTGCCGAGCGCCGGGCAACGGGCGCAGCTGGGGGTGGTCGCCAGCGAGTCGGTGGACGAGGTGTGGTGCGAGTTCTCGATCGGGACGGGGCCGTCCTCCGGGCGGGGCCGCCCGGGCTCGGAGCCGCTGGCGCTCGTCCTCGAGCGCGTTCCCGACGACGCGCCGCCCCACAGCCCGACGGATACGGGGACGGGGCACCTGGACGCCGCCCAGAGCGGGGTGCGGGGGCGGGGCGTCGCCTGGTCGACGTCCACGCCGGAGCTCGACGTCGATGTCGACTACGCCTATCGGTTCGTCGGCGAGCGCCGGGATGGGACCCGTGAGCGCACGCGGTGGTTCCCCTTCCGCGCGGCGCGATGGGAGCGCTGCGACGCCGCGTTGGCGGTGAGCGGATCCAGCCGGGTGCGCGAGGGCTCGGTCGAACGCCTCACCGACGGTCGGCGGGCGTGGCGGGTGAGGTTCGCGTTGACGCTGGCGGATCGGGAGCACGTCACCGGTTTCGGGGAGCGCTTCGAGGGCGTCGACCAGCGGGGCAGCGCCCTCGATGCGGTGGTCTTCGAACAATACAAGGCCCAGGGCGGCGCGCGGAGGACCTATATGCCGATGCCGTTCGCGCACGTGGTGGGCGGCGATGGATGGGGGTTCCACGTCCAAACGTCGCGCCGGGTCTGGTTCGACGTCGGCGCGCGCGACCCCCGGCAGCTGATCGTCGAGGCCGAGGTCGACGCCGACGGGCGCCTCCCGGTGGCCTTCTTCGACGGAGACCCGACCGCCGTGCTCGGCTCCTTCCTCGACGGCGTGGGCCGCGCGGAGGAGCTGCCCGACTGGGTCTTCCACCTGTGGGCGAGCGGCAACGAGTGGAACACCCAGGCGGAGGTCCTCCGCCAGGTCGGCCTGCATCGCGACCACGGGATCCCCGTCGGCACGATGGTCGTGGAGGCCTGGAGCGACGAGTCCACCTTCACCGCGTTCCGCGATGCCCGGTACCATCCGACCGAGGACGGCGGCCCCCACCGCCTGGAGGACTTCACATTCCCCGAGGACGGCGCATGGCCGGATCCGAAGGGCCTCGTCGAGGATCTGCACGCCCAGGACATCCATTTCGTGCTCTGGCAGATCCCCCTGCTCAAGATGCGTCCCCACCCGACGGGCCAGGCCCGTCGAGACGCCGACGCGGCAGTGAGCCGGGGATACGTCATCCAGGAGGAGGCGCCGGACGGATTGCTCAGGCCCTACCGCAACCGCGGGTGGTGGTTCCCGCTGGCCCTCATGCCCGACCTGACCGACGCCGAGGCGGCGAGATGGTGGACGGACAAACGCCGGTATCTCGTCGAGCAGGTCGGTGTGGATGGCTTCAAGACCGACGGCGGCGAACACGCGTGGGGACGCGACCTGGTCTATCGGGACGGCACCCGCGGAGACGAGGGCAACAACCGGTTCCCCGTGGCTTACGCGGCCGCCTACGGCGCGCTGCTGCGCGACTGCGGGAAGGCGCCCGTGACATTCTCCCGCGCCGGATACGCGGGATCGCAGGCCCACGGCGCTTTCTGGGCCGGCGATGAGAACTCGACGTGGGACGCCTTCCGATGGTCGATGAACGCCGGGCTCAACGCGGCGGCCTGCGGCATCGTCTACTGGGGATGGGACATCGCGGGATTCTCCGGCGAGGTGCCCGATCCGGAGCTGTATCTGCGCGCCGCGGCGGCCTCCGCATTCGTGCCGATCATGCAGTACCACTCGGAGTTCAACCACCACCGCACCCCGTCGCGCGACCGCACGCCGTGGAACATCGCCGAACGCTGGCAGGACGACCGCGTGATCCCGATCTTCAGGCGATTCGTGCTGCTGCGGGAGAGACTGCTGCCCTATCTCGCCGCGCAGGCCCACCGGACGGTCGCGACGGACCGTCCCCTGATGCGGCCGCTGTACTTCGACCATCCCGCGGACCCGTCCGTATGGCGCGACGACCCCGAATGGATGCTGGGAGACGACCTCCTGGTCAGCCCCGTGGTGAGGCCCGGCGCTCGGACCTGGGTGACGTACCTGCCCGAGGGACGGTGGTGGGATCCCTGGTCGGACGACTGGATCGACGGGGGCCGGGACGTCGAGCGGCCCGCACCGCTGGACGCCATCCCCCTGTTCGTCCGCGAGGGCGCCGGCGACGACCTCTTCCGGGTGCTGGGGCGCGGCCGCGGCTAGAGGCGCCTCCGGAACGTGGGGTTGTTCGAGGGCGGCGCGGTGGACCGCCGCCGGGCGGCCGGCGGCGTCCACCCCGCCGCCCTCCCTCTGGCGGCCCGGCTCCCGCTGTGCCAGTGTGGAGAGATGGGACACGACACCAGCTCCGTGACGTGGGAGCGGTCCGAGCGCACTTCGTACCGGCTGAAGATGCGGGAGAACCTGGAGACCTTCGCGCGCTACCTCCCCCGGGCCGAGTTCGAGGACGCGGGGACGATCGGCGTCGAGATGGAACTCAACCTGGTGGACGACGCCGGCCTTCCGGTCCGCGCCGCCCAGCAGGTGCTGGCCGCGATCGGGGCGGACGGATCGGAGGACTTCCAGACGGAGATCGGCGCCCACAACGTGGAGTTCAACGTCCCGGTCTTCTCCGTCAAGGGCCACGGCCTGGCCGACGTCGAGGAATCGATCTGCGCGCGCCTGGACCGGGCGCAGGCCGCGGTCTCGGCCGATCCGGCGGCCCGCGGGGTCCATCTGCTGCCTATCGGGATGCTGCCCACCCTGTCAGAGGCGGATCTGCGCCGCTCGGACTGGCGGATCCCGGAGAACCGCTACCACGCGCTGGACACGGCGGTGCTGGAGGCCCGCGGCGAGGATGTCCATATCCACGTCCAAGGGGTGGAGGACATCGACCTGATGTTCCCCTCGATCTCGCCCGAGTCCGCCTGCACGTCGGTGCAGCTGCACCTCCAGGTCCCGCCCTCGCGCTTCGCCCCCGCATGGAACGCGGCGCAGGCGATCGCCGGGCCGCAGGTGGCGCTGGCCGCGAACTCGCCGTTCTTCGCCGGGCACTCCGCCTGGGCGGAGAACCGGATCCCCGTGTTCACCCAGGCGGTGGACACGCGTCCGCCCGAGTACGCGAGTCAGGGCGTCCGCCCCCGCGTGTGGTTCGGCGAACGGTGGATCAACAGCATGTTCGACCTGCTGGAGGAGAACGTCCGCTACTTCCCCGCGATCCTGCCCGAGTCGCGCGAGGAGGCCGGCGAGCCGCTGATGACGAAGGGCGCGGCGCCGATGCTCCATGAGCTGGTCCTCCACAACGGCACGGTGTGGCGATGGAACCGGCCGATCTACGATCCCGGCACCGGAGGCCGGCCGCATCTGCGCATCGAGAACCGCCTGCTGCCCGCGGGCCCCACCGTGGGCGATCAGATCGCGGACGCGGCGTTCTTCTACGGACTGGTCACGAGGCTCTCGCGCTCCGTGCGCCCCCTGTGGTCCCGGATGCCGTTCGCCGACGCGGAGGCGAACTTCTTCGCCTGCGCCCAGGACGGTCTGGACGCCGAGGTGGTCTGGCCGGGCTACGGGCGCATGCCCGTCACGGAGCTGATCTCGACGGAGCTGGTGCCCCTGGCCACTCAGGGGCTGGTCATGCTCGACGTCGACGCGGGGCTGGTGGAGCGCTACATGGGCGTCATCGACGCGCGGGCCCGCGCCGGCCAGAACGGCGCCTCCTGGCAGCGCGCGGTCGTCCGTTCGCTGGAGGGCCACGGCCTGGATCGCGCCGCCGCCCTGGCGGAGATGACGCGCCGCTACCGCGGCCTCCAGGAGTCGGGCCGGCCCGTCCACACGTGGGGCGTGTGACGGCGCTCGATCGACGAGGGCGCCCCGGCCGGTCAGGCGCTGGGGACCAGATAGGACCGAAGCCCGGGCAGCGCAGGCAGCACGGCCCCGTCGCCGCCGAGGTACCAGTCGATGAGTCCCGTCGGCAGGGCCAGGTCGTGAAGCCGCCCCTCGACGCTCGTCGCGATCGAGTCGCCCCGGCCGGCCGCGATCTTGGTCGCGAAGTCCGGGTCCACCAGCGCCGCGCGGCCCAGGGCGACGAGGTCGCCATGTCCCTCCTCCAGGACCCGCTCGGCGTCCGCCTGCGTGCGCACCCCCGAGGAGACGATCACCGGGCAGCGTCCGGCGGCGATGCGGCGGGCGATCTGACCGTAGGACGCGCACCGTCCGCCGGTCGGCGCGAACGGCGCGTCCGGCCCCGACGGCGGCCGGGCGTCGAACCGGGAGCACGACGCGACGTCGATCCAGTCGACGCCGCGGCCGATGAGGCGATGGATGAGCGCGCTCGCGTCCGCGATGGTGTAGCCGATCGAGTCGGAGCGGACCTCGTCCATGCTCAGCCGATAACCGACGGCGAAGGGGCGATCCGCCGCGGCCGCCGCGTTCAGCGTCTCGTCGAGGACCGCCAGGGGGAAGGCCAGGCGCCCTTCCTCCGAGCCTCCCCATCGGTCGGCGCGGTGGTTGGACCGGCGCGAGAAGAACTGCTGGGGGAGGGAGTGCCAGGCGCCGTGGATCTCGACCCCGTCGAACCCGGCCGCGAGAGCGCGTCGCGTCGCCGTGCCGAAGGCGGCGGCCACCTCCTCGATGCGCTCGGGGTCCATCTCCTGGGTCGCGCCGGATCTCCGGAGGTGCCCCATCGACGAGGGCGCCTCCGCGGCTCCCGTCAGACGGACGCCCTCAGCGGCCTCACGGCCGCCATGGTGGAGCTGGACGATGGCCCGGCCCCCTGCCGACTTCATGGCCTGGGCGAGGAGCGCCAGGCCAGGGACGTCCGAGTCGTCGGAGATGGCCAGTTGGCGGCGGAGGATGCGTCCCCGCGCGCACACGGAGGCGGCGCCGGTGATGAGCAGGCCGGCGACGCCGGCGCGCCGCCCCATGTACTCCAGATCGGAGCCGGTGACGTGGCCGGTCTCGGGGTCCGAGCCCCGCACGGCCATCGGCGCCATCACCAGGCGATCAGGCAGCGTCAGCCCGCCGGGCAGGGCGGCGGGGGCGGACACATCGGTGAGGACGGACATGGCGATCCCTCCTTTCCGTTGCGCCGAGCAGCCGGTGCGGCGGCGCGCCGACCGCTCGGATGCTGGTCCTCGACGGTAACGCCGCCGTCCCGCCGGGCGCCTCGGACCAATGTCCTCTTCTCCCGGCGGAAGAGCACCGAACTCGCGGGGGCGAGTCCCGCGACTTCGGTCCTCTTTCGCCGCGACTTCGGTTCTCACCCCCCCACCGGGTCGCAACCAGACGGTCAGCCGGGGAGTCGGGACCGAACTCGCGGAGGAACGGGACCGAAGTCGCCGGGGAAGAGCACCGAAGTCGCGAGTGGGAGAAGCGGGAGAAGGGGCAGACGGGGGACAATGTCCATGATGACCGCCTACATCGTCCACGCCGCCCCGGCCCCCCACGCGCCCGGGCGCGCCACCACGGGCTGGGACCTGCGCGTCGAGGGCCACGAGGGCGACGAGGGCGGGAGCGGAGGGGCTGAGGCGAGCGCCCACGTCCGCTCCCTGGCGAAGGTGCCGGAGCGGGCGCGCGCCCTGGTCGCCGCGCTCCTCGAGGCCGACGGGGCCCAGGCGGACGGCCGGGCTGCCCCCCTCCATGCGGACGAGGGCGACCCTGGGCCTGCCGAACCGGCCGACGTGACCATCGTCCTGGATCTGCGCGGACTCGACGAACAGGCGCGCGAGTCGCGCCGACAGGCCGCCGAGGCGGCGGAGGCCCTGGAGCGGGCCTCGCGCCGCACGCGGGAGATCGCCCGCTCCCTGCAGGCGATGGGCCTGAGCGTCACGGACATCGGGGTGGTCCTGGGCGTGTCCCAGGCGCGCGCCTCACAGCTGTTGAGCGCGTGACCCCGCCAAGCGAGCCTCAACGGATGCGAGCAGCGTATGGCGGGGGAACGTGGACGCGGTGGCTCGACAGGTTCATCGCCCGACTGCGGGAGGCGGGCCTGGACCGGATCGGATTGCGAGCGAAACCGGCGCCTATGGCATAGGCCGCTGTTCGGACCGGTTCGGGCCTGACGACAGATCGGGCACCGGCCCCGTCACGGTGCGACGGCGGGACCGGTGCCCGATCTGCGTGGGAATGGAGCGGCTGAGGCCGTTCAGCTCACGCGGAGGCGCGCTGGTAGGAGACGTCCAGCGCGATCTTCACGGCGTCGCCCACCAGGACGCCGCCGGTCTCCAGGGCCTGGTTCCAGGTGAGGCCGAAGTCCTTGCGGGAGATCTCCGCGGTGGCCTCCGTGCCGGCGAAGTCCGGGCCGCCGAAGGGATCCTTGGCGACCTCGAGGGGCTCGTTCAGTGTGAACGTGACCGGCCGCGTGACCCCGTGGATCGTGAGGTCGCCGCTGAGGGCGCCGCCCGCGACCTTCCCGGTGAACTCCAGGGTGGGGAACTTCTCGACGTCCAGGAAATCGGGGCTCTTGATGTGGGCGTCGCGCATCTCGGAGCGGGAGTCGAAGGACGCCGCCTGGATGGTGGCGGTGACGTCCGCGGTGTCGGGCCCCGTCGAGGTGACCGTGGAGGTGAAGTCCGTGAACTCGCCGCGCACCTTGGACACGGCGTGGCGGACGGTGAAACCGATGGTCGAGTGAGCAGGGTCGATGGTCCAGGAGCCCTCGAGGTCGGACATGGAATCCTCTTTCGTTGCGGTGGTCCGAGGCCGCAGCGGATCAGCGGCCCCGAGTTGGTTGACGAATCAACTATATAGCGGGAGGGTGCGGGTGGCGCAAGAGGGGACCTCCAGAAGATCGGCGATTCCGAGGTCGAATCGGTCACGCGTGCCGTCGACGGCGGTGCGACGATGGAGGCATGACAGCCTTGACACGCGGCCGGCCCGCAGACGGGACCCAGGATCTGGGCGCGCTGGTGACGGCGTCCAGCGCGCCGGACGGCGCTCGCCTGGAGGTCCGCAGCCCCTTCGACGGGCGCCTCCTCGCCGCCCTCCCGCGCTCGACGCCCGAGGACGCGTGCGAGGCCCTGGCGCGGGCCCGGGCCGCTCAACCCGCC
>JAFAAX010000108.1 GCA_023426345.1 Actinomycetes bacterium
GGGTGGAGGTGTGGTTGTCGGTGTGCGGTGCCGATACTGCTGCTCCTCACGACTACAACGACTCCTGATATCGACAAGGGCTCCTTGCCTCCGCTCGGACAGTTCGAAGGTGCTCCCAGTGATATCCGCACGCCACGGCGCTCGCCGGTGTGGCCTGGGCTCATCCCATTCGTCGAACGACCAAGACGGGATCCCTCCTGTTCGGCGGTGAGACTTCGGAGGACCTGCCGGACGGGCGCGCCTCGCAGGAACGGGAGGGGATCGGAATGTGGCCGGCAGTCGTCGGCCAGCCGCCCGGCTGGCGTCGGGGCGGACCGGAGTCGTCGATTCCTACTTTTCCTACTAGACGCTGTCCATGAGCACACCTGTCGTTGAGACCGCCAAGGTCCTCCCCAAGGGGCAGATCACGATCCCGAAGGACATCCGCGACGCTCTCGGGATCAAGCCCGGGGACCGTCTCGTTCTGGTGAAGGACGGAGACCAGGTCATCATGCAGAACTCTGCGATGTATGCACTGCGCATGTTCGGGGAGGCACTCGGTGGCGCGGAGGGCGCTGCGGCGGCTGGCCTGGACAATGACGAGGATGTGGCACGACTCCTCACACGGATGCGTCGGGAGAATGCGCGAGACGGCAACCAGTGAGAGTCGCGGTGCTGAGAGACCCCAAGGACCAGCCCATCCTCCGAGCAGCGTTGGCGACTCATTGTGAGGTGATCCTGACCGGTGACAAGGATCTGTTGGATGCGGGCCTGGTTGTCCCGCGTGTCCTCGACCCACGAGGAATGCTCGAGGTCCTCGGAGGTTCCATCTCGAGTCTCTGATCGGGACGGATACCCGCCGGGCTCGGCCGCGCGCGCGTCGACCACGAGGGAACGCCCGTCCACACCGACGGCAGAGCGCAAGGGCCTCCCCCGGCATATCTCGACTCCTCAGCGCAGCACGCGCGCCAGGAAGTCCCGCGTCGCGGGCTGGGTGGGATGGTCGATGACCGACGAGGGCGGCCCCTGCTCGACGATGCGCCCATGGTCGAGGAACACCACGCGGTCGGCGACCTGGCGGGCGAATCCGATCTCGTGGGTCGCCATGAGGATCGTGGAGCCGGATCGCTTGAGCTCGCCGACCAGGTCGAGGACCTCCCCGACCAGGACGGGGTCCAGAGCGGAGGTGATCTCATCGAGGAGCAGCAGCTCCGGGTCCGTGGCCAGCGCCCGGACGATCGCCACGCGCTGCTGCTGCCCGCCGGACAGGCGATCCGGGTACTCGCCGGCGCGGGCCTCCAAGCCGATGCGGGCCAGCAGCTCACGGCCCCGGTCCTCGGCCTGGGCGCGCGGCACGTGATGGACGGCGCGCAGCGCCAACGTGATGTTGTCCAGGACGGTGAGGTGCGGGAACAGGTTGTACTGCTGGAACACCACGCCGATCCGGGCGCGGACGGGGTCGACATCGATCCGGGGATCCGTGATGTCCTGGTCCGACAGCAGGATCTGGCCGTCGTCGACGCGCTCGAGCAGATTGATGGTGCGCAGCAGCGTCGACTTGCCCGACCCCGAGGCGCCGAGCACGACGACGACCTCGTGGGGCGCGACGTCCAGGGACAGGCGGCGCAGAACGGTGTTCGCGCCGAAGCGCTTGACGACGCCGCGCATCTCCAGGACGGGGGTCGAGGCGTCCGAGCCGGCGCCGCCACCACCGCCTGGCGCGGCGCCCCGAGAGACAGGCGGATGGGCGGATTTCGAGGTCGCGGACGGGCGGACTTCGCGGGAGGGGGAGGGCGTCATACGACGCCCCCGGTCTGCTCGCGGTCGCGCAAGCGGGCCGAGTACCAATCCGACAGTCGGATGAACGGCCAGCTGAGCAGGACGAACAGCAGACCGGCCACGACGTAGGGCGTGAAGTTGTAGCTGGTCGCCTGCTGGATCTGCGCGGCGCGCACGGCGTCGACGGCGCCCAGGACGGAGATCAGGCCGACGTCTTTCTGCATCGAGATGAAGTCGTTCATCAAGGGGGGTGTCACCTTGCGGACCGCCTGGGGGATGACGACGTGGCGGAGCGCGCCCCAGTGCGACAGGCCCAGGGATCGCGCGGCCGCCCGCTGGGAGGGGTGGACCGCCTCGAGCCCCGCGCGCAGCACCTCGGCGACGTAGGAGGAGTAGGTGAGCACCAGCGCGATCGTGCCCAGCACGGACGCCGGGATCACGGAGTCCGTGAGCCCGAGCGCCGGGATCCCGAAGCCCACCAGATACAAGACGATGAGGAACGGCACGCCGCGGAAGACGTCCGTGTAGGCGGCGGCCAGGAACCTCAGCGGGAAGAACACGGGCCCGCGCAGCGAGCGCATCGTGGCCAACACGACCGCCAGCACCGCGACGCCGACCACCGACACAGCCAGGATGCGGATGTTCAGCCACATGCCCTCCGCGACCTTGGGCAGGGCCGCGACGAAGTACTCACCGGAGAAGAACGTCTGCCGCGTGACCTGCCAGCCCGGCGAGTTCCTGAGGACCAGCCAGATGACGGCCGCGAACACCAGCGTCGAGAGCAGCGACAGGCCGATCGACCGCGCGGTCCGCCGCCGCCGGTACGCCCGCCGGTCGAGCTCCAGGTCGGACACCGCGTCCGCCTCAGGATCGTCGGGGCCGGTCCGTCCGTCCTGTGGGGGCGGGTCCGTCGTCCCCGTTGGGACCGGTTCCTCGCCCTCCCCATCGACGAGGGCGTCCCGCGTGGCCGGGTCCGTGGTCCCGCCCGGCGCGTTCCGGGTGGGGCGGACCGCACTGGATCCGGGGACCGCGCCCACGGAGTCGCCCTCGTCACGAGGGGAGGAGCCGGGCACGGAGAACGTCACGGGGCGAGCCTACCCGGCCCGCGTCCGGCGGTGCGGGCCGCGCCGCGCGCGAGTAGGGCCGCACCCAGCAGGCGGGCGCGGCTCACCGGAGGACGGGCACGTCCGCGGAGTCGGAGAGCCACTGCTGCTCCAGGGCGGCCAACGTGCCGTCCTCGCGCAGGGCGTCCAGCGCGTTGCTCACCGGCTCCGTGAAGGCCGAGCCCTTGGGCAAGACGATGCCGAACTGGTCCCCGCCGGAGGTGTCGGAGAACTGGCCCACCACCACGCCGTCGTCGAGCTCGGCGGAGACGAGGTACAGGGCCGTCGGCAGGTCGACGACGATCGCCTGGACCTGGCCGCCCTTGAGCGCCTGGACGACGTCCGCCGAGTTGTTGAACAGGAGCGGCTCATGGGCCAGGCTCACCGAGGACTCGAGGACCGTCTGGCTGGTGGTGCCCGTCTGGGCGCCGAAGCTGATGCCGGCCAGGTCTGCCAAGGAGGTCGCGCCGGCGGCTGGCGAACCCGCGACGGTGACGACGGCCTGGGCGGTCGTGTAGTACGGGCTCGAGAAGTCGACGGCCTGCGCGCGCTCCGGCGTGATGGAGAACTGCTGGATGTTGAGGTCCCAGTCCTTCGGGCCGGGCGCCACGGCCGCGTCGAACGTCGTGCGCGTCCACACGACGTCGTTGGCCTGATAGCCGAGCTTCTCCGCCACCGCGTAGGCGACGGCCGGCTCGAAGCCCTGGCCGGTCGTGGGGTCGTCGTTCTCGACCCAGGGGGAGTACGCGGGCTCGGCTGTGGCGATCGTCAGCTTCCCCGGGGTGACGGCGGCGGCGTCGAGTTGGGCGCTCACACTGGCGGACCCGCCCGTCGCGGAGCCCGACATCGACGAGGGCGACGCCCCCGCGCCGCTGGTCTCGTTGCCCGAGGCGGCGCCGGTCGAGCAGGCGGCCAGGGACAGAGCCACCGCTCCCGCCGCGGCCACGGCGGCGAGAGGCGAGCGCGGGCGGGACGCGTGGAGCGTGCGGATGTGGGGCGAACGGGTGCGGGCCATGGGAACCTCCGGGAAGAGTGACGAGTCCGGGAACGAGTCGGGCCTGGGCGGATGGAGTCGGGGCGGGACGCGTGGCCGGGGCCGCGGGACCTCGCGCTGTCGTCGACGCCTCCGAGGCTATACCGGGCGGATGCCGGGCAGCCGGGGGGCCCGGCCACCGGACCTTCGTGACGCGGCCTCCCCCCTCCCCTCCCTCTTCGCGAGGTTCGCCCCCGTGTGCCGCGGGGTTCGCCCACGTGTGACCGCGAGGCGTTCCGTCCCGCGACTTCGGTTCTCTTCTCTGGTGACTTCGGTTCTCTTCTCTGGCGAGTTCGGTCCCGAAGCGCCGACGACATCACCAATCCCGTCACCGACACACACCCTGACACCGAACAAGATGGGCGTCCCGCGGGGTGGCCACAGACAGATGCAGCTGACAGAGCCGCCACAGTCGGACCACAGGCGACGCGACGAGAGTCATCCCCATGAGCATCGCAACCGTGAATTCCACCCGGGTCATCGGTGTCGCTCCCGGCACCGTCATCGACAACATCAAGCCTCGGACCGCGACCGTCCCGGACTCCTGGGACTGGACGACATGGCCATCGAGCCGGAAGGAGACCGCCATGACACGCCCGACCCTCAGCACTCTCACCACCCGGGGCGCTCGACGCAGGCGAGGCGCTCGCGCTGCTCGACGCGCGCAGGGCGTGACGGACGCCCGCGCTCCTGAGACCGCCGCCGGCCGGCCCGGCCAGGTGGACGAGGCCGCCACCACCGCCGACCTGGGGCGCGCCTCCAGCGACCCCGCCGTGATCCGCCCGGCCGCCGCCGCCCCGAAGACCGACCGTTCCGCGCGTCCCCGCCTGGCTCGCCGGATCCTGGTCAGCACCGGATGGGTGGCCGTCGTGGCGCTGGGCGGTGTCAGCCTGATCCCCGCCCCCGAGGCCGTCGCCGCGGGCATCACGCAGCAGAACTACGTGATCGCCGACTCGACCACCAGCGCCTCTCAGACCACCGCCCCGCTGCGCCGCGAGGTCTGAGAGCCCCTCCTCGGAGCCGCAGAGGCGACGGGGCGGGTCCGGCCTCGTCGATCGACCGGGGAAGGGGAAGGGCGCGCGGACGGGCAGGCGGGGGTCTGCGACAATCGGGGCATGTCCATCCCCTCCACCCTCCCGAGTCCGCCGCCGCGCCCGTCCGGCCCTGACCCCAGTTCCGTCCCCACCCGCGCCCAGGCGTCGGACCCCGCGGCCTGGCCCGCGCCCGATCAGGTGGATGTGCGCCTGGTCGTCGCGGACATGGACGGGACGCTGCTGGACGGGGACAAACGCCTCCCTGACGGGCTGTGGCCGCTCCTGGACGCGATGGAGGCCCGCGGCATCACGTTCGCACCCGCGTCGGGCCGCCAGTACGCGACGCTGCGGCGGATGTTCGACCGCGTGGCCGCGGGGATGACCGTCATCGCGGAGAACGGCGCCGTCGTCATGCGCGACGACACCGAGCTGTACACGGCCCCGCTGGATCTGCCGACCGTCCTCGACGCCATCAGGCGGACGAGGGCGGCCCCCCTCTCCACGGGGCTGGATCGCGTGGGGGAGACGAGCCTCGCGGGTGGGGGGCCGATCGGCCAGGGCGGCCCGCGCGGGGATGGAGGACTCGTCGTGGCATGCGCGCGCACGGCCCTGGTCGAGCGGAGCGACCCGCCGTTCCTGGAGGCCGCCCACCCGTACTACAACGACCTCACGGTCGTTCCGGACCTGGTCGCGGCGTTGACGGGCCCGGATGCCGCCGCTCGGGGATGGACTCCGGTCAAGCTCGCGCTGTTCGACTTCGACGATGTCACGGGCCCGGCCGAGGACGTCCTCGGTCGTTTCCGCGACACCCACGAGGTCGTGATCTCCGGGCGGCAGTGGGCCGATCTGATGAGGAGCGGCGTCGACAAGGCGGATGCCGTCCGCGCCTTGCAGGCGTCGCTGGGCGTCACCGCCGAGCAGACGGTCGCCTTCGGCGACTACCTCAACGATTGGGGCATGCTGCAGGCGTCCGGCCTGTCGTTCGCCATGGCGAACGGGCACCCGGACCTGCGGGCCGCGGCTCGGTACGTGGCGCCGGCGAACACGGAAGGCGGCGTGCTCACAGTGATGCGGGCACTGTTGGGCGCTGGCGCGCGCGGGTAAGTGACGTCGCAACGTCCGCCGCTGCGTTCCCACCTCAACTTCCTGCAGCCCGATGCAAAGACATGAGGTCGCAAGGAGGACCGCTGCGTTCCCACCGCATGTTCGCGCTCTGCTCGACCCTGGGCTTGGTCACTCAGCCGGTGAGCACACTCAGGCGTCCTCGAGGAAGGCGCGCCTGGTCCTGGGTCGGGGTCTTGGCGCACAGGCCGCGGGCGGCCGGAGGACAACGACGGGGCCCGGGACCTCGCGGTCCCGGGCCCCTCGAGCAGCGCTCACGAGGCGTCACTCGCCGTTGTCGGCCGCGTCCTTCGCCTCGTCGACGGCGTCCTTCACGGCGTCCTTGGCTGCGGCCGCCTTCTTCGCGGCCGTCTTCCGGGCAGTCGTGGTCTTCTTCGCCGCCGCGTCCTTCACATCCTCGGCGGCGTCCTTGACGTCATCCGCCTTGTCCTCGACGGTCTCCTTGACCTGAGCGGCCGTGTCCTCGACGGCCTCCTTGACATCCTCCGCCTTGTCCGCCGCCTGATCGGCGGCGTCGGCCACGGTCTGCTCGACGTCGTCGACCTTCTCCGCGGCCGTGTCGGGCACGGGCACGTCGGTCTCCAGGTCGGCCCAGTACTCCTCGGCCCACGGATCCTCGATGGGTTGGCTGCGCTTCCACAGCAGATAGCCGACGCCGGCCGCTGAGATGCCCAGTGTCGTCCACCCCAGGGTCTTCGCGACGCGATGGCGCTTGCGCGGCTTCGGGCGGGGGATGGGCGTGGTGAGGGCCTTCGAGCCCTCCTCGTAGGCCTTCTTCGCGCGATCGGCCAGCGCGCCGTCGGTCGTGGCGGCCGCCGTCACCGCGGAGGCGGCCTTGCTGACGCGCGGCAGGTAGTCCTCGGTGACCTGGCCCTGGATGTCCTCGAGATAGGGCTTGGCCCGATCCGCGGCGTCCTGGGCGCGCTCGGCGGCCTCGCTGATGTAGGGCGTCGCCTTGTCGACGGCGGTCTCGTAGGCCCTCTGCGCGCGAGGGGCCGCCCATTCGAGCCCCTGCTCCGTGAGGTCGACGGCCTTGACGGCGGCCTTGCCGGCCTGCTCGGCGACGGTGTCCCGGAGCTTGAGGGCGGTCGCCTTCAGCTGTTCCGGATCGATGTTCGGGGTGGTGGCCATGGTCCCTCCGGTTCGTGTGGTCGGGCGTTCGCGTGCCCACGGTGCGCGCGGACACGCATCTGACCCCATTGTGCACCGCGGTCGTGTGATGTGCAGCCCATCGGGGCCGCCGCGGGGGCGCCAGCGGATGTCGCGCGGGCCCGAAGCATGGGAGCATGGACCCATGGACGCCACATTGCACACCACCCTGGGTGACATCATCGTCGAGCTCTACCCCGACCACGCCCCCAACACCGTCTCGAACTTCGTGGGCCTGGCCCGCGGGGAGCGCGAGTGGACGCACCCGGCCACCGGCCAGAAGATGCAGACGCCGCTCTACGACGGCGTCATCTTCCACCGGGTGATCCCGGGCTTCATGATCCAGGGCGGCGACCCGCTGGGCCAGGGCGTCGGCGGCCCGGGCTACGAGTTCAACGACGAGATCCACCCGGAGCTGGACTTCAACGAGCCCTACATCCTGGCCATGGCGAACGCCGGCACGCGCAACGGGCGCGGGACCAACGGCTCGCAGTTCTTCATCACGGTCGCCCCGACGCCGTGGCTGATGGGCAAGCACACGATCTTCGGCCGCGTCACGGATCAGGCCTCGAAGGACGTCGTGGACGCGATCGCGGCCGTGCGCACGGGGCGCAACGACAAGCCGGTCGAGGACGTCACGATCACCTCGGTCGACGTCGCCGACTGACCCTCCCATTGACGAGGGCGGCCCCGCGTCCCGCGGGGCGTCCCCCTCCCGCAACGCCAGGTCCCGCGAGGGGGGCGTCGCCCTCGTCACGGAGGAGGAACCGGCCCCGGCTCGCGGGCCGGTCCCAGTGAGGACGAGCCTCCCCGGAAGGACACCATGAGCACCGACGTTCCCCGGTTCGGACAGCGGTCCGACCCCGCGGCGGCCCCCGACTGCCCCCGCCACCCCGGCGTGCGGGCCGTCGACTACTGCAAGCGGTGCCACCGGCCGATGTGCGTCCAGTGCCGCGTGCCCGTCGAGGTCGGCGCCATCTGCGTGGACTGCGCGAAGCAGAACCGGCTGCGCCGGACCACGCGCACGCCCGTCGTCACCTACGGGATCATCGCCGCCTGCGTCGCGCTGTACCTCGTCGGGATGGTCTCCCACAGCGCCGAGCAGGCGTTCGTGTTCGCTCCGGTGCTCGGCTACTTCCAGCCCTGGCGGTTCCTCACCACGGCGTTCCTCCACGCCTCGGTGCTGCACATCCTGTTCAACATGCTCGCCCTGTACTGGGTGGGCCGTTCCATCGAGCCGGTGCTCGGGCATTGGCGCTTCGCGGTCCTCTACCTGCTCAGCGCCATCGGGGGTTCCGCGGCGGTGCTCGCCTGGTGCCTCATCAGCCCCTCCGCCTGGACGATGGCGACGGTCGGCGCGTCGGGCGCGGTCTTCGGCCTGTTCGCCGCCGTGTTCGTCCTGCAGCGCATGAGCGGGGCGGACACCACCTCGGTGCTGGTGCTGCTCGGCATCAACTTGGTCTACGGGTTCATGCAGTCCAACATCTCGTGGCAGGCCCACGTCGGTGGGTTGATCACGGGGTTGGTGGTCACCTGGGTGTTCGCGCGCCTGGCGCGCCCGCGCCAGGGGGTGACGCTGCGCCGCCAGGAGCAGTGGGCGGGCGCGGCGTCGGCCGGGATGGCGGTCGCGCTGATCGCCGTGATCGCGGGGCTCTACGCACTGCTGCTCGTTTGAGACCGGTGGCGCCTCAGCGCCACTTCAGGGTCATGAGGAAGCCGACGAGCATGATGGCGATCCCGACCAGGATGTTCCACGCGTGGAACACGGGCACCGGGTACTGTCCGCCGGAGATGTAGTAGACCATCAGCCACAGCAGGCCCAGGATCATCAGCGTGATGAAGGTCGGAGCCCACCAGCGCGGACTCAACGGCATGCCGTCGGTCCAGTTGCGGATGTCGGTGTCCTCGGCGACTTCCCTGCCGTCCTTCTTGCGCTTCTTCGACTCGGCCACGAAGCAACTCCTGCACAGACTCGTCGGGACGGGGTCCCCGGATGGCCGCACTGGTGCGGTGAATGCGGTCCTAGCGTAGTCTCGGACGAGGCCCGGGCCAAAAGCGCGCCCCCGGCACACGAGGAGGGCACGGTGAGGGGACCCAGGCATCCCGGCCGGCGGATCTCCGTCTCCGGCTCCGTCCTGGTGGTCACCCTGGCGTCCGGGATGCTCTTCGCCGTCTCCGCCGCCACCACCCGCGATCACTCCGTCCACGCCGACGCGGACGTGGTGACACTGGTCCGCGCCCAGCAGCAGACGGTGGAGTCGATGGAGTCGGAGAACGCCGCGCTGCGCGACCAGGTCCGCACCGCACTCGACGGCGTCCAATCCGGGGAATCGGGGGCGGCCCCGCCCTCGTCCTCCTCCGCTCCGACTCCGACGCCCACGCCGACGCCCCCGGGGGACGTTCCCCAGGACCCCGCGACCCCGCCCGTGGATCTCGCCGGCTCCGCCGTCAGCGGACCGGGGGTGACCGTGACGCTCACCGACGCGCCCGCCGGATCGGCGGCGGCGGACGTCGACCCGGACCTGCTGGTCGTCCACCAACAGGACATCGAGGACGTGATGAACGCGCTGTGGTCCGGCGGCGCGGAGGCGATGACCGTGCAGGACGCGCGGATCACGGCCGGCACGGTGGTGCGCTGCATCGGCAATGTCATCCTCATCGACGGCACGTCCTACTCCCCGCCCTACCGGATCGCGGCGATCGGCGATCCGGACCGGCTGCAGGACGCGCTGGACGCCGATCCGCTCATCCAGATCTACAAGCAGTATGTGGCACGATTCGGTCTGGGGTGGTCCGCGAAGTCCAGCGACCAGTTGGACTTCGCGGCGCCCACCCAGGAGCAACCGGTCAGGGACGCGCAGGTGATGGAGGATCATGGCTGAACACGTCCGCGGGGGCGCCGCCCAGGTCCGCCGCCGGCCGCGCCAGCAGGAGGGCTCCCGCGGCGGGATCGGGGTCGCGGCCCTCGGCGTGCTCGGGGAGCTCCTCATCACGGTCGCCGTGGTGCTGGGGCTGTTCGTCTTCTGGCAGCTGTACTGGACGGACTGGCAGACCGAGGGCGGCCGCGACCAGGCCGTCCAGCAGTTCGAGCAGGAGCACCCCGTGGCGGGGCCGGTCCTGGGCGAGCGGCGCACGGACGCCCCGCCCGTCCCCGACACGCCCGCCGACGGCGGCGTCTACGGCGTCCTCCACGTCCCCAGCTGGGACTGGATGAGGATCCCGCTGGCCGAGGGCACCGCCGACACGGTCCTGGACCAGGGCTACGCGGGGCACTACGCGACCACGGCGCAGGTCGGCGACGTGGGGAACTTCTCGGTGGCCGCGCACCGCCGGACCTATGCGAGCAACTTCCGCCACATCGACCGGCTGGCGCCCGGCGACACGGTGGTCATGGAGACCGCGGCCGCGTACGTCGTCTACACGGTCGACAGCCACGAGATCGTCGAGGCCGACGACCCCACCAACAACCGGGTCATCGCGCCGGTCATCGGGGACGCCAGCTTCTCCCAGATCCCGACCGAGCGGTGGATGACGATGACGACCTGCCACCCGGAGTACGGCAACAGCCAGCGCTACATCGTCCATCTGCGGTTCGACTCCTGGACGCCGAAGGACACGGGGCTCCCCCAGGAGCTCCTCGACGAGCCGGCGTCCTGACCCGCCCCCAGACCCCGATCGGAGGGACACACACCATGTACGGATGGATCTTCCGCCACCTGCCGGGCCCGACCTGGCTCAAGGCGGTCGAGGCGCTCGTCCTCGTCGCGCTGGTGGTCATCGCGCTGTTCCAGTGGGTGTTCCCCTGGCTGCAGGCGTACTGGGATCTGGGCGGCGGAGCGGGGGTGGAGCAATGACCCGCATCCTGTGCGTCGACAACTACGACAGCTTCGTGTGGACGATCGTCGGGTACCTCCGCCAGCTCGGCGCCGTGGTGGACGTGGTCCGCAACGACGTCGTCGATCCCGCCTGGTGGCGCGAGCGGCCCGACCAGGGGGGCGCGGATGCGGAGGCGGGGGCCGGTTACGACGGCGTGCTGATCTCCCCCGGACCGGGGGACCCGAAGGGGGCGGGGGCCTCGCTGCAGGTGATCGCGGACTGCGCGGAGCACGCGGTGCCGATGCTCGGCGTGTGCCTGGGACATCAGGCGCTCGGCGAACTCTTCGGCGCGACGGTCGGCCACGCGCCCGAACTCATGCACGGCAAGACGTCGTCGATCACCCATGACGGGCGAGGCGTCTTCGCCGGCGTGCCCTCGCCGGTGACGGTGACGCGCTACCACTCTCTGGCCGTTGATCCCGCGACGATCCCCCAGGACATCCTGGAGGTCACCGCGACGACGGACAGTGGGCTGGTCATGGGCCTGCGCCACCGGACGCTGCCTCTGGAGGGCGTCCAGTTCCATCCGGAGTCGGTGCTCACCGAGCACGGCCACCTCATGCTCGCGAACTGGTTGGCGGCGTGCGGGGATGCCGACGCGCCCGCACGCGCCGCGTCACTGGCGCCCGTCGTCGCCGCGAGTTCGGCGCTGCCGGAGACCCTCGCAACGTCACGGGAGAGTTCGCTCTGGGGCTGAGTCTCAGTGGGGTCCCGTGCAAGAATTCGCCCGGAACGGGCACTGAAACTCAGGCCCAGAGCAGGAGGCCACTGGCGCGCCCTCAGCTGCCGTTGCCCGTGGATGCGGGAGTGGAGGTGGAGGGCGTGGGCGTCGACTGCGGCCCCGTCGAGACGTACACCGTGATCGTGGTGCCCAGGTCCTGGGCGCCGGTGTCGGGGTCGATGCCGGACACCTTGCCGGCCTCGACGTTGTCATCGGGTGCGTCCTGGCGCTGCGGCACGAGGCCGAGCTGCTGGAGCAGCGCGGCGACGTCCTCGTAGGACTGGTTCATGTACTGGTCCTGCGCGGGCAGGCTGACGCGCCCGGACGCCACATTGATGTTCACCGAGGAGCCCTTCGCGATGGCCGTCCCGGTGACGGGATCCGAGCTGATGATCCGGTCCTTCGACTGGGAGGGATCGTCGACGGAGGTCACCCGCCCCAGCGTGAGGCCGACGGCCGTGAGCGCCTCCCGCGCCTGGTCCTGGTCCATGCCGGTGAGGTCCGGCACGGAGACCTCCGCCTTGCCGCTGGACAGGTGGATCGTCACCATGCCGCCCGCCTCGATGGCGGCGCCCTCGCCGGGCTCGACGGCGGCGACCTTGCCCTCGGCGATGTCGTCGCTGGCCTGCTTGTCCCCCATCTGCCATTGGAGGCCGGCCTTCGTGATCGCGTCCTTCGCGGCCTGCTCGTCGGAGCCGACCAGGCCCTTGGGCACCGTCGTGTCCGCGCGTCCGGAGGACAGCCGGACCGTGACGGTGGAGCCGACGGCCGCCTGCGCGCCGGGCTGAGGATCGGACTGGGCGACCAGGCCCTCCGCGACCGTGTCGTCGGCCACGGGGTCGCCCTCGGCGTAGACGAGCCCGACCTGCTCGACGGCGGCCTTCGCCGCGTCGGGCGTCATCGAGATGAGGTCGGCGGGCACGGTGGCCATGTCCGGGCCCTTGTTGTGCTGCCAGATCCCGAACGCGGCGGCGGCCGCGAGCAGCACCACCACGACGACCGCGATGATGATGCTCCGCTTGCGCTTCTGAGCGGCCTCCTGCTCCTCGCGCTCGGCCTCGGCGGCGGCCGTGCGGCTCCCCGCCGCGCCGGCGCCGGTGGGGGCGTACATCTGGGTGCGGGTGGAGGCGGACTCCGGGGGAGGCGGCGGCGCCATCTGCATCGTGCGCGTCGAGGCGTCGCCCACCCCGGCGGCCGCGGCCCACACGGAGGTGGCCGGCGCGTCGACGTCGGCGCCACGGGCGGCCCGGATGAGGTCCGCGCGCATCTCCGCGGCGGAGGAGTAGCGGTCCTCCCGGTTCTTCGCCAGCGCCTTCATGACGACCCGGTCCAGCTGGTCGGGCACATCCGGCGTCACCGACGAGGGCGTCGGCGGCGTCGCCGAGACGTGCTGGTAGGCGACGGCCACGGCTGTGTCCCCCTTGAACGGGGGGCGCCCGGTCAGCAGCTCGAACAGGACGACGCCCGTGGAGTAGAGGTCGGACCGCGTGTCCACCTGCTCCCCGCGCGCCTGCTCGGGCGAGAGGTACTGCGCGGTGCCGACGACGGCGTTCGTCTGCGTCATCGTCGCCTGGGAGTCGGTGAGGGCCCGGGCGATCCCGAAGTCCATCACCTTCACCTTGCCGTCGGTGGTGAGCATGATGTTGCCGGGCTTGATGTCGCGGTGGACCAGCCCTGCGGCGTGCGAGTACTCGAGGGCGGAGAGCACCCCGGAGACGATCTCGACGGCCTCGTTGATCGGCACGGGCGTCCCGTCGGAGAGCAGGTCCTTGACGGTGTGCCCCTCGACGTACTCCATCACGATGTAGGGCACGGAGACCGCCCGCCCGTCCGGCGCGGTGAGGACCTCCTCGCCGGTGTCGTACACCGCGACGATGTTCGGATGGTTGAGGGAGGCCGCGGCCTGCGCCTCGCGGCGGAACCGCGCCTGGAACACGGAGTCGCGCGCCAGGTCTTGGCGGAGCATCTTGATGGCGACGATCCGGGACAGGCGCGTGTCGAAGCCCAGGTGCACCTCAGCCATGCCACCGCGCCCGATGAGCGAGCGCACCTCGTAGCGTCCGCCTAGACGATGGTCCATGGAGCTGTCCATGTTCCGGCCTCCTCGATGATGTGGGTTCCCGCTCCGAGCAGGGAGGGGAGCGAACCGAACTTGTTCTGGATCGTGGCGACGACGACCAGCAGCACCGTGATGATCATCAGCGCGATCACCGCGACCCGGCCGATGCGCTCAGCCCGCGAGAGCGGAGGCGCGACCGTGGAGCGGTTGAAACGGGTGGGCGTCGGCGCCGGGTGGGCGTCGGCCGCCCGGGCCGCCTCGCCGCGCGTCACGGAACGCCAGGCGGGCCGTCGGCCCGTCATCGACGAGGGCGACGCCGCCGGGCGGGCGCGACGTTCCCCGGGCGCCGCGGAGGATGCCCGGGCCGCGGGGGCCTTGGAGGACGCAGC
>JAFAAX010000117.1 GCA_023426345.1 Actinomycetes bacterium
TGCCACGGCAGGGCGACGTGCCCGCGGCCCGACTGCTGGGAGAACGCCGCCCACTCGCGGCGGGACTCCACCAGGCCGACGACGCGGCGGCGCTCGCGGGTGTGGCGGCGCAGGCAGGCCGCCGACAGGCACGCGACCAGCGGATCGTGTCCGGGCAGCACGTGGAGGCGGGGGAACAGGTCCTGGTACTCCCGCAGGGCGGCCGCCCACCGGGGTTCGGTGACGCGCACGGACACGGGCCGTCCCGCGGCCCCGGCGAGGATCCGCTCGAGCTCGGCGAGGAAACGGTCGACCTGGCGGTCCGCGCGGCGCAGCGGCACGGCCTCCTCGATCTCGACGAGGGATTCCGCGGCCTGGTCGTCCAGCCGTCCCTCCTCCAGGGCGCGGCGCAGCTCCGCCTGGTCGTCGACGCGGACGACGGCCTGGCTGATGTACCACTGGTCTCCGCCCGTCACAAAGCGGTCGCGGCTGACAAGCAGCAGGGCGCCCTCGCACATCTCGGGGGAGGCCGGGCGGATGCGGGCGCGCAGCCCCGCCGGCGAGGGCGGCGCCGCGTCCGCGCGGCACGGGTCGGCCGGGCGCGATCCCAGATCGATGGCGCTCATGGCCCTCCTCTCCCCGTCTCTCTCCTTGCCCATGTTAAGGGCCCTCCCCCGACGCCGCCGGGACGGCTCGATCACCGCCGCGGGCGCGCGGCCGATCGGAACGCCCGCCCTGCTGCGGCGCAGCGCCGGCCCCGCCGGGCCCGCCGTCAGACGCCCAGGAAGTCCCGCCACCGCGGCAGTTCGCGCCGGACCTGCGCCGCTCCCGCCTGGAAGGTCGCCTCCAGCCGGTCCAGGCGCGTCTCCGTGTTCTGGATCGAGAGGTGCTCGGGGAAGAAGATCTGGGCCCGCCCCTGGCGCTCCAGGTCCAACAGGTGCGCGCGCGTCGCGTTGTAGCGCTCGGGTCGGCGGGCGACGCCCTCCGCCACGGACGGGAAGTCGGCGAAGCGGCGCTCGAGCAGCCGGATGAGGGCGCGGCTGGCCGGCTTCTTCACATAGTCGCGCGGGCGGGTGAGGATGACGAGGAATCGCTCATAGCCCGCGTCCTCGGCGACGCCCAAGGGGATGCCCCCGTCCTCTCCCAGGGCGCCGTCGACGTAGGTCTCCCCCTCGATGACGACGGGCGGCATGAGCACCGGCAGAGTCGAGGACGCGCGGACCCGGGTGCCGACGGCGTCGATGTCCGACATGTCGTCCTTCGTGAACCAAACGCGCTCCCCCCGGCTCGCGTTGAGCGCTCCGATGCGGATCTGGGCCGGGTCGGCGCGGAACGTGTCCCAATCCAGGGGCAGGACCTGGCCGGCGTGGCCGGACTGCTCGTAGATGTAGTGGGCGTTGAAGTAGCCGTCGCCGCGCAGGAAGGAGCGGGCGCCGCCGAACTGGGGATCCTCCACCAGCTCGACGAAGGAGCGCTTCGCGCGCACCGGGTCCCGCGAGACGTAGTTGATGGTGTTCGAGGACCCCGCCGAGATCCCGCTGACGAAGTCGAAGTGGAGGTCGGCCTCCAACAGCGCCACGACGGCGGCCGCCGTGTAGGCGGCACGCATGCCCCCGCCTTCGAAGATCAGGGCCGTGTCGTGGACGTTCGTCGTCAACGGGTCGGTCATGCCTCGCCTCGCCTCTCGCCTCGGGGGCGCGTCCGGCGGCCGTTCCGCCAGGCGCCCGTGCTCCTCAGGGTATCGCCGCCGCAGCGGGAGGCCGAGCCGAGGCCTCCTCGTGGACAGGCGGATGGATACCCTTGCCCCATGACGATCACCGCGGCAGTCGACGGATCCTCCCTGGGCAATCCCGGCCCCGGCGGGTGGGCGTGGGCGGTCTCCGCGGACTGCTGGGATGCGGGCGGGTGGCCCCTCGCCACGAACAACCTGGGCGAGCTCACCGCCGTCCTGGAGCTCCTGCGGGCCACGGCGGCGGCTGGACGCGCCGAGGAGCCGCTCCACGTGCTCGCCGATTCGCAGTACGCGATCAACACGGTGACCAAGTGGCGCCACGGCTGGAAGAAGCGCGGCTGGCAGAAGGCGGACAAGAAGCCCATCGCGAACCTGGAGACCATCCAGGCCATCGATCACGAGATCGCGGGGCGCACCGTCACCTTCGAGTGGGTCAAGGGCCACGCCGGCCATCCCCTCAACGAGTTCGTCGACGACCGCGCGCGCGGCGCCGCCGAGGCCTTCCAGGCCGGCCGTCCGGCGCCGTCCGGGCCCGGGTTCACGGACGCGGGCGGGCGCGGTCGGGCCGCCGTCTCCTCTTCCTCTGCCGAGCCGGGCCCGAACGCCGCGCCGGGCCTGGCCCGTTCCGACGCCGCGACCGGTTCCTCGTCCCCGTCGGGCCCGGTCCGTCCGGACGGCCTACGGCGGCCGGAGCCGCCCTCGTCAACCCTGGAGCCAGGACCGGCACCGGACCGCCTGGACCTGGCCCCCCTGGTCGTCGCCGCCGAGAAGCGATTCATCCGCGCATGGATCGCGGGGGACGCCGAGCGCTTGTCCGCACTGGCTGCGCCCGGCGCCCGACGGGTCGGGCCGGACGGCGTGATGCGTGACGGCCTGGCCGGGCCCACCCCGGTCGCTCCTCGGATCGGCCGGATCACGGCTGTGCCCGCGAGCGCCGGCCCCGGCGCCGACGCCCGCACGACCGCCGACCAGGGCGCGAACGTCTGGCTGACCACCTACACGATGCGCTGGGACGGCGGCGCCTCGGCCGAGTCCGGCGTGTGGGTCGTCGCCCCCCGGGCGCGCGTGGACGGCGACACCACAGGACCTGACCCGCGCCTGTTCTTCCACCAATCGACGGTCCAGTCGGTCTGAGCGCGCCCCCGGAGTGTGCCTTCGCACAGCACCTACGCGCGAAATCAGAGGCGTCACGGGATCGTGGGGGCCGTGACGCCTCTGATTTCCTGGCACGGTGCGCAGAATTGGAGGCGTCACGAGGCTATCCGACCCTCGACGCCTCTTATTTCCCCTTACCCCGGCCGCCCCGCACCGTTGCACACCTGTAGAACGGCCGGTACGCTGGTCCCATGAGCACCACGACGATCGGATTCCGCCCCACCGAGAGGGATCTGAAGATCCTCCACGACGCCACTCGCCCAGACGAGACCACCTCCGACACGATCCGCCGGGCACTGCGCCTTCTGGAGCATCAGCAGTGGCTTGACCAGTTCCACGAGGACGCCGAGCGACTCAAGGACGAGGACGTCAACAGTGAGCCGGAGGCATGGTGATCCGCGGCGCCGTCTACCGCGTCGACCTGGGCGCGGCGCGTGGGCACGAACAGCGTGGACGGCGGCTCGGCGTCGTCCTGTCACCGACCGACTCCGCCCTGAACATCGCCACGATCGTCCCGACGTCGACCTCGGCGCAGGCTTCCCGGCAGCGTCCGGAGATGGAGATCGCCGGCCGCCCGACACGGCTCCTCGTCGACCAGATCCGATCGATCGACACGGACTACATCCTCGGCGAGCCGGTCGACTTCCTCTCCCGGTTCGACCTGGCGCTCCTCGAGGAGGCGGTGATCCGCTACCTCGGGTTTGACTTGTCCGGACTCTACGATCCTCGCACCCGCTGACCAGTGTGCCCGTGGGCACTCCACCCCAGCTACCCTGACAACCGTGCGCACGACCTCCTACACCCAGCATTCCGCGACCGTCCACGAGCATCGCTTCGAGGTCCCCCTGGACCACCGCATCCCCTCAGGCGCGGGCAATCCGTCGATCGAGATCTTCGCGCGCGAGGTGATCCGCCCGGGCGGCGAGGACCTGCCGCACCTCGTCTTCATGCAGGGCGGCCCCGGCTCCGGCGGCCCGCGCCCCGGCGACTTCCGCAGCGACTGGATCGGCCGCGCGCTCCAGGACTACCGCGTCGTCCTCCTCGATCAGCGCGGCACCGGCCAGTCGACGTGGTTGGACGCGTCGGCCGTCGACGCCCTGGTCCTGCGCTCGCGCGCTTCGAGCCTCCTCCCCACCCCCCTCGGCGAGGGCGACGCCCCTCGTGGGACCGGAGCTCCCGGGAGCGGGGCCGCCCTCGTCGAGGGGGCAGGAGAAGCCCCCACGGACACCGAGCGGGCGCGCGTGCTATCCCTGTTCCGACAGGACCAGATCGTGTGGGACGCGGAGGTCGTGCGCCGCGAGCTGGCCGGGGACCGCCCGTGGACCAGTCTGGGGCAGAGCTTCGGCGGATTCATCAACACGGCGTACCTGTCGCTGGCGCCGGAGGGGCTGGAGGCGGTCCTGTACACGGGCGGCCTGCCCGCGCTCACCCACGTCGACGACAACTACCGACTCACCTACGAGCGGACGGCCGCGCGCAACCGCGCCTACTTCGCCAGATATCCGGGCGACGAGCGCACTGTCCGCGAGGTCGCCGCCCACCTGCGCGACACCGAGGAGCTCCTGCCCACGGGCGAGCGGCTGTCGCCGGCGCGGTTCCGCTCGATCGGCATGGGGCTGGGCACGACGACCGCCTTCGACCAGCTCCACTACGCGCTGGAGGGACCGTGGGCGCGGCCGGTGGTGTCGGACGGCCGGGGCGCCGGGCGCGGGCGCCGCCTGTCCGGCGCATTCCTGCGCGACATCGGAACGCGCGTGGCGATGGAACCGCTGTACGGCGTGCTCCAGGAGTTCATCTACGCGTGCGCGACCCCGGAGCTGATGGGAACCGCGACCAACTGGTCCGCGGAGCGCCTGGCCGCGGACCTGCCCGGATTCCGCCCCGATGCCGATCCGCTGGACTGGTCGGAGCCGTACTTCCTCACGGGCGAGCACATGCCGCGCGCGTTCTTCGCCGAGGACCCCGCGCTGCGCCCGCTGGCGGGGGCCACCGATGTCCTCGCCCACACGACCGACGTGTCGCCCGTGTATCTGCCGGAGATCCTGCGGGAGAACTCGGTGCCGGGCGCGGCGGCCGTCTACTTCGACGACATGTTCGTGCCGCGCGAGACGTCCCTGGACACGGCCGCCACGATCCGGGGATTGCGCACCTGGGTGACCAGCGAGCACCAGCATGACGGCCTGCGGGCGTCGGGTGGCGCGGTGCTGGACCGCCTGCTGGGAGTGCTGCGGGACTGAGCGGGGGCCGCGCCACGAAGCGAGCCGCCAGCCCGGTCGGCACGACGATCTCCCGCTCGAAGCCGGGCCTCGAGCGCATGAGGACCTCGCGCCACTATGCCCGAGAGAGGTTGCTCTACATGAGCGTCGTCCATACAATGTATGAATGAAGGGGCTGGACTTCGAGTGGGACGACCCGGACCACTCCGTCGCCGAGGCGAGGTTCATTCTCATGGGCCTCAGCGAGAGCCTGCGACTATTGGTTGTCATCCATTGCTACCGAGAGAACACCGGATCCGTGCGGATCATCTCCGCTCGAAAAGCGACACGGCACGAGTCCCGACAGTACGAAAGCAGGTGATCAGGCATGCGAGATGAATACGACTTCACAGATGCCCGTCCGAATCCCTACACGCACAGGCTCAAGAAGCCTGTGACCATTCGCCTCGAGGTCGACACCATCGACTACTTCAAGAACCGCGCGGAAGAGACCGGAATTCCCTACCAGACCCTCATCAACTTGTACCTGGCGGATTGCGCCACGAACGACCGCCGGCCCGAGCTGCACTGGGTCTGACGGGGCTCCGAGGCGGGAGTCCGCGGTCTGCGGGTGACCAGCGAGCACCAGCACGACGGCCTGCGGGCGTCGGGCGGCGCGGTGCTGGACCACCTGCTGGGAGCGCCGCGGGACTGAGCGTTCACCTGCGAAGTCGGGCCTCTCTCCACACGCGAGACCTCTTGGCGCTCGTCGACGCGGCTGACCTCTACACGCACGTCGAGACCGGCCGGCTGGCATCTATGCTCCTCACATGTCCGAGCCGGTCCTGCGCCCGACGGCGGCGTCCGTCGACGCCTTCCTCGAGGCAGTCGCACCCGCGGTCCGCCAGTCCGACGCCCGCGCGCTCATCGACCTGATGTCACGCCTCACCGGCGAACCGCCCCTCATGTGGGGTCCGTCGATCATCGGCTTCGGAGCCGCGCGGCTGCGCTACGACTCCGGCCGACAGGTCGATGTCCCCGTCCTGTGCTTCTCGCCGCGCAAAGCGGCCCAGTCGATCTACCTCACCGACGGCGCCGCCGCTCACACGGATCTGCTCGCACGCCTGGGGCGCCATCGAGCCGCCACCGGCTGCCTCTACGTCACGCGCCTGGCTGACGTCGATCTGTCCGTCCTCGAGGAGATCCTCGCGCGCTCCCGGGACGCGACGCGGGAGCGGGACGTGGCGACGCGGGACTGACCGGACCACCGCGACCACCGGCCGATGTCGGGAGCCGGTGTCGATGTCGGGAGCCCGCGTATCAACTCCCCACACCGACCGCGACTCCCCACACCGACATCAACTCCGCACGAGCCTGCGACCCCTGCGACAATGTGGACATCCAGCCGACGTTCCCGAATCCCGCCGACCACCGGAGGTCCTGACATGTCCGACATCGATTCGCCGACCCTGACCGAACTCGCGAGCGCCCATCCGCGCACGACCAGCATGGCGGCGCTGGCCGGAGGCACCCTGGCGTGGTACGCCATGCCCGATCTGGTCCGATCCCGGGGCGCGCGGGTGCTCCTCAAAGCCGGGATCCTGCTCGGAATGGGCGCGGCCGCCGGGTTCATCGGCCCGACGGCCGACGGCGCCCGCTCCCCCGAGAGGAGGAAAGCTCTGAGCGCGGGCCTGGGCCGCATCCGGGCCACGGCCGGGCGAGCGCCGGCGGGGACCGCTCTGACGGTCGGCGCGGCGGCCGTCGCGGTCTGGGCGACGGCGCGCGGCGAGGAATGGCTGTTCCGACGCGGCGAGCGCCGCCGCGTGATGGGCCGTCCCGCGCCCCACCTCCGTCAGGCCGTGCCGCTGGCCCTGGCGGTCGCCGCCGCCCAGATCCTCGATCCGCGGGGCGCGCCCGCGGCGCCGCGTCTCGCCTGAACCGCCGCGGTCCCTGGGAAGCGGTGAGTCCCGAACCACCCGGGCCGCCCTCGTCGCGTCCGGGACGACGCGGCTAGTCTGGGACCAACATCCCATCCGCCCCGGCCCAGACCGGGAGGCGGACGGGCCGATCCCGCCGCGCCCCGCGGCCTGCCCCATCACAGGAGGACCACCGTGCGCCACACCCCGGTGTTCGAGGCGATCAACTGGAACAAGATCGAGGACGAGAAGGACCTGGAGGTCTGGGACCGCCTCACCGGCAACTTCTGGCTGCCCGAGAAGATCCCGCTGTCCAACGACATCCAGTCGTGGAAGACGCTGTCCCCCGAGGAGCAGCTGATGACGAACCGCGTGTTCACCGGCCTTACCCTCCTGGACACGCTGCAGGGCACGGTCGGCGCCGTCAGCCTGATCCCCGACGCGCGCACCCCCCACGAGGAGGCGGTGTACACGAACATCGCGTTCATGGAGTCCGTGCACGCGAAGTCGTACTCGTCCATCTTCTCCACGCTCCTGTCCACGGAGGAGATCAACGAGTCCTTCCGCTGGTCCGAGCAGAACGCGGCCCTCCAGAAGAAGGCGCAGATCGTCGACTCCTACTACGAGGGCGACGACCCGGAGAAGCGCAAGGTCGCCTCCACCATGCTGGAGTCGTTCCTCTTCTACTCCGGCTTCTACGCGCCCATGTACTGGAGCGCCCACGCGAAGCTGACGAACACCGCGGACCTCATCCGCCTCATCATCCGCGACGAGGCCGTCCACGGCTACTACATCGGCTACAAGTACCAGGTCGCCGTCAACGAGGCCTCCGACCAGCGGCGACAGGAGCTCAAGGACTACACGTTCAGCCTACTGTTCGAGCTCTACGAGAACGAGGAGCAGTACACGGAGGACCTCTACGATCCGCTCGGCCTGACCGGCGACGTCAAGAAGTTCCTCCGCTACAACGCGAACAAGGCCCTGATGAACCTGGGCTACGAGGCGCTGTTCCCCCACGACGAGACCGACGTCAACCCCGCGATCCTGGCGGCCCTGTCCCCCAACGCGGACGAGAACCACGACTTCTTCTCCGGGTCCGGGTCGAGCTACGTCATCGGTGAGATCGTCGACACGGAGGACGAGGACTGGGAGTTCTGAGCGCTCGTCCCTCCTGATCGACGAGGCCGCCCCCTCGCGGGACGGCGGGTTCCGCACAGGGGCGCCCCGCGTCAGCGGGGCCGTCCTCGTCCGCGGTGCGCACGCGGAGCAGCCGTTCCCCTGTTCGTCCGGGGGAGTTCCTCAGGACGTGTTCTGTGTTCCAGCCGCGGCTGACCGGGATGAGGTGTCCGCCGTGGAGAAGCGCGCCATCTCCGGCGGCGAGGGCGCACGATGGTCCCATGATCGAACGCGAGATCACTCGTCCCGTCCCGCTGACGGCCGCCGACGGCAGCCTCAACCCCGACGCGCTCGGCTGGACGCGCACGCCGCTACACGACACGTCGGGCATCGGAGGAGCGCTGCGCGGGCGGCCGGGAGCCCGCGTCGGCGCGCATCGCGGCGACGGCGCTCTCAGCCGCGCCGGCCGCCGCCGCTGGGGCCGCGACAAGCGCTGGGAGTACTGGGCCGTCATGTCCCCCGAGTTCGTCCTGGCGTGCACGATCTCGGACATCGACTACCTCACGCTGCCCTCGGTGTGGCTGCTCGACCGCGCCACCGGCGAGGAGATCTCCGTCGACGCCCTGGGACCCGGGGGACGGGCCGTGCTCCCCGCCTCCGCCGGGACGGGCCCCGCCCGGGCGCGCGCACGCGGTCTCGCCCTGGCCATCGACGAGGGCGGCGCCCCCTCCCGGGACGCCGGGCCCCGGAAGGAGGCGCCCTCGTCCGTGGGACCCGATGATCGCGTGAGCGCCCTGCGC
>JAFAAX010000136.1 GCA_023426345.1 Actinomycetes bacterium
CTGCCGTCGGGGGGGGGGGGGGGGGGGGGCCCCCCCCCCCCCCACCGCGGACTTCTCAGGTCAGGACCGTGAGGTCACTCGGCCTTGGTGATCTGGTAGTACAGCGGCACGGAGTTCCAGCCGAAGACCACGTTGTCGACCAGCGTGGAGTACCCGCCGGTGACATTGGAGTACCACAGCGGGATGGCCGGCAGATCCTTGAACAGGACCTCCTGAGCCTGGTCGAGCAGCTTGTTCGCGTCGTCGGGCGACGTGGACGCGGCGGCCTGGCTGAGCAGCGAGTCGAAGTCCGGATCCGAGTAGTCACCGTCGTTCGAGCCGGCGCCCGTGCCGTACAGCGGGGCCAGGAAGTTGTACTTGCCCGGGTAGTCGGCCTGCCAGCCGGTGCGGAACGCGCCCGAGATGGTGCGTCCGGTCACGTCCGTGCGCAGCGACTTGAAGTCGGGGTACGGGTTGCCCTGGGCGGTGATGCCCAGCGTGTTCGAGATCGAGTTCGCCACAGCGTCGACCCAGGCCTGGTGGCCGCCATCGGAGTTGTAGCCGATGGTGAAGGTGCCGTCGTAGGGCGAGATCGCGTCGGCCTGGGCCCACAGCTCCTTGGCCTTCTCCGGATCGTAGGAGAGGACCTCGCTGCCCGGGATGGCGTCGTTGTAGCCGTCGACCACGGGGGACGTGAAGTCTTTGGCCGGGGTGCGGGTGCCCTGGAAGATCGTCTCCGTGATCTGGTCGCGATCGATCGCGTAGGACAGGGCCTGGCGGCGCAGGCGGCCCTCCTCGTCCATGCCGAAGTGGGCGAGGCCCGTCGGGATGGTGAAGGACTGGAAGATGGCGGCCGGCTGGTTCACCGAACGACCCGCCAGGTCGGTCTCGTAGGTGCCGAAGGCGGAGTCCGGAACGGCGTCCAGGACGTCCAGGTTGTCGGACAGGAGGTCGTTGTAGGCCGCATCCTGCGTCGTGTAGAAGACGAACTCGACGCCGCCGTTCTGGGCCTTGCGGTCGCCCTGGTACTCGGGGTTCGGCACCAGGTCCATCTTGACGTTGTGCTCCCAGCCGCCGTCGGCCAGCATGTACGGGCCGTTGCCGACGGGCTTCTCGCCGCCGGTCGTCGGGTCCGCCAGCGTGGAGTCGGGGAGCGGGTAGAACGCCGAGTAGCCCAGGCGCTGGCCGAAGTCGGACTCGGCCTGCTTGAGCTTGATGGTGAAGTTGTAGTCGTCGACGACGGTGAGTCCGGTGAGGTCGCCCGTCCCCTCGTCGTCGGCGCCCTCGATCGGAGCGAAGAAGTAGGCGGACAGATCCGCGTTCTTGGCGCCGGCCTTCCAGGCGTTGACGAAGTTCTCGGCCTTGACCTCGGTGCCGTCGGAGAACTTCTGGCCCTCCTTGAGCTTCACGGTCCACGTGATCGAGTCGTCCGTGGTGACGGACTCGGCCATGTCGTTGTGCGTGGCTCCGTCCGCGTCGTAGTAGACGAGGCCTGCGAAGAGCAGGTCGAGGACCTTTCCGCCACCGGTCTCGTTGGTGTTGGTCGGAATCAGCGGGTTCTGCGGCTCGGAGTTGTTCGCCGTGATGACGCCGCCGGTGGCGGCCGTGGTCTCAGAGCCGGACGCTGCTCCGCCGGAGGATGACGACTGATCGGAGCCGCCTCCGGAGCAAGCGGTCAATGACAGGGCGAGGACAGCCGGGACAGCCAGCCATGACCTCTTGAAATTCATGGTGCCTCCTGGGACACAGGTGGGGATCTGACCTCTGGGATGATGTGCCAGATGTGCTGTGGACTCTACTGTTGCGCCGCGCGACGATGCCCGCAGAGTTCACCATGTGAGCGTTACATTCAGGTAACGATTCGATAAGCACGGTCCGACCGGTCCCGGAGACGGACCCGCGGCGCGGCGGTGGCGACGGCCGTGCGACCGACGGGCGGGCTGCGCGGAAGCGGGGCCGCAGCGGGGCGGACGGGCCGAGGACCCGCCTGCGCTCGGGCGGAGTCGACTATCCTGTCTGCCCGTGGAGGCCCGCCGCTCCGGGCTCCGCTCGGAAGGCGCTCGGCCGCGCGGCCGAGCGCCTTCTGGTCGCGGTAGCGGCGGCCCGTCCGCGCCCCTCTTGAGCCTCAGCGCCCGTCTGCGGGTGAACGCGTCCCGGCCGGGTGGACGTCGGGGGTGGTCGCCGACCGGTCAGGGTCCGTCCTGCCCCCGGACGCGACGACGTCCCGGCGCGCCAGGAGCCGCACGGCGTCGGCGACCTGAGACGCTGGCGGTGTCCGCGCAACAGGGGCAGCCCTCCGACGCCGTCCGTGTTCGGCCCGGCGAGCCGGTCACGGTCACGCTGACCGCCGAGGCTCCCGAGCCGGGAGTCCTGTGCAGTGTGGCGTGGGACCTGGAGGGCGTGGGCGTCCTGTCCGTCGACCAGCCGGTCGCCAGTCCCTCTCCCACCTTCGCCCAGACCCGCGAGGTCGTCTTCGACACCCCCGGTGCCCGCTTCCTCACCGCGCGCGTCACCGCCCAAGCCGCCGGCCACCCCGCAGATCCCCACGCCCGCGTCCAGAACCTGGCGCGCGCTCGGGTGGTGGTCGCGGCGGACGAGTCCCAACGATCTGTGACCTTCACGCCTGACAACTTGTGACCCCCAGGTCTTACGATCTGTAACCTTCAAGCCTTACAATCTGTTACTTAAGGCCGCTGAGAGCCCGGGCGAGTCTATTCGCCTCCGGGGACTGAGCCCTGACGAATGATCCGGACGGTCGTGAGAGGAGGAACTCGCCGATGGTCTCCACGTACTTTCCGCGCCTCCTGGACCGGGACCTCGCCGATGATCTGTTGGGCCTGCCCGCTATCCACCTGGCTGGTGCCAAGGCGACCGGCAAGACCGAGACCGCCCGACGACAGGCAGGATCGATCGTGAGGGTGGACGATGCGGCGACACGGGCGCGCATCGAGGCGGATCCCTCCTTCATCGCCCGACAGGCGCGTCCCGTCCTCATCGACGAATGGCAGCGCTTCCCTCCGACATGGGATGTGATCCGGCGGGATGTCGACGAGGACAATTCGCCGGGGCGTTTCATCCTGACGGGAAGCGCTCATCCGCGTGGCGCCCATATACACTCGGGGGCCGGTCGTATCACAACGTTGCGCATGCGCCCGATGTCCTTGGCGGAGCGGGGGCGCGCGATGGTGACGGTGAGTCTGGACCGGCTCCTGGGAGGGGCGGGCCAGGACCGGGCCTCCATTGAAGGGGTCAGCGATCTCTCCCTGGAGGGATACGTCGACGAGATCATGTCCTCCGGTTTCCCCGGGGTCAGGGCGATCCCTGCGAAGTGGCGCCGGAACCAACTCGAGTCCTACGTCGACGATGTCATCCAGAGAGAGTTCCCTGAACAAGGGCACACGCTCCGAGCTCCGGAGACTCTGAGGCGATGGCTCCACGCCTATGCTGCCGCAACGGGTACGACGGCCACGTACTCCAAGATCCTGGACGCGGCCACTCCTGGTGAATCGGACAAACCTGCCCGGAAGACCACGATTGCCTATCGAGATGTCCTGCAGAGTCTGTGGCTCCTCGACACTGTGCCTGCGTGGTGGCCCGAACCGGACACACTGAGTCTGCTTGGCCAAGCGCCCAAGCACTTTTTGGCGGATCCAGCGCTGGCGGCAGTGCTTCTGGAGGTCGATGCGGACGATGTCCTGGAAGGCCGCGTGGACCGGGATCCCGCCGTGCAGGTGGTCGCCGGAGGCTCGGGAACCGTCCTCGGCCGTCTCTTCGAGCACCTGACGGCGCTCAGCCTCCAGTGCTACTCCCAATCCGTGGGGGCGCGGCTCTCGCACCTGCGGACACGCGACGGCGCGCACGAGGTCGACTTCATCGTCCAGCGGAAGCGCCGACTGGTCGGCTTCGAGGTGAAGCTGTCCCCGGTCGTCAAGGATGAGGACGTCCGCCATCTGTTCTGGCTCCGTGACCGCCTCGGTCCCCGCGTGTCGGACCTGGTTGTCGTCACGACCGGAGCCGAGGCCTACCGGCGTGCGGACGGTATCGCCGTGGTCCCGGCGGCGTTGCTCGGTCCGTGAGCCGTCCGTGATCCCGCCCTGAGTCTCGGTGCCCTCCCGCGCACGATCCGGCGAAACCACCACTGAGACTCGGGGCCGGAGCCGACGCCAGGTCGGGACGTGGCGCCCGCCCGGACACCCGGGCCTACGCTCGGGGCATGACCGAGCCCGCCCCGACTCCCGCCCCGACTCCCGCACCCGCCCACCCTTCCGCGCCCGCCGACCTCCTGCGCGCCGCCAACGACGCCGCGCCCCGCACGATCTTCTCCCCCGTGCGCACGCCCGCCGAGACCTTCCGCGACCTGGCGCGGGCCGCCGAGGACTTCGGCCTCGCCACGGGCGCATCCTCCGATTGGGACATGTACGACCAGGGCGGGGCCGTGGAACTCCTCGAGCGGCAGGTCCGTGAGCTCCTGGGCACAGAGGACGCGGCGTTCTTCCCCTCGGGGATCCTGGCTCAGCAGGCGGCGCTGCGCGTCCACGCGGACACCGCCGGCAGCCGCCGCGTGGCGATCCCCGATCTCTCCCACCTGCTCATCCACGAGGAGGACGGGCCCCGCCTCCTCCACGGATTCCGGTTCGAGCCGCTGACGCACGGCGCGCAGACGCCGACCGCGGACGCGCTCGACGCGATCCCCGGTCGGCTGGGCGCCGTCCTCGTCGAGCTGCCGCTGCGCGAGCCCGGTTGCCTGCTGCCCACCTGGGAGGCCCTGGCCGGCCTGTCCGACGCCGCCCATGAGCGGGGCGTCCCCCTCCATATCGACGGCGCGCGCCTGTGGGAGTCGCTGCCGTGGCTCGGACACACCGCCGCCGAGGTCGCGGCGCTCGCGGACACCGTCTACGTCTCTTTCTACAAAGGGCTGGGCGGGCTCGCGGGATCGGTGCTGGCCGGTCGGCGCGACGTCGTCGAGGAGACCCGCCTGTGGCGGCGCCGCGCGGGCGGGACGATCTACCGCCAGACCGCGGAGGCCCTGTCCGCGTTGGTCGGCCTGCGCGACCTGCTGCCCGGCATCCCCGCGCGCGTCGCGTGGGCGCGGGCCTTCGCCGAGCAGGTGATGCTCGCCGCCGGAACTTCCCTGGACGAGGGCGGCGCCGGGGCGCTGCCGCGCCCCGGCGTGGGCCGGCTGGCCATCCGCCCCGGCGTGCCCCAGACGAACCAGTTCCTCGTGTACGCCCAGGGCGACCCCGACGACCTCGACCGGCGCACCGCCTGGCTGACGGAGGACGCGGGCGTGGCATTCTGCAAGCCGTGGCGGGCGGCCGACGAGCCGGGCCGCTCCTGGACGGAGGTCGCCGTGGGCACGGGCGCCCTCGCGGCGGGCGCAGCGGGAGTGCCGCCGCAGGAGGCCGCGGACCTGCTGGTGCGGGCGGTGGCCGAGCAGGACTGAGCATGAGGGCTGTCGGCGTTGACGTTCGAGGCCGCCGCCCGCCTGGGTCCGATCCTGCTGCACTCGCTCGATGCCCTGCACCTGGCGTCGGCCTTGGAGCTCGGCGATGACCTGGAGTCGATCGTCTGCTACGACGAGAGGCTGTCCTAGGCGGCCGCCGCCCTGGGCATCCCCGTGACGGCGCCCGACTGACAGCGTCCCGCAGACCGCCCTCGCTCTGCTACCGTCTGCGCCATGGCCAGCAACGATCGCGTCTTCGAGTACGCCTTCGCCTCGATCTACCCGATGTACCTGCAGAAGGTCGCACGCAAAGGTCGCACCGTTGACGAGCTCGACCAGACCCTCTCCTGGCTCACCGGCTATGACAAGGCAGGGTTGGACGCCGCGACCGCGGACGGGCGCACGCTCCGCGAGTTCTTCGACCAGGCCCCTGCCATGAACCCGCACACGGACCTCATCACCGGCGTCGTGTGCGGCGTGCGCGTGGAGGACATCGAGGACCCACTCCTGCAGGAGATCCGGTGGATGGACAAGCTCGTCGACGAACTCGCCCGCGGCAAGAGGCTCGGCTCGATCCTGCGCACCCCGAAGGCCTGACTCGCGACGCTGCGCCGCTGGGGCCGTGACGATCCGTCCCCGCGGGAACCAAAGCGAGAATCCGGCGTGCTCAGACGAGGCTGAGGGCGAGTGCGTCGAGGTCCTCGCGGACCCGGTCGATGAGTTCCTCGATATTCACGGTCGCTCCTCTCTTGAGAGCGGCGCTGATCCATGGGGTGTGAGAACCAGGTGTTCACACCCCACATCGTTCCGCCTTCAGGAAGAATGATGACGGTCACGTACCGGTGAGCCGAAGCGCTCCAGCCAATGCCTGACCCCCGGCCGGAGTACGTTGGTCGAGCGCAGAGCCGCCGTTGTCGGCGGAGTGGTCGCATCGATCACCGGAGAATCGGGGAACGGGGAGTCGTGCCAGGCAGGCGGAGCAGATCGGGCAGGGCCGGCTCCAGCGCCCATTCGCGCGGCCATGGCGGTCTGCTGGCCGCGGTGATCCTGGTGCTCCTCGTCATCGGCCTGGGAGCCAGGTCCGAGGGGCATCCGAGCGGCTCTGCGATGTCCGCGCCGTCACCGAGCCCGTCCGTCGCGGCCGCGGCACCGGCCTCTTCCGAGGGACCGCCGAGCGGACCGGCGGAGCCGCCCTCGTCAATGGAGAGCGCGACCCCGGATCCGACGCCCGCGACCGACGCCGCGACGCCCGAGGGGGAGGCCGCACCGGACGTGCTGGCGACGCTAGACATCAAGGGGCGCGCGCCGAAGACCGGGTATAGCCGCGACCAGTTCGGACCGGCGTGGGCGGACGCCGACCGCAACGGCTGCGACACCAGAAACGACATCCTGGCGAGAGACCTCTCGGGCGTCACGTTCACACCGGGCACCCACGACTGCGTGGTGCTGACGGGGACGCTCGAGGACCCCTACACGGGCGCCGAGATCGCGTTCCAGCGGGGGCAGGCGACCTCGAGCGCGGTGCAGATCGACCATGTCGTCGCCCTGTCGGACGCCTGGCAGAAGGGCGCGCAGCAGTGGGACGCGGCGACGCGCGAGCGTTTCGCCAACGACCCGGCGAACCTGCTGGCCGTCGGCGGATCGGCGAACGAGCAGAAGAGCGACGGGGACGCGGCGACCTGGCTCCCGGCGAACAAGGCGTTCCGCTGCGAGTACGTCGCGCGCCAGATCGGCGTGAAGGCTCGGTACGGGCTCTGGGTCACCCATGCGGAGAAAGACGCGATGACCCGCGTGCTGTCGAGCTGCCCGGACCAGGCGGTGCCCGGGGATGCGGCGCCCGTGGCGGTGGCGCCGGCCGCGGGGTCCGACAGCGGGACGGTGGCCACGCCGAGCCAGGTGGCGCCGGCCGTGGGGTCGGGGACGGGCTCGGACACCGGCTCGGGCTCCACGGACGTCTACTACGCGAACTGTGCGGCGGCGTGGGCGGCGGGAGCGGCCCCGCTGCGCCAGGGCGACCCGGGATACCGGGTGAGACTGGACGGCGACCACGACGGGGTGGCCTGCGAGCACAGGCCCTGACGTCGGGGAGAGTGCTTCCCTCGATCGAGGCTGGTTGACGCTCTTCCCTCGACGAGGGCGGCGCCGACGCTCCGCGCCGACGCACCCGCGTGGCCGGACGGGTGTCCTCGCAGCCTGGGCGCGGGTGTCCTCCCAATCGGAGACGGGACCCGCGGAATGGGACCTTGGTCCCGTGATACCGTGCGGCGAGGCGGGCGGTCGGGTGGTCCCGAGGGTTCCGGTGGATGTGTTGTCGCGAGGATCGGGGGGAAGGCGATGGGAATCGATCGTCTCGTCCGAAGGGGAGTGCTGGTGCGGTCCGCCGGAGCGGGTCTGGTCATCGCGGCCGCGCTGACGCTGGCGGGGTGCGGATCGGGCGATGACGCCGGAACCGCGGCGCCGGGACCTGCTGTCACCGGTGTTACCCCCACCTCGACCGCGGTGGAGGAGCAGAGCGGGCCGACGGAGTCGCCCTCGTCGATGAGGACGGATGGGGACCTCACGCTGGAGGACGCGGCGACCCGGATCGGGGCCGCGCAGAAGAAGGCAGGCACGTTCACCTACCAGGGAACGATCAGTGCGGGCGGGATGGACCTCACGGCGACCGGGTCCATGGACACGTCCGGGGACACGATCCGGTTCGCGCAGAGCGCGCAGGGCGCGGGGATGACGATCCAGATGCGGATCGTGGACGCGCGGACCGGCTACGTCGACCTGGGGAGCGGATGGCAGAGCGTCGACCTGACCGACACGAGCGACCCGCTGTCGGCGCAGCTCGCGCAGAATCTCCACCAGGGGGATCCGGCGGCGACGACCGCCGCGATGACGTCGCTGGAGAAAGTCGGCGGCCCGACAGAGCTGGATGGCGTGAGCGTGCAGCAGTACCGGGGGACCTTGGACGTCGCGACGGCGCTGGGAGGGGACGTGCCCGAGGGGACGCCGGCGCAGGCGGCGGTCGATCTGTGGGTGAGCGCCCAGGACCTGCCGTATCGCACGGTCACGGACATGGGGTCCGCGGGCCGGATCGACATGACATACGCGAACTGGGGGGAGCCCGTCGCGATCGAGGCGCCCTGACCGGACCGCGAGGTTCGCCCAAGTAGAGGCGCGAGGTTCGTCCACGGGTGGGCGCGGGAGGTGCGAGCCGTCAGCTGTGGAGGTCGAACAGGCTGCCCGGGTGGTCGCGGCTGCCGAGGGCCGAGGTGGGCGCACGTCTCCCGTCATGCTCGAACCACGGGTCGCCGAGCAGGGCGGTCCCGTCGGTGCCGGTGGCGGGCAGGGTCCACCCCTGAAGGTCCGGACCGGCGTCGCAGTCCCGGGTGTCCTCCTCACCGAGACTGGCCTCGGCGTCGGGGCTGGTGCCGGGACCGGCGGTGGGGCCGGAGCTGGAGTCGGCGTCGGCGTCCAGGAGGGCGATCCGGCGTCTGGCTTGGTCGAAGATGACGTGGGCGGATTGTTGGCCGCGGATCCAGTGCTGGTCGGGGTCGACGGTCGGGGGCGGCTGGAACCAGGGGACGCCGTGGCGCATCTCGATGTTCCAGCCCAGGGTCTCCAGGTCTCGGTGGTGGTGGAAGCACACGCTCACGCCGTTGTCGATTGAGGTGGGCCCGCCCTTGGCCCACTCGGCGACGTGGTGGATCTCGGTCCAGGTGGAGGGGACGTTGCATCCGGGCCACGCGCATCCGCCGTCCCGAAGCGCGATGGCGGTGCGCTGGTGTTCGGTGAAGATGCGCCCGTGGGTGTGCATCTGGAGGATGCGGCCCTGATGGTCCATGAGGGCCTTCTGGATGGTGCCGGCGCACCCGGCCCGTCGGGCAGCACTGGCGTCCACGCTGCTGGTGGCCTCATCGTGGGTGCCCTGGAGGAATGCGATGCCGGCGGGGTCGTCGATCTGGTCGACGCTGCACGTGATGACCAGGGTCGGGTTGGCGCCTTGGAGGGTGCCGGCCTGGGCTGCGGCGGCGGAGACGGTGGCGAACTGGATGATGGCGTCGTGGAAGCGCTGGCCGGCACTGCGGGGATCCCTGATCCGGACCGGATTGCCGTCCTGGTCGACGGGCAGGGTGCGTCCGTCCGCTCCCACGGGGACACCGTGCTGGTCGTACCCGATGGCGTCCGTGTCCCCGGCGCTGGCGTGTCCCGCGCCGTTGGCGCCACCCGAGTCGAGGCCGGGTACGGCGGGCGTGCGCTGCTTCTTGGGGTCCAACACGGCATCGCGGATGCGGGAGACCTGGGCGGCCCACTCGGGGGTGACGATGCCCTTGAGGTCCCACATGCCGTCGTGGCGTTGGGTGAGGCTCACGTAGCGCTGGGCTTCGGCCTGGAGCCTCTCGGCGTGGCGGCGCTCCCGTTCGCCTGGGGCACGCTGGGCTAAGAGGGACAGGAGCGCGTCCTTGTGTCCGCGTGCCACGCGACGCACGCGTTCGTGCGGGGCGGGGTGCCTGCCCGCTCCCACCTGGCGGGCGAGGGCAAGCATGCGCGCCGACGTGGTCATTCCCGCGTCCTGAGCATTCGGCGCATCGACACTCGGCCTCTGGGCGTCGTCGCCGCTCACAGGCACCCGGTCGAAGACCTCGGCGTGGTCCAAGACGATGCGGGTCCCCAGCGCCAGGACCGCCAGCTCAAGCTCCAGGCGTGCGATGCGCGCCCGCATCCACGCCTGGTCCATCAGGCTGCCGCGGTCCCGAAGGGGCCCGAGGACCCCCGTGATTGCGGTGGACAGCTCAGCACTGACCAGCCCGGCCCCCACCGCGGCGCGTAGAACGGGGAATGCGACCCGCTCCACCTTCCCGGTGAACGTGTTGCGCGCGGGCTGCAACGGCCCGGATTCGCGCACCCTCTGACGCGTCTGACGGCTGGGCGTGCCCGCTTCCCTCTCCAGGAGCTCGGCCGTGTCCTTGTAGCCGAGCGTGCGGGCCAGGCCCTGGTCGCCCAGTTCGCGCCGGGAGAGGTCCTCCACCAGCCCGGTGACGAACACGCGGCCCGCGTCGGCGATGCGCCCGACCTCCTCCAGCGTCCGGGCCGCGGACACCAGACCCTGTCCGTCCAGTCCCGCCAGGCGGTCCGCGTCCGCCAGTTCCCGGATCCACTCGCGCGCGACCAGCTCGCGGTCCTCCCAGGACAGGCCCGCGACCAGTGGTGACACCGAGTGGTTCGACATGCCAACAAGTGTCCCCACCCCCATAGGCATCTGCGGCCCCAGAACACCCCAGAACGACCTTCCACCAGGTCACAATCAGGTCACGATCTGCCGGGTGCCGGGTGCCGGGTGCCGGGTGCCGGGGCGCCCGGCTGTCTCTCGTCTCTCCGCCCGGGGCCGGCGATCCCTCTGCTGGCCCGCCCATCCGGGAGGGGCCGCCCTCGTCGATGACCATTGACGAGGACGGCGCCGGACGCTCCGCGCCCGCCGCGCCCGCGGGGTGGAGAACGCTGGGTTGTCATCGTCATCGTCACCGGCGTCGCTGTAGCGCCCGCGCCCGCCGGGCCTGCGGGGTGGGGTGGGGTGGGGCGGGCGTGGTTTTACGGCGCTGGCGGGGCGGACGGTCCAGATGCCCATGGGTGGTGCCACCCTGTGGCGACACATCGCGGAAGGTGGACCATCATGGACGGGGAGTATCGACCACCGCACGTTCACGGATGCACAGTCGCAGACGCGGTGCGTGTGCTGTGTCAGTGCGTCCGTGTGAGCGACAGGTGGTCAGTCGTAGACGCGATCCCGCTTGCCCGCCTCAATGACCAGGACGACGAGGCGGGCATCCTGGATGTCGCAGATTACGCGGTACTCGCCGATGCGAGAGCGCCACAGACCGGCAAGTCGTCCGGTGAGCCCCTTCCCGCGCACGCGAGGATCACCGGTGTCGACCACGGCAGTCAGCGCATCGCGAATGCGTCGAGCCGCTGGCGGATCGAGTTTCCTCAGCCATCTGACGACGTCGGGGTCATATTCCAGTCGCCACGTCGTCATGAGATCGACTCAAGAGAGTCCGGCGCGGGATCGCCGTCAATGCCCAGCTGCCGGTCGACCTCTCCAGCAGGCACTGCTCGGATCCGGCCGGCCCGATGCGCGGCAGCGCGCTCGGCGATCCGCTGCTCCCACTCCAGAGAGGCGAGATCGCGTTCGAGGGCCTCGCGCACGATCTCGCCTTGACTGCGGCGAGTCTCGCGCGCGAGCACGGCCACTCGTTCGCGCAGGTCATCAGGAAGTCGGACCGAAATAGGCGCACCCAGTGCAGGAGTCATGGCGACATCGTAAACAACGTAGTTCCAGCATGTTAGGCGACCTCGACGTTCCGAGTCCCGGGATCTGTCGTAGGCCGGATTGTCCTCGTCGAAGAAGACACGAGGGCGCGAGATGTCACGGCCCCAGGACCGTGAGCGGGACCACCACGACGCCATCCGGGCGACGGTGCGCGATCCCGATGGGCACGACGACCACCAGCGCCGTCGGCGGGCGGACGCTCTTGGCGGCGACGCGCAGGAGGTTCGCGGCCGCGGCATCCACGGAACCTTGGCCAAGCTTGGCTTCGACGCCGATCCAGCGTCCATCGTCGGTTTCGACGACCGCGTCGAACTCATCGCGGGCGCGCATGTCGCGGTAGTGGAAGACCCCGCGCGCGCCCATGGCCTGCGCGTACACGCGCAGATCGTGGACCACCTGCGACTCGAAGAGGAATCCCAGGGTCTCCGGCTCGGCGAGCAGCCGTTCACTGCCGGCGCCCAGCAGGGACGCTGCCAGCGAGGGATCGGCGAGGTGCCGACTCGGCGTCTGCAGAGCTGTGGTGCGCGACCTCAGGCGGATAAATCCAGCATGAGCGAGCGGATTTATCCACAAGTCTCGAGGCGAATGATCCACCGCGGTGTTCCCATGGGCGTGGCGGCGGCTGAGACAGGAATCGGCTGCCAGCGGTGTGGATCGGCGGCTGGCTCAGTCGGCGGTGACCGAGAGGGCAGCCGAGTCGGCGGGCGGGCAGACGGTTGTGGCGGCGACGCGCAGGAGGTTCGCGGCCGTGGCGCCGCCCTGCGCCCGCCGTCCGGCGCTCGGCGCCCGGCGTGGAGATCCTCCCGCCGCCAAGCACTTAACAATTCAGACTCCCCGCCGATGATCAGGTCGAACGGCGTTCATGTCGAGCCGCCGAGGGGCAGCGGTCGGCGCCGGGTCATCCAGGTCCGCCCAGCAGCGGGGAGCCTTCGGTCGTGCGAGGCGGGGCGTCCGACGACCGGAAGGGGAGGTGGCTGTGCGCCGCACGGGTGTCGTGCCGACGGGCGTCGAGAGACGCTTCGGCGAGAATGAGCTCATCGTGAGCAAGACGGATCCCAAGGGGATCCTCACGTACGCCAACGATGTCTTCGTGAGGGTGTCCGCCTTCTCAGAGGGCGAGCTCCTCGGACAGCCGCACAACATCGTCCGACATCCCGACATGCCCCGCTCCGTGTTCAAACGCGTCTGGGACACCCTCGGAGCGGGCCGTGAGGTCTTCGTCTACGTCAACAACTTGGCGGCCGATGGAGCGAACTACTGGGTGTTCGCGCACATGACGCCCTCCTACGATCGGGCGGGGCGCCTGGTCGGGTACCACTCGAACCGTCGGTGCCCGGACCGGGAGGCCGTCCGCGCCGCGGATGCCCTGTACGCCCAGGTGCGCGCCGTCGAGCAGCGCCAGCAGCGCACGCCCGACGCGATCGCCGCAGGCACCGACGAGTTCGAGCGGCGCCTCGGCGACCTCGGGCAGACCTATGACCAGTTCGTCTGGACCCTCACGAACAGGAGCCTCACCGCATGAGCATCCGCGATCGAGTTCGAGCCGGCTCCGACCGCGGACGCGGCCGGCATCGGGGGGCCGCGCCCGAGGGGACCCCCGCCGGCACGCGCGCCACCGCCGGCGCTCCGTCAACCGCGGCCGCAGGCCTCTCCGCCTCTGGGGCGCCGACGTCCCCCGCCGACGTCCTCGGCGTGCTCACGGCCGTCGCCACGCGCGTCGGCGACGGCGACTTCGAGGCCCGCGTGCCCCCGCTGGGCGACGACCCGGCCGTCGTCGAGCTGCGATCCGCCGTCAACCGGATGATCGACGTCATCGACGCCTATGTCCGGGAGTCGGTGGCCTCGCTGGCGGCCGCCAACGCGAAGCAGTACGACCGCCGGTTCCTCGAGCGGGGGCTGAGCGGGGCGTTCGCGAACGGCGCCCACGAGATCAACGCGCTGCGCGACTCGATGGAGCGCGCCGAGGCGGAGATGTCCTCGACGAAGTCCTCCGCGGAGGAGATGGAGGAGGCCGTCCTGGAGGTCTCCGGCCAGGTCGCCGCCGCGGCGACGGAGATCGGGGCGTCGGCGGCCACGCTGGCCGAGTTCGCGAACACCGCGGTGGTCGAATCGGACAAGGCGGCCCGGTCCGTCAATGCGTTGGGCGAGGCGTCCGAGCAGATCGGTCAGGCCGTCCGGCTGGTCACCCAGATCGCCGCGCAGACGAAGCTGCTGGCGCTCAACGCGACGATCGAGGCCGCGCGCGCCGGTGACGCCGGCCGAGGCTTCAGCGTCGTCGCGGACGAGGTGAAGACCCTGGCCGAGCAGTCCGCTGACGCCGCCGGGGCGATCGCCGTGCGGGTGTCCACCGTGCAGGAGGCGGCGGTGGAGGCCGTCCAGGTCCTCGACGGGATCACGACGCGGATCCACCAGATGGACGACATGACCGAGGGCATCGCCACGGCGATCCACGGCTCGCGGGGCGTCGAGGCGGGCGACCTCACCGGGCTCTCCGAGCTGGCCGAGACCCTGCGCGTCCAGGTCTCCGAGTTCGTAGAGACCGTGCGCGCGCCGATGGCCTGACCCCAGCCGGAACGGGCTCCCCGCGGGGCAGGCCCCACAGGGTGGGGGCTCGCCCCGCCGTCCGTCCCGTGAGCGGGGAGGCAGGGCGGTGACATGCACAGATCAGGCGTTTCGACGCGCCCTAGCCCGCCGAAGCCCCGAATGCCCCGGGCTCTCGGATCGGATCCAGCCATCCGGGCCCCGGAGCGGGTCCCCACACCCCGGCGCCCGGATCAGCGGGTGAGGACCGCCGCGACGTCCGGATTCTGCTGGATGTAGCCGTCGAGGACGCGCCGGGCGACGTTGACGGAGTCGACGAGGGGATGCGCGGCCAGGGCCCGCCAGGCCAGTTCGCGCCGGCCCGTGAAAGCGGCCTCGATGACGAGTTCCTCGCAGGCCTTGACGGAGGTGACCAGGCCCAACTCGGGTCCGGACAGGCCGGCGACCCGCTGGGGGTGCACGCCGGAGCCGTCGACGAGGCAGGGGACCTCGACCACGGCGTCCTCGCGCAGCTGGGGGACCAGAAGCTCTCCAGCGCCGGCAGCCGCAGCCCCGGCCCCGGCATCGGATTCGGCCCAGGCCCCAGCCCCAGCCCCGGCTGTGCGTGCCGAGAGGGCGGCGTCCGCGTTGCCGACGTCGAGGATCATCCGCGCGGGCGTGCCCGTCGAGATGGCCGTCATGAGGTCGAGCGCCACCTGCTGGTACCCGCCGCCCTCGATGTCCTCCTCGCGGCGGCTGCCCCGCTCCTCCTCGGAGCGGGACTCGGCCATGTAGGTGGCCTCGCGCTCATCGTGGGCCTGGGTCCACAGCCGGCCGGCCTCCTGCGGGTCGGCGGCGGCCGCGCGGTAGAAGGCGCCCTGCTGGGCGTGGAGGAACTCCCCACGGGTCTGCTCCTCGGCCCGGATCCGCGCCACGGACTCACGGTTGAGGTAGTAGTAGAAGAGGTACTCGTTGGGCAGCATCCCCAGCGTGCGGATCCACTCCGCCCCGATCGCGCGGGACTCCTCGAGATGGTCGAGCAGGGCGTCGTCCCCGATGAGGTCGGGCAGGCGGTCCACTCCCTCCACGCTCAGGGACCGCAGCCACCCCAAGTGGTTGAGCCCCACGTAGTCGAAGTCGAGCGCGAGGGGGTGGTCGCCCTCGTGAGCGTGGGTCCCTCCCGTCCCGATCGACGAGGGCGACCCCGTGGTGGCCTTCCCGGGTCCCGCCGGCCTCGCGGCGGGGGAGGCGCCCACCTCGTTCACCCGCGCGGGGTCCAGCCCCAGCGCGGCGGCGGAGCGGCGGATCAGGCCGATCGGGGTGTCGCAGATGCCGACCACGCGCGGGCCCAGCACGGTGCGCATCGCCTGGGTGATGATGCCGGCGGGGTTCGTGAAGTTGATGACCCAGGCCTGCGGCGCCACGTCGCGCACGGCGCGCGCCAGGCGCATCGCCTCCGGGATCGTGCGGAACGCGAAGGCGTATCCGCCGGCGCCGACGGTCTCCTGGCCGAGGACCCCCTCGCGCAGGGCGACGCGCTCGTCGAGGATGCGCCCGCACGTCCCCCCGACGCGGAACGCCGAGAACACGAAGTCCGCGCCGCGCAGGGCGTCCTCCATCGAGGTCGTCGCGGTGACGCGCGGAGCCTGCGCGAACGCGAGGTCGGACAGGACGGATCGCATGGTGCGCAACCGGTCGGGGGCGATGTCGTAGAGGCAGACCTCGTCGACGACGAGCCCCGCGTGCGGGCCTGTGCCGGCGCGCGCCTGGGCGAGGACATCGAGGATCTGGGGGACGCGGAAGCCTCCGCCTCCGACGATAACCAGCTTCATGCGGACACCACTTCCAGTCGGGGACCATTCGGGGAGGACGGCCCCGCGGGGCCGTCGGGTTCAGGCGGGCAGCCGGCGTCGGCGCCGGGCTCAAGCGCGCCGCCGGGGCGGGGCCGTGCGGCGAGTGCGGACTTCTGGGCGGGGTCCGTGGCATCGATGACGGTCACGGAGGCGCCCGCCGCGGCCGCGGCCTCCGCGGCACGGCCGGGCGCCGTCGTGAGGACGGCGTCGAGGTCGGACAGTGAGCACACGGGCAGCAGCCCGGACCCGGGGAACTTGTCAGGACCAGCCACCAAACAGGTCCTCTCCGAGTTCGCGATGATCGCCTTCTTCACGGGGACCTCGATGCCGGTCGTGTCCATCACCGTGCCATCGGGACGGATTCCTGACGTCCCCATGAAGGCAATATCCGCCCGCAACTGGGACAGCGCCTGCTCGGTGAGCCCTCCGACCATCGAGAGGTAGGAGGGACGGACCACGCCGCCCAGGACGATCAGCTCGACGCGGCGGTCCTCGCGCAGCTCATCGACGACCGCCAAGGAGGCCGTCACCACCGTGATCTCCCGGCCGCGCAGATGCCGCGCCACGGCCGCCCCCGAGGTGCCGATGTCGATGAGGACGACGTCGTGGTCGCGCACCATCGCGGCTGCCGCCGCGCCCATCCGCTCCTTCTCGTCCGCGACGCGCACGGCGACGTGGGCGAAGGGCTGGTCGTCGACCTCCGGCGTGCCCCCACCGCGGACGCGGCGCAGCCGGCCCTCCTGGTCGAGCCGGTCGAGGTCGCGGCGGATCGTCGACTCGGAGACCTCGAGCTCCGCGGCCAGATCCGCGACGGAGGCGCCGTGCCCCTCTGCCACGCGGGCCAGGATCGCCGAGTGCCGTTGCTGCGCCAACATGGCAACAGCCTATCGGATTCCCACCGAATTCGAGCAGAATCGCGCACAATCGAGCGAGTATCGCGTAGAGTGAGCGGCAGCACAGCGAGAGGTTCCGCAACGGAGAGGCGAACATGGGGGAGTCTGTGGGGATGGGGGACGCGACGACGGACACGGTGTGCGTGGCGGGCCAGGTGTTCCTCGACGTCATCATGTCCGGCCTCGCCCACGCCCCGCGCCCCGGGGAGGAGCAATGGGTCCCCCATTGCGAGCTCATGCCCGGCGGGTCCGCGAACCAGGCGGTCGCCTGCGCGCGCCTGGGCCTGCCCGTCTCCCTGATCGCGTACCTCGGGCTCGACGACGCGGGGAGCATGGTCCGCGCGCGCCTGGCCGGCCAGGGCATCTCCCTGGCGGACTCGTCCGAGGTCGCCCGGCAGTCGGTGACGGCCTCGCTGTTCTTCGACGGCGACCGGGCGATGACGACGTTCGGAACCGCCGCCGTCCCCCCGCTCACCGGCCTCCCCGCCCCGGCGGCCCTGCTCACCGACCTGAACGCGCTCGCGGACAACCGGGCGACGGTGCAGGCATGGCGGGCGGACGCGCGCGCCCGCACGTGGGTCCTCGCGGACGCGGGATGGGATGACACCGGCCGCTGGGACCCTGCCGATCTGGAGGCGCTGGACGTGGCCGACGCCTTCGCCCCCAACGACGCCGAGGCCCGGCTGTACACGCGCACGGAGGACGCCCGCGCCGCCGCCCGCGCCCTGGCCGAGCATGTCGCGGACGTCGTGGTCACCTGCGGCCCGCGCGGCGTCGTCGCGATCCTCGACGGACGCGAGTGGGCGCTCCCCGCCGTCCCCGTCCGCGTCGTCGACACGACCGGCGCCGGGGACACGTTCTCCGCGGGGCTCACCTGGGCGCGCGCCCAGGGGCTGCCGGCGCGCGCCTCGCTGAGCGTCGCCTCCCTGGCGGCCGCCCTCACACTGGAGACCCCCGGAGGATCCGCCTCCGCCCCCACGCTCGCCGAGCTCGCGCGATGGACGCGCGAGCGCCGCGATGACATTCCGGAAGAATTCGACGTGCAATTCCTTGACCGAGTCGAGAGGACCGTCCCATGAGAACATCCCCCACCAGAACCCGCGCGATGCGGGCCGCCGTCGGCCTGGCGGCAGCCGCCTCCCTGGCGCTCCTGGGCGCCTGCGCCCCGACGGGCGGCGGCACCGGCAACGGCGCCTCCGGCGAGTCCGGGCAGTCCGGCGCCGCCGCCGACGTCTCCACCGACATCTCCGGCGTGGGCGACTACACGCTCACCGTGTGGGACCAGGAGGTCCGCGGAGGCCAGAACGAGCAGATGGAGCAGCTCAACGCCGCCTTCCAGGAGAAGTACCCCAACATCACCATCAACCGGGTCTCGCAGTCCTTCGACGACCTCCAGACCACCCTTCGCCTGGCGCTGACCGGGGACGAGGCCCCCGATGTCGTCGAGGCCAACAACGGGCGCAACATGATGGGCCAATTCGTCTCCGCCGGCCAGCTGATCTGCCTGGACCCGTGGAGTGAGGCCTACGGATGGGCCGACCGCTACTCCGAGTCGATCCTCCAGTACTCCTCGTACTCCTCCGACGCGAAGGACTTCGGGACGGGCTGCCTGTACGGCCTGCCCCAGATGGGCGAGTCCGTCGGTATCTACTATTCGAAGGCGAAGCTGGAGAAGCTCGGCCTGGCCGTGCCGACCACCTGGGAGGAGCTCACCGCGCAACTGCCCACGATCAAGGCCGCCGGCGAGACCCCCCTGGTCCTCGGCAACGTCGAGAAGTGGCCGGGCCTGCAGGACTTCGGGGTGGTCCTGGGCCAGCACGCGGACGCGGACACGGTGCGCACCCTGGGCTTCGGCAACGCCGGCGCCAGCTGGGACACGCCGGAGAACCTGGCCGCCGCCACGGAGCTCCAGAACTGGGCGAGCGCCGGCTACTTCAACGACGGCTTCAACGGCGTCGACTACGACACCGTGTGGCAGGACTTCGCGCAGGGCACCGGCGTCTACCTGATCGCCGGATCCTGGCTGGCCGCCGACCTGGCCGACGCCATGGGCGATGACGCCGCCTACATGCTGCCGCCCACGCCCGAGGGCATGGACAAGGTCCAGACGATCGGGGGCACCTCCCTGCCCTTCGCCGTCACCTCCGCCTCGAAGAACCCGAACGTGGCGGCCGCCTACATCGACTTCATCACGAACGCCGACGCCATGAAGGTCCTGGCGGACACCGGCAACGTGCCCGTCAACGACACCGCGAAGTACGCCGCGGACCAGAAGGGCGTCGTCGCCGACGTGATGAACGCCTTCGACACCGTGTCCACGACGGGCAACATCCTGCCCTACCTGGACTACGCCACGCCGACCTTCGACCAGGTCGCCGGCGACGCCGTCCAGGGGCTGCTCGATCAGAAGCTCTCCCCGCAGGAGTTCCTCGACACCCTCGAGCAGGCCTACACGGAGTTCACGGGCCAGTGAGCGCCACCCAGCAGGGGCCCGTCGCCTCCCCCTCCCCCGACCGAGGCCGCCCACGGCACTCGCGTCCGGGGGAGGCGGCGTCGCCCTCGTCGATGACGGGGGGCAACGGGACGGCGCCGCGCCGGCGGGGCGTCTCGAAGCGACGAGGGCGCACCCTGGCCTCCGTCGCGCTGATGGCCCTGCCCCTGCTGGTGTACGGCCTGTTCATGCTCTACCCCATCGGCCGCGCGATCATGCTGTCCTTCTACCAGTGGGACGGGCTGGGCACGGGCGTGTGGGTGGGCCTGGACAACTACCGGATCACCTTCACGGATCCGCGCCTGGTCGGGGCCTTCGGGCACGCGCTGATCCTCATCGTCTTCTACGCGGTGCTGCCCCTGGTCATCGGGCTTCCACTGGCCTCCCTGCTGGCCCGCGCGCACGTGCGCGGGATCGGATTCTTCCGCACCGTCGTGTTCCTTCCGCAGGTCATCGCCATGGTCGTCCTGGCCATCGCGTGGCGTCAGATCTACCAGCCGAACGGGCTGCTCAACACCGTCCTCTCGTGGTTCGCGCCCGGACGGGTGACCACGGCGTGGCTGGGGAACTACTCGACGGCGCTCGTGGCCGTCGGGCTCATCGGCACGTGGGTGAGCATCGGACTGGTCACGGTCCTCCTGATGTCCGGCATCGCGGGGATCCCCAAGGACTACTACGAGGCCGCCACCCTGGACGGGGCGGGATGGTTCCGCCAGTTCCGATACGTGACGGTCCCCGGTGTGCGCGCGGAGATCCTGGTGTCGCTGACGCTCACGATCATCGCGGCGCTCAAGACCTTCGACGTCGTCTACATGACGACGTCGGGCGGGCCAGGGACCTCGACCACCGTGCCCTCCTACGAGGTCTACAACCAGGCGTTCCGCCTCGGGCAGGTCGGGACGGCCTCCTCGCTGGCGGTCGTCCTCACCCTGGTCATCTTCGCCATCAACCTGACCCTCAATCTGGCGGGGGAGCGTGAGGCCAAGTGAGGATCTCCCGCACCGAGAGGATCGTCAACTACGTGATCCTGGTGCTGTTCGCGGCCCAGGCCCTCGTGCCGATCCTCTACATCCTGTGGCTGGCGCTCACCTCGGAGCACATCGGCGACCACACCTGGTTCCACCCCGAGAACTTCGTGACCGCCTGGCATCAGGGGCACTTCTCGCAGTACATGAGCAACTCGATCCTCATCGCCGTGCTGGTCGTCTCCGCCGCGCTGGTGCTGTCCCTGATGAGCGGATACGTCCTGGGCATCCTGCGGCCGCGCGGGTCCGACGTGCTGTTCTACCTGTTCATGCTCGGCATCATGGTGCCCTCGGAGGCCATCGTGCTGCCGATGTTCTTCGACCTGCGCAGCCTGGGGCTGACGGACACGATCTGGGCGATCGCCCTGCCGCAGATCGCGCAGTCGCTGGCCTTCGGCACATTCTGGATGCGCGCGTTCTTCCGGGGCGTCGACCCCTCGATCCTGGAGGCCGCCCGCCTGGACGGCGCCGGGGACGTCCGCATCCTGTGGTCGATCCTGCTGCCCATCGGCCGGCCGGCCGTGGTCACCCAGGTCGTGCTCACCTTCATGTGGACGTGGAACGACTTCCTCATCCCGCTGGTGATGTCCCCGACCGGGCGGATGCGCACCGCTCCCCTGGGGCTCGCGTTCTTCCAGGGCCAGTACACCAACGGCTCGACGCTGCTGGCCGCCGGCGCCGTGCTGGTCGCCCTGCCCATGGTCATCCTGTATCTGCTGCTCCAGCGCCAGTTCATCTCCGGCATGACGGAGGGCGCCGTCAAGGGTTGACGTCGAAGCTCGCCCACCGGCGAACCTCGACGTCACAGGTGGGCGGACCTCGCGGCCCCGACCGCGCGGGTCTCGAGGTCCGAACGGCGTGTCCTTCGCGTTCTTCGCGGTCACAGAGGGCCATCCCGGGAGCCGCGCGCGCCGGGCACACCCGCCTCCGGCCATACTGGGGCCATGTCGAACGAGCAGCAGACTCAGCAGCCGACCCCGCAGCCTCAACAGGCCGCCTCCCAGCCCCAGACCGCCCCGGCATCCCCCGCGCCCGTGCAGGACAGCGCGACGGGGGCGCCCTCGTCAATCCCGTCCCAGCCGCAGCAGGCGCCCGACCCCCGCGCCCCGAAGCGCCCCCTCCCGGCGCCGACGGCCCGCACGACCCGGCGCGCCCTCACCCTGGACGGCGCGGAGTGGACGTACGACGCCACCGTCGCGACCCTCCACATCGACACGCCCAAGGTCGCCCCCGCCGCGTCCGTCTTCCACACGGACTTCATCGCCCTGCCCGACGGCGAGCACGCCGATCCGACCCGCCCGGTGACGTTCCTGTTCAACGGCGGACCGGGATCGGCCACGACGTTCCTGCTGCTCGGCTCGCTGGGGCCGCGCCGCATCGTCACCCCCGACCCTTCCGCCGACCCGACCGCGCCGACGCCCGTCGTCGCGCCCTACCAGCTCATCGACAATCCGGAGTCGCTGCTGGCCCTGTCCGACCTGGTGTTCATCGACGCGCCGGGCACCGGCTTCTCCCAGATCGCCGAGGAGGCCACACCCGAGCTCTGGTCCGTCGACGGCGATGTCGCCGGCTTCGTCCAGTTCATCCAGAAGTGGCTGAGCGCGAACGGGCGCTGGAACTCCCCGAAGTACGTCTTCGGCGAGTCCTACGGGACCGTGCGCGGCTCGATCCTGTCCTACGCGCTGCTGGACGCCGGGGTCGCGCTGAACGGGCTGGTCCTGCTGTCCGACATCCTCGACTACGGCCATATCGTCGGCTCCGACGACCAGGCGTTCATCGGGTACTTCCCCACCTACGCCGCCATCGCCGCGTACCACGGGCGGGCGGGATCGGGCGCGCGCATCGACGAGGGCGGCCACGTCCTCGCCGGGTCGGTGGGCGCTGCGGGTCTTGCGGCGCCGGGGGGCGGCGCGGCGCCAGAGGGCAGATCGACGCACCGGGGTGATGCCGGCGGAGAGGGCGCAGGGTCCTGGGCCGGCGCCAGCGGCGGGTCGGGCCCCGTTGCCGACCTGGACGGCCTGCGCGCCCATGTCGCTGCGGCCCGGGCCTTCGCCGACGGTCCTCTGCGGGCTGCCCTGTCGCGCGGGGACCGGCTGGACGCGGCGTCGGAGCAGGCGGTGGCCTCCCGGTTCGGCGAACTCACCGGGTTGCCCGCCGACTACGTACGGCGTTCCGACCTGCGGGTCCTGGACGGCCGGTTCCGCAAGGAGCTCCTGCGCGACGCCGGGATGGTCGTCGGTCGGTACGACGGGCGCGTGTCCGGGTACGACCTGGACCGGGCCAGCGACGACGAGACCTTCGTCGTCGACGACGCCTGGATCTCCCCGGCGTACGCGGCGCTGGTCAACGCGTACCTCCGCGACGAGCTCGGCTGGACCGGCGACGTCGAGCGTCGCCCCTACGCCGACTTCGACTGGGAGTCCACCGAGCCCGGCAAGGGATGGCAGTGGTTGCACAAGCAGCCCGGCCACACGAAGTCCATGTGGGACTCGACGGTCAACTACCCGCAGGTCATGCCCGACCTGGCCGCGGCCCTGGTGCGCAACCCGCGGCTGAAGGTGCTGGTGGCCAACGGGTACTTCGACCTGGCGACGCCGTTCTTCCAGACCGAGTACGACATCGATCACCTGGGCCTGCCGGCGGGCCTGCGGTCGAACATCGCGTTCACCTACTATCCGGCCGGGCACATGGTCTACACGAGCCCCGCCTGCCTGGAGAAGCTCATCGCGGACCTGCGGGCCTTCTACTCCGCGGACGCCGGGCCGGGTGCTGGGAGCGGCGCGGGCGCGGCCGGTCAGCGCCCGGCGGTCGACCTGTCCGCGCTCGACGAGCGCCCGGCCCTGCCTCCGCTGGCCCTCTGATCCGGCAGGGCGGGTGTGGTTCCCTGAGGTTTGGCGCAAGAAGGTGAGGTCACAACGCCCGTCCGCGCGTTCCCACCGCACGTTCGTGCACTGCCCATCGACGAGGGCGACGCCCCCTCCCGGGCGGGCATCCCACGCGAGGGGGCGCCCCGCGGGACGCGGGGCCGCCCTCGCCATCGAAGAACATCACTCTGGTTAAGCTAACTCGAGTTATATATACTCGCGGCCATGCGACCCGACGACCTGTTCGACCGCGACGCGGAGTGGGCCGACCTCGAGCGCTTCGCGACGTCCACCGCGCCCGGCGTCCACCTCGGCATCCTCTACGGCCGCCGACGCCAGGGGAAGAGCTTCATGCTGCGCCGTCTGGCGGCCCAGACCGGCGGCCTGTACCACATGGCCGTCGAGGAGGAGCCAGGGCCGGCGCTCCAGCGCTTCGCCGATGCGATGGCCGGCGGCCGAGGGCTGGCCCCCGGTCAGCTCCACGTCGCAGACTGGGCGGACGCGCTGCGGACGGCGCTCGCCGGCGACCAGGACCCGATCATCATCGATGAGCTCCCCTACCTCATGGCGAATGCTCCGGGTCGCGCGATCCCGTCCGTCCTGCAGTCGCTCATCGACGCCGGTCGCGACGCAGCCGCGACGTCCGGAGGGAAGGCCGAGTCCCGCCACGTCATCGTGTGCGGATCCTCCCTGTCCGTCATGTCCGAACTTCTGTCGGGGACGAAGGCGTTGCGCGGTCGGGCCGAGCTCGACATTCAGCTCCATCCGTTTGACTACCGGCAGACGGCGGAGTTCTACGGCGTCGAGGACCCGGTGGCGGCCCTGCGTCTCTACGCGATCCTGGGCGGGACTCCCGGATACCGGGACCTCCTGGGGGAGGCCTCACCCCAGACGACCGAGGCGCTGGAGTCGCTGGTGCTCGACACCGTCGGCAACCCGAGCCATGCCCTGTTCTCCGAAGCCGAGTACCTGCTTCGCGAGGATCCTCGGATCGTCGAGAGGTCGCTCTATCATTCCGTCCTCGGCGCAGTCGCCTCCGGCGCTCACACTCCCACGGCGGTCGGGCAGCGGATCGGCCGGCCGGCCTCCGCCTTGGCGCATGCCCTGGATGTCCTGCTGACGGCCGGTTTCCTGCTTCGGCGTGAGGATGTCCTCCGACAGCGGCGTCCCGTGCTGGAGGTCGCGGATCCCATCGTGCGGTTCACGGACCTCGTGGTCGGGCCGTTCCGACCCGTCTACGAGGATCGCCGGGGTGCGCTCGCCCTGGCCCGGAGCCAGGACACGCTGCGATCGAAGATCTACGGCCCCACCTTCGAGCGGGTCGCGCGCGAGTGGGTCTCCCGCTACGCCAGTCCCGCGACGGTGGGTGGGGTGCCGGGCCACGTCGGGAGCACCGTCGTCAATGATTCACGAGGGCGCTCGCAGTTCGAGGTCGATGTCGTCGCGTTGGCGGCCGACCAGCCGCTCCACGGTCCGCACCCGCGCGTCCTCGCCGTGGGGGAGGCCAAGGACTCCGACGCGCCCCGCACCTCCGACGATGTGGCGCGCCTGGAGCGCATCCGGGAGCTCCTCGTGGAGCGGGGCGTGGAGGCGGCCGCGGCGAGACTGCTGATCATCGGGCGTTCCGGGTTCGACGCCGGGCTCACGAAGCTGGCGTCGTCCCGTGACGACGTCGAGCTGGTCGACCTCGCCCGCCTGCGCCGGGGTGAGTAGCCACCTCCTCTTCTCCATTGACGAGGGCGACGCCCCCTCCCGGGCGGGTGTCCCACGCGAGGGGGTGCCCCGCGGGATGCGGGGCCGCCCTGCCGGGCTCTCAGCCTGAGGTTCAGTGCCCGTTCCGGGTTGATTCGTGCGCGGGAGGGCACTGAGACTCAGGGCGGGAGCGGTCCGGGCGCATTGCCCGCCTCCGCGCGAGCGCCCAGGCGGCGCCGGCGGCAATGAGGACCCCGGCCAGCACCGCCCAGTCGGGGATGCCCGCGGTGGCGGCGCGCACGGAGGACTCCAGCGCGACCTGCTCGGACGCGCCCAGCACCCCACCCAGCGAGGACGTCCCGCCGGTGACGAGCAGCAGCACGCCGAGCCCGATGGTGAGCAGACCGCCCACCAGGCCGGTGACGGTCGTTCGAAGCGGGCCGACTCGGACCTCGCGAGGGCGGACCCATCCGCGCACCGCCGGGATCCGCTGCCACACCAGCGCCAGGACCAGCAAGGGCAGGGCCATCCCGGCGGCGAACATGACGAGGACGAGGCCGCCCCACAGGGCGTTCGCGGACATCGCGGCCACGGTCAGCACCGCTCCCAGCAATGGGCCCGCGCACACCCCGGCCACGCCGTACACCGTGCCCAGGAGGTAGACGGCCAGGGTGGAGGTCCGGTCGGAGGCCGCGGCGCGGCCCGGCGTCGGCCCTCCGGAGAGCTCTCCCTGCGCCGCCGCGCCCAGTCGCCCGGCCCCGGGCAGCGGCACGTCCAACGCCATCAGCGCGCCCAGGACGATGATGACGACGGACAGCGCGGTGACCAGCGCGAACCGATGCGCCGTGACGAACGCGCCGGCGGTCCCGGCCAGCACGCCCAACGGGACCAGCGTCGTGAGGAGACCCAGGTAGAACACGCCCGTGCGCGCCAGCAGCTTCGCCGGTGAGGAGAAGGCGTAGGAGAAGAACGCCGGCAGCAGCATCACTGAACAGGGGCTGAGCAGGGTGAGCACTCCGCCGAGCAGTGCTCCGAGCAGGCTGAGGTCCATGGACGGGGACGCCTCAGCCCGCCGTGCCCGCGCCGGACGCCCCGGTCGCCGATGGCACGGGCGCCCCCGCCGCGGACAACGCCTGGTCGAGGTACTGGCGGAACACGTCGACGGGCTGGGCCCCGGCCAGGGCCTGGTCACCGACGACGAAGAACGGCACGGAGTTTACTCCGAGGCTCTGCGCGGAGGCCGTCGACGTCTGGACCGCGCCGCGGAGCTCGGCGGAGTCCAGATCGGCCTCGAACTGCGCGAGGTCGGGCACGCCCACCTGCTTCGCGAAGGCCATCAGGGCCTCCCGCGGCAGGTCCGGGTGTCCGCTGGCGGGCGCCGCCTGGTAGACGGCCTCCAGGTAGTCGATCGCGAGCCCCTGCTCCCCGGCGGCGCGGGCCGCCACGGCCGCGTCCTCGGACTGGTCGCCGAAGAAGGAGACGTCGTGGATCTCCAGACGGACCAGCCCGGTGTCGATGTACTCGGCGAGGAGCGCCGGCAGCGTGTCGCGCGCGAACGCCGCGCAGAACGGGCAGCGCAGGTCCGTCCACTCGGTGAGGACCACCGGCGCGTCGACGCGGCCGATCGCCAGGGGATCGTCCGCATCGCGCGTCACCACGACGGAGTCCGCGTACGTCGCCGTCGCGAGGGCGTCCTGGGCGCGGTCGTCCTGCTCCGTCGACGAGGGCGGCTCCGTGGGTGAAGACTCCGCCTCCGCGCCCGAGGCCGGGGCGCTGTCGATCGGGCCCGCGGCCGATGAGTCCCGCGTGAGCTGTCCGGCCAGGACGACCAGAAGGAAGACGCAGATCACGGCCAGGACGATCGTGGTCCGCCGGTAGAAGCGAAGCCTCGACTCCGTCTGATGCTGGGTGTACTCCTCGACGCTGACCACGACTTCGATGCTATCAACCCGCGACTTCGGTGCTCTTTCGCCGCGAGTTCGGTGCTGTTCGACCGCGAGTTCGGTGCTGTTCGGCCGCGAGTTCGGTTCACGCCGAGAGCATGAGTGGGGTCGAGACGGAGTCGGATGTCGGGGCGCGCGCTGGTCCACACCCGATGGCCGCGACAGGCCGCGGCCGTGGAGACAGGCCGCGGGCACCGCGACAGCCCGGTCCTGGCGCGGATCAATGAACAACCAGCCGGCTGGTAGATTTGTGCGCTGACAGTGTCCGTCCTCGTCCCGCCCCCTTCGTCCCGCCTCCCCGCCGCCCGCCCTTGCTCCTGCCCCCACCCCCGCCCCCGCCTTCTCGGCGTCCCCACCACGGAAGATCCCGATTCCATGATCCCCGCCCATCACCCGCTCGCCGCTCCCGGACACGACCATCCGGTGCCCGCCCCCTATCTGGACCCCTCGCTCCCGGTCTCCGACCGCGTCGCGGACCTGCTGGCCCGGATGACGCCGGAGGAGAAGGTCGGCCAGATGATGCAGCTGGACGCGGAGGCCGACTACGGAACGTGGATCAGCGACTATCACGTGGGCTCGCTGCTGCACACCTCACCCGAGCGCCTCGCCGACGCCCACCGCCTCAACGCCGCGACCCGCCTGGCCATCCCGCTGCTGGTCGGCGAGGACTGCATCCACGGCTTCAGCTTCTTCCGCGGCGCCACGATCTACCCCACCCAGTTGGGCATGGCCGCGTCGTGGAACCCCGGCCTGATCGAACAGGTCGCCCGCGCCACCGCCGTCGAGGCCTCCGCCGCGGGCATCCACTGGACCTTCAGCCCGGTCCTGTGCATCGCGCGCGACCTGCGCTGGGGCCGCGTGGACGAGACCTTCGGCGAGGACCCCTTCCTCATCGGCGAGCTCGCCTCCGCCATGGTCCGGGGCTACCAGGGCGCGGGGCTGACGGACCCGACCGCCGTGTTGGCCACCGCCAAGCACTTCGCCGGCTACTCCGAGACTCAGGGCGGACGCGACGCCTCGGAGTCCGACCTCTCCCGGCGCAAGCTCCGCTCGTGGTTCCTCCCGCCTTTCGAGCGCGTCGCGCGCGGGGGCTGCCGCACCTTCATGCTCGGCTACCAGACGACCGACGGCGTGCCGATCACCCTCAACGACTGGCTGCTCACCGACGTCCTGCGCGGCGAGTGGGGCTACCGCGGCACCCTCATCACCGACTGGGACAACGTCGGGCGCATGGTGTGGGAGCAGCGCATCCAGCCGGACTTCGAGCACGCCGCCGCGGCCGCCGTCATCGCCGGCAACGACATGGTCATGACGACGCCGCAGTTCTACCAGGGAGCGCTGGACGCCCTGCGCGACGGCCTCATCACCGAGGCCCAGCTCGACGGCCCGGTCTCGCGCATCCTCAGCCTCAAAGTCGAGCTCGGCCTGTTCGAGGATCCGCGCCTTCCCGACGCGGCGCGGGTCCGCGACGACATCGGCGCGCCCGCTCACGCCGCGCTCAACCTCGAGGTCGCGCGCCGCTCGTTGGTCCTTCTGCGTAACGAGGGCGCCCTTCCCCTGACCGCTCCGCGCCCGGCCGAGGAGGGCGAGGCCGCGGGGGCGTCGCCCTCGTCAATTCGTGACGAGGGCGGCCCTGCGGGCGGCGCGCGAGCCGGGACCGCGACGGACGGAGTCGGCCTGCTCGCGGCGGGCGATACGGCGGGGCGAAGGCCGCGGGCGCCTCGGATCGCGGTCGTCGGACCGCTGGCGGATGACGCGCAGGCGCAGCTGGGCGACTGGGCCGGCAGCTCCGGCCAGGCCGACTGGATGACCGGGGGGCAGCCGCGACAGATGATCACGACCGTCCTGGACGGGCTCACGGCCCTGGGAGCCGAGCGGGGGTGGGCGGCGTCGTTCGAGCGGGGCGCCGACATCCTCACCCTGGAGCCGGATCCGGAAGGCGCGTTCTTCCCCGACGGCCAGCCCCGCCCGCCCGTGGCGCGGCCCGTGCCCGCCGACCCGGAGCAGATCGCCCGGGCCGTCGCGCTGGCGCGGGAGTCGGACGTGTGCGTGGCCGTGGTCGGCGACCGCGTCGAGGTCACCGGCGAGGGCCGATCCACCGCCACGCTGGACCTCTTGGGCGGACAGATCGCGCTGCTCGACGCGGTGTCGGAGGCGCTCGCGGACACGGGCATCCCGCTGGTCGTCGTCCTCATGGCCGGCAAGCCGCTGGTGCTGCCGGACTCGGCGCTGAGCGCCGACGCGCTGATCTGGGCGGCGAATCCCGGCATGGAGGGCGGGAGGGCGCTGGCGGAACTGCTCTTCGGAGACATCGAGCCGTCCGGCCGCCTGCCGATCTCCTTCGCGCGCCACGTCGGGCAGCAGCCGACCTACTACAACCAGGTGCGCGGGCAGCACGGGCGGCGCTACGCGGACCTCACGCAGACTCCGGCGTTCGCCTTCGGCGAGGGGCTGTCGTACTCGACGCTGGAGTACGCCGATCTGGAGATCGACCCGGATTCCCGGGAGATCGCGGTCGGGGGCGAGCGGGCCGGGCTCCCGGGAGCTAACCACGGGCCCGGCGCGCCGGCCGGCGAGGTCCGCGCGGACCTCGTGGTGCGTGCGCGCGTGACGGTGACGAACACCGGGGCGCGGCCGGCGGTGGAGACCGTGCAGGTCTACGTCAGCGACCTGGTGACGTCGGCGTCCTGGGCGGACAAGGAACTCAAGGCGTACCGGCAGGTGGAGCTCGCACCGGGGGAGAGCCGGGTCGTCGCGCTCGAGGTCCCGGTATCCGCGTGCTCGATCGTCGACGCCCGGGGTGAGCGCATCGTCGAGCCGGGCGAGTTCGCGTTGCTCGTCGGGCATTCCTCGAAGGACGAGGATCTGCTGCGGGCGGGATTCACCCTCCTCCCCTGACCGCGGGGTTCGCCCAAGTGGGGCCGCGAGGTTCGCCCAACTGCAACCCCGAGGTTCGCCCAACTGGGATTCCGCGTCCGTGGAGCCCGCGGTTGGGTGGACTCCGAGCAGGCAGTGGGGGCCGGGCTCACCCAGCCGGTCGACGCGATCGGACCGCCTGCGGCGCCTCGAGGGGGAATCCCTCGCGGACGGGGCGTCGACCGTTGTCCGCCAAGGAAAACACCGCCGCCCCGGAGGCCGCCGTGCACGTAGGGTGGCGTCATGAGCGACCAGTTCCGACCTCCCGCACAACCCGACGACGCCGCGCATGAGCAGCCCGAGCGGCCGCTTCCGAACGCCGACTCCGCCCAGGACGCGCGATCCGTCCAGCCGGGGCAGGACCCGGCCGGCGTCTCGGGGCCGTCGGAGGCTCCCGCGTTCGGCGCGGCTTTCGGGAATCCGTATTCGAACTCCGGGCAGGCGTCCTCGCCCTACGCCCAGGGGGCGTCCGTCGCGCCGAGATCGCCGTACTCGTCATCCGCCCCGGCGGCGCCGGCCTCGCCGATCGGGGGGAATGCGGACGCGGCCCAGACGCCGCTCTCCGTACCGGGGGCGGTCCCCCCTGTCGGGTCCGGGCCGTCTGCGGGCGCGCCGCAACCGGGCCCCTTCGGGCGACCGGACCCGTTCGGCCAGGCAGGCTATTCGGGACAACCCGGCCAACCCGGCCCGTCCGGCCAACCCGGCCAGGCGGATCCGTCCGCGTCGGCGTGGTCGTCTGCGCCGGGCGGCCCCTACACTCCCGGCGGGCCGACCGGGCCCTACGGCCCTGCCGGATCAGGCCCCTACGGTCCGACCGGACAAGGCCCCACCGGACCGCGCCGGCCGAACGTCCTGGGACTGATCGGCTTGGGGGTCTCCGTCCTCGGTGCGATCCTCGCGGCGATCGCGGCCACGATGCCGGCCGGCTGGTTCCTGCTGGTCGTGGGGCTGATCCTCTCCGTCGTCGCGTTGTTCCAGCGCGATCGGGCGAAGTGGCCGGCGATCACGGGCATCGTGGCGTCCGTGGTCGGGGCGATCATCTCCGTGATCGTCCTGGCCGTGACGTTCTCCCACGCGCTCAGCGGCTTCGCCACCGTCGACGACTCGCCGACGCCCGATCCTCTCCCGTCCTTCACCGACTCCCTGCCGGCCCTCCCCGACCTGCCCGAGGCCTCGGAGCCCCCGATGAGCGACGACGCGTCCTCGACGGACGCCGACGACCTCGGATACGTGTCCTTCGGTGAGCGCGCGGTCTTCTCCGACGGCCTGGCGATCACCGTGACCGCGCCGGAGGAGTTCACCCCGTCCGCCGACGCGGAGGGCGCGACGCAGGCGCACAACGTCCGCATGACCGTCACGGTGGAGAACGGCTCCGACCACGACTACGACCTCACCGGCTTCCAGCTGTCGGGCAGTTCGTTCTCAGGGGACGACTACCAGAGCGCGGACGTCGTCTATGACGACACGGTCGGCTACTACGACGACGAGGACGACATCGTGGCCCCCGGCGAGTCGATCACCTTCCAGGTGGGCCTCTCGGTGGGCGACCCCACGCAGGTGGACCTCGACCTCCAGCCCAGCGTCGATCAGTACGTGTCCTTCACGAACTACTGACGGGCCGGCCCCTCGCGGCCTGCGGCGACGGACCGGGGGTGCAGGCGACGATCGAGGCCGCCCTGGCGCATGCTGGCCATCAGGGAGGAGCCGTCGATCCCGTACCACACGGGGATGTCCTCGGGCACGCTCCACAGCGCGTCGGGCACCAGCGGCGCCAGCGTGCCGTGGGACATCACCTGCTGGAGCTGGGACAGGGACCGGATGGCGATGCCGGCGACGTGGCCGGGGTGCTCGCGGGCGAACTCCGCATAGACCTGCGGGTCGCGCTGGCCGTCGTCCCCGATGAGGATCCACTGGATGTCGGGCAGCTCGGCGGCCAGGCGGCGCAGCTCGCGGCGCTTGTGCTCCAGGCCCGAGCGGAACCATCCCGTGTTGGAGGGGCCGAAGCTCGTCATCAGCAGGGCGCCCCGCGGATAGTCGAGGCGCGCCAGGAAGTCGCGGACCGCCGGCGCCACGTTCCAGGCGCCGGTCGACAGGTAGACGACAGGCGCCTCGTGCCGCCCGGTTCCGGCGGCGCGCGCCAGCGAGGACAGCAGGCCCGCCATGCCCGGCACCGCCTCGCGCGTGGAGACGCGGTCCACCAGGGCGTGGCGCATCGCCGTGAGGACGCGGGGCACCATCGAGACCATGACCGTGTCGTCGATGTCGGAGACGATCCCCCACTTCTCGTCGGGGCCGATGATGCGGACGGGGACGCGGGTGGCCCGGCCCGCGCGGATCCGCGCGGCGGACGGCGACGAGGGCGCCCCCGTGGCCGGGTCCGCGCGCGGCGCGTCGCCCGTGGGAGGGCGGGACGCGCGCAGGGCGTCGCCCTCGTGGATGCCGGAGCGCGCGACATCGTCGGGATGGAGCGGGCGGATCCAGGCCGAATGCCATCCGGCGGCCAGGCCGTGGCCGGACAACGAGAGGTCGAGGAACCCCCAGTTGTCGGCCAGGGCGACCGCGCGGGCCCGGCCGCATGTCACCAGGACCGGTTGCCGGGGCACCTGCGCGTCGAAGAACTGCCGCCATCCGCGGCGACCGGCCAGCCAGCCGCGCTGGTCGCCCGACCGGGTCATGAGGGCGCGCCCCAGGATGCGCACCTCCTCGGTGGAGCCGTAGCCGCCGTAGGCGATCATGCCGGGCCACCAACCCACGGCCCCCAGGTACCGGGCGATGAGCGTGCTGGCGCGCTGGCCCGCGGTGGTGACCGCGGTGAGGGGCCACGAGGGCGACTCGTCGTCGATCAGCGGAGCCGGATGAGGCGTGCGACCGCGAGCGCGCGGACGGAGCCGGGCGAGGGCCATCGTCACCGGTCCCCTCGGTCGGGGAGCGTGTGGGCGGTGGAGGAGACGGTCACGGGTTCCTTCCCGGTGCGGTGGAGGCGGTCGTCCGGCGCGGCGAGGCGCCTGCGCCCATTGTGCCCGATGCGGGCCGGCCCGCACCCGCG
>JAFAAX010000060.1 GCA_023426345.1 Actinomycetes bacterium
ACCCCAACCAACCCAACCACCACACAGCAGCCAGACCAGCCAGAACAATCCCAACCAAAAAACCAAACAAACAAACAAGGCATCAAAAAGCAAACACACTATCGAGTTCACAAACAACACCCACACATAGATCCGCCCTCACGGGCTTCATCAGAGGTGATCGCGCCATGTTTCCCGGCCCTCAGGGGCCGTGCCGTTCGGCGCAACGAGGAATACTTTATGCGGGCCGCGCGGAGGGGTCAAATCCAGGGCGCGTGAGCGTGGACACAGGCCCGCCCACGCGCCCTCCGACGCCTTATCAAGCCCCGATCCCCTCCCTCAGTTCGGCGAGACGTCCTCTTGAACGGGGATGTCGATGGTCGGCAGATCGCGCACCGCCTGGCGCACGGCGCGCGAGACCGCCCGCGGCACCCGCTCGTCGAAGACGCCGGGGATGATGTAGCTGGGCCCCAGCTCGTCCTCGGAGATCACCGAGGCGATGGCCACGGCCGCCACGCGCAGGACCTCCGTGGTGATCTCCTTGACCTTCGCGTCGAGAAGACCCCGGAAGAGGCCCGGGAAGGCCAGGACGTTGTTGATCTGGTTGGCGAAGTCGGACCGGCCCGTCGCCACGATCCGCGCCGACCGGGCCGCCTCCATGGGGTCGACTTCGGGCGTGGGGTTGGCCAGGGCGAAGACGATGGCGTCGGGCGCCATGGTGGCCACGTCCGCGCCGGTGAGGATGTTCCCGTGCGAGACGCCGATGAAGACGTCGGCGCCGGCCAGTCCCTCCGTCAGCGCCCCGTGGACGTGGCGGGGGTTCGTGTGTTCGGCCAGCCACCGGCGGGAGGGATGCATGCCCTCGGTGTCGTCGCCCGACAGGGCGCCGGTGCGTCCGTAGCCCACGATGTCGCGGGCGCCCTGGGCGAGGAGCAGCTTGATGATCGCGTTGCCGGCCGCGCCCACCCCGGAGACGACGATCCGGACGTCGGCGATGTCCTTGCCCACCACTTTGAGGGCGTTGAGCAGCGCCGACAGCACGACGATGGCCGTGCCGTGCTGGTCGTCGTGGAAGACCGGGATGTCGAGCTCCGCCCGCAACCGCTCCTCGATCTCGAAGCACCGCGGCGCGGAGATGTCCTCCAGGTTGATGCCGCCGTAGGCGGGCGCAATGGCCTTGACGATGCGGATGATCTCCTCGGTGTCCTTCGTATCCAGGACGACGGGCCAGGCGTCGACGCCGCCGAACTTCTTGAACAGCACCGCCTTGCCCTCCATGACGGGCAGCGCGGCGGCGGGGCCGATGTCCCCCAGCCCGAGCACCGCCGTGCCGTCCGAGACGACGGCCACGGTGTTGGCCTTCATGGTGAGCAGGTGCGCCTTCTGGGGCGCGTCGTGGATGGCCGTGCACACCCGCGCGACACCTGGCGTGTAGGCGCGCGACAGATCGTCGCGGTTGCGCAGCGGCACCTTGGAGGCGACCTCGATCTTCCCGCCGATGTGATCGAGGAAGGTCTGGTCCGCCACGGACTTCGTCGTCACGCCGGGCAGCCGGTCCAGGCGGGCCTTCACGCTGCGGCGGTGGGCCGAGTCCCGCATGTCGCAGGTGCAGTCGATCGTGATGAGCCCGCGATCGGAGTCGGCGACATCCAGGCCCTTCACCTCCGCTCCGGTCTCGGCCACCGCATCGATGATGTCCGCGATCGACGTGACCGACTCGTCGACCTCGAGTCGATAGGTCGCTGTGTAGGAGGGGGAGGTGCGCATCTGGGGTCCTTGAGAATATGGCGACACGCCCGTCCTCGGGCGTGGCCGGTCGCCCGGCCCTCCCATCCTAGGACCTTCCTCCCACCCCAGGACCGTCGGGAACAGGCTCCCCAGGTGGGCCGACGGCTCCCTCCGGCGGCTCCCTCCGGAGCTCCTGGGAGCCCGCCGTCAGGACAGCCGGGCGGGAGGGGGCGTCCGATTGACCTGCAGGCCCGAGATCAGGCGCCCCGTGATCGAGGGACGGTCCCTGCGCCGCATGTAGAGATCGACGCACACGGCGATGAGCAGCACGATCCCCTTGATCGTCCGCGACAGGTCTGATCCGACGCCCAGCAGCAGCAGCCCGTTGTTGAGGACGGCCATCACCAGCCCGCCGACGATGCCGCCCAGGACGGTGCCGACGCCCCCGGAGACCGCGGCCCCGCCGACGAAGACCGCGGCGATGGCGTCCAGCTCCCACAGGGTGCCGTCCTGCGGGCCGGCCGCGGTCGAGCGTCCGGCGAACATCATGCCGGCCAGCGCCGCCAGCGCCCCCATGTTGACCATGACGGCGAATTGGACGCGCCGCACGTCGACGCCCGACAGCGAGGCGGCCACGGGACTGCCCCCCACCGCGTAGATGTGGCGTCCGAAAGCGGTGCGCTGGGTGATGATGTGGTAGATCAGGACGAGCGCCAGCACGATGACGCCGGGGACGGGGAAGGACGTGCCGGCCCGCCCGCCGCCGAACAGCCACGTCAGCCACCCGACCACCGCGATGACCACCGCGGAGCGGGCGTTCGGGATCCAGTTCTGGACCTCCTCGCCCATCCGCGTCGCGTGGCGCCGGTAGGAGGTCTGGACGTCGCCGACGAGGAGGGCCGCCACGAGGACGCCCAGCACCAGGGTCGAGTTGTTCATCCCGGTCCAGGCCGGCCCCCACTCCGGCAGGTAGCCGGCGCCCAGCGTGACGAACTGCTCGGGCACGGGCACCGACAGGGCCTGCGACTCCCACTGCGCGATGCCTCGGAAGATCATCATGCCGGCCAGGGTCGTGATGAAGCCGGGGACGCCCATCCGGGCCAGGAAGAATCCCTGGAACGCGCCGATCGCGACGCCGAGGATCACGCCCGCCAGCAGGCCCGCCCACCACGGCAGGCCGGTGCGGTGCATGAGGAGCGCCACCGACATCGACACGACGGCGGCGACGGAGCCGACCGAGAGGTCGATCTGCCCGATGACGACCACCAGGACCATGCCGATGGCCAGGATCAGGACGTAGGCGTTCGACGCCACCAGATTCTGGGCGTTCGAGGCGGTGACCATGCGCCCGCCCGACGCGACGTTGAAGACCAGGACCAGGACGACCAGGACGACCGCCATCACGTGGCTCTGCGTCGTCCCGAACAACTGACGAAGCATCCTCATACGCGTCGAGACCTCCTGTGGTGTCCGACTCCGGGCCCGGCCTCCGCCGGCAGGGATCCACCGTGGCCGCCACCACATCCTAGACGAGAGCTCTCCCCTCTCCGGGCACTGCGGGGCATCCGGTCGCGCGGCGGCCCCGGGGACCGTCCCACGCCCGCCGATCGTCGCCTGCCGGAGCCGGACACCTGCTACTTTGGGGCCGTGGAAGGAAGTGTCGGACCCAGCGGGTCGCAGGCGTCGCTCCGCGAGGCCAACAGCGCCCGAGTGGTCGACACGGTCAAGCGCTACGGCCACATCACGCAGGTGGAGCTCGCCGCCGCGACCGGGCTGTCGCCGGCGACGATCTCCAATATCGTCCGGCAGTTGATCTCCCTGGGGGTCGTCCAGACCCAGAACACGGTGCGATCGGGCCGGCGCGCGCAGATGGTGACGCTTGCCCGGCGCACGGCGCTGTCGGCCGGCATCTACATCGGGCGCCGCGCCCTGCGGATCCTCCTCTCCGACGCCACGGAGGAGGTGGCGGCCGAGCAGGTCTTCCCGCTTCCCGTCGACCATCGCGTGGACACGACCCTGGACCGCGCGGCCCTGCTGGTCATGGAGCTCATCGAGGGCCTGGGCGCCGATCTGCCGGAGATCCTGGGCGTGGGCGTCGCGCTGCCGGCCCCCGTGGATCCCGGCAACCAGCGGATCTCCGTGCGCGGGATCATGCGCGGCTGGGACGAGGTGGACGTCCGCGAGGTCCTCTCGCGGCGCCTCGGGCATGAGGTCGTCGTCGACAACGACGCGAACGCAGGGGCGCTGGCGGAGGCCCGGTATGGCGCGCTGCGCGGGTGCCAGGAGGGCATCTATGTGCGCGCCTCCTACCAGACCGGAGCCGGTCTGATCATCGACGGGCGCCTCCATCGCGGCCTGCGGGGTACCGCGGGGGAGATCGGCCACGTCCAGGTCGACCCGCAGGGGGCGATCTGCCAGTGCGGCGGGCGCGGGTGCCTCAACACGGTCGTCGGGGCGGACGCGCTGGTGGACTCGCTGCGCATCTCGCGCGGCCCGCTCACGCTGGGGGATGTCATCGCGCTCGCGAACGAGGGCGACCCCGGCTGCCGCCAGGTCGTCGCCGACGCCGGAGCGGCCATTGGATCGGCGTTGGCCGACCTGTCGACCTGGACCGACCCGCAGCGCATCGTCGTCGGCGGGGAGCTGGCCCAGGCGGGCGACGTCCTGCTCGACCCGATCCGAGACGCCGTCCACGGCCGCCCGATGCTGGCCTCCGCCGATATCGAGGTGCTTCCCTCGGTCCTCGGCGACCGCGCGGAGTCGATCGGCGCGATGGTCCTCGCCATGGATCGCTTCGGACGGCCCTGGTCCGATGCCCTTCCCTCGGGCGCCCCGCCGCCCCGCGACGAGCCCGCGCCTCTCTCATCCCCGACCATGTCCCAGGAGGTGGAATGATGCCCCAACCGGAGACCGACCCGCGTGACCGCGCACCGCTGCTCGCCCTGAAGTCGGTCACCAAGCGCTTCGGTGCCATCGAGGCCGTCGTCGACCTCGACCTGATCGTCCACCGCCACGAGGTCGTGGCCCTGGTCGGCGACAACGCCGCCGGGAAGTCGACGGTGGCCCGCATGGTGGCGGGCGTGCATGCGCCCACCTCCGGGACCATCTGGATGGACGGCCAGCCGGTCGACATCCCGTCCACGGGCGTGGCCCATCAGCTGGGCATCGCCACCGTCTTCCAGGAGCTCGCCTTGTGCGAGAACCTGGACGTCACCTCGAATATCTTCCTGGGCCGGGAGATCCGCTCGGGACGTCTCCTCGACGAGGAGGCGATGGAGCAGCAGGCCCGCGCGTTCCTCGACCGGCTCAACAGCCGCATCCCCGACGTGCGCACGCCGTTGCACGAGCTGTCCGCCGGCCAGCGCCAGTGCGTCGCCATCGCCCGCACGCTGGTCGCCGAGCCGCGCCTGGTCATCCTGGACGAGCCCACCGCCTCGCTCTCGGTCACCCAGACCGGCGAGGTCCTCACCCACATCCAGAGCCTGCGCGACCTCGGACTGGGCGTCATCCTGATCTCGCATAACCTCACGGACGTCCGCGCGGTCGCCGACCGCATCGAGGTCCTGCGCCACGGGCGCAACAACGGGTCCTTCGACGCCCGCGACGCCTCCTACGAGGACGTCATCGCCGCCATGACGGGCGCCACGCAGCTGCATCGCTGAGTCCTCCCCCCATCCCGACGAGGACGCCCCCTCCCGGAACATCAGGTCCCGGAAGGGGGCGTCGCCCTCGTCGAGGGCGGATCAGCTCAGCGACGCGTCACTTCTTCGCGGCGTTGACCAGCTCCATGCGGTGCGAGTCGGACGCGTAGACCTCGGCGGCGTTGTCGGCCGTCACGATCTGCGGGGTCAGCAGGTACGAGGTGACCGCGTTGCCCTCCTGGGACTCGTACTGCGTCTTGTCGACCGTCGTGTTCTCGACCGTCGGATCCGTCTCGCCGCCGGCGACCGCCTTGGCGAGGTCCAGGGCGCCCTGGACCAGCGGACGGGTGTCCTTGTAGATCGTCGAGTACTGCTTGCCCTGGACGACCCAGGTGACGGACTCGTCCTCGGAGTCCTGGCCGGTGACGACCGGGGTCTCCTTGCCGGCCTGCTCGACGGCCGTGATGATGGCGCGAGCCAGCGTGTCGTTCGGGGACAGGACGCCAGCGGGCACCTCATCGCCGGTGTAGTTGGCGGTGAGCAGCGAGGCCATGCGGTTCTGGGCGTTGGCCGGCAGCCAGCCCTGCGTCGCGGCCTGGCTGAACTCCGTCTGGCCCGACTTCACGACCAGCGTGCCGTCGTCGATCTTCGGCTGGAGGACGTCCATGGCGCCGTTGAAGAACTTCATGGAGTTCGCGTCATCCGGCGACCCGGCGAACAGCTCAATGTCCCACGGGGACGAGCCCTTCTGCGCCTCGAGGCCCTCCAGCAGGGACTTGCCCTGGAGCTGGCCGACGCCGAAGTTGTCGTAGGCGATGTAGTAGTCGATATCGGTGGTGTTGGTCAGCAGACGGTCGTAGGCGATGACCTTAATGCCGGCGTCGCGCGCGGCCTTGACCTGCGTGCCCAGCTGCGAGCCGTCGATCGCGCCGATGATGAGGACGTTGACGCCGTTCTCGACCATCGCGGAGATCTGGGACTGCTGCTCGTTGACACCGGAGTTGGCGAACTGGACCTGGCAGGTGATGCCCATGGCCTTGCAGTCGTCGTTGAACATGCCCTCGGCCTCGACCCAGTTCTGCGAGGTCTTCTGGGGCAGGGAGATGCCGACGGAGATGTCCCCTGTGCTGGTCGTGGAGGAGCCGGAGGCAGCCGTGTCGTCGGACTCGGTCGAGGTCGCGGAGCGCCCGCCGCCACTGCACGCCCCGAGGGTCAGCGCCATCGCCGCCGCAGCGGTCACGGAGGCCACCTTGGTGAGTGTTCTCATTGCTTCCTTCTTTGAGTGATCGTGCGGCTGCCGGAGGGGACGTTGTCCGTCTGACCCGGCAGGTCCGCTGATGGGAGGGTGGGACACCGCGGTGTCCCCGTGACGGGGGAGGCTGCCGTGCCTCCCCCACCGGTGTCACTCCTGCTTCGGAGTCCCACCGGGGATCTGTGTGGGCGGCTGGGGCGCGGAGCCCGTGTCCGTCCCGGAGACGGCCAGGTCGGCGACGGCCGCGGCGGCCTGGTCGACCTTGCCTTCCGCGACGGCCTTCTCGGTCTCGCGGATCTCGCGCTGGTTGCGCCGGGCCTGCTGGAACATCCCGATGACGGAACGCTTGCCCTGGCGCTTGGAGTAGACGTCGATCGCCACCGCGAGGAGCAGGACCAGGCCCTTGATGATCTGCGTCCAGTCCGAGCCGACACCCGTGAGCTGGAGGCCGTTGTTGAGGAAGGCGATGACCAGGGCGCCAACCATGGTGCCCATGATCGTCCCGATGCCGCCGGAGACGGCGGCGCCGCCGATGAACACCGAGGAGATCGCATCCATCTCCCAGGCCGTGCCGTCCGCCGGGCCCGACGAGGTCGCCCGCCCGATGAACAGGATGCCCGCGATGGAGGCCAGGAAGGCCATGTTGATCATGATGAAGAAGTTCGTCCTCTTCACCTTTACGCCGGTCAGCTCGGCGGCGGCGCGGTTGCCGCCCACCGCGTAGACGGAGCGGCCGATGACCGTGCGGTTGGAGACGAAGGAGTAGACCAGCGCGAGGACCACGGCGATGATGCCGGGGATCGGGAAGGACGTGCCCGGGCGGCCCGTCGCGAAGATCCACATGATGCCGATGATGATGACGTCGACGACGACGATGCGCACGATCGTCACCCACATCGGGGCCACATCCGAGTCCAGCTCGGCCTGCTGTCCGCGCTTGCGCATCTCGCGCCACGTGAAGGCGACGGCCGCGACGACCGCCAGGATCATCGTGCCCATGGAGAAGTTGAAGGGGCCGAAGTCGGGGATGTAGCCCGCGCCCAGCGTCGTGTAGAGCTGCGGGACCGGGATCGACATCGAGTTGCCGATGGCCTGGTTGGTGCCGCGGAACAGCATCATGCCGGCCAGGGTGACCACGAAGGCCGGGATCCCCCAGTAACCCACCCAGAAGCCCTGCCAGGCGCCGATCAGCAGGCCGACCGCCAGGCCCAGCAGGATGCCGAGCCACGGGTTGAGCCCGTGCTGGGTGGTGGCCAGCGCCACGACGATGCCGACCACGGCCGCCACGGAGCCCACCGACAGGTCGATGGAGCCGGCGATGATGACCAGGACCATGCCCATGGCCAGCACCAGGATATAGGCGTTGGACATGACCAGGTTCATGAGGTTCTGCGCCTGGAAGACCTTGCCGTGGGTCGTGATCTGGAAGAAGACGGCGATGGCGATCATCGCGAAGATCATGGCGAACTGGCGGAAGTCCCCGCCGAAGATCGCCCGGATGTTCTTTTTCATGGGAGTGTGTGTTCCTTGAGTGGTGGTCAGGCGATGCGCGCCCGGGTGCGGGAAGAGGTCATGAGGCGCATCAGCGTCTCCTGGTCGGCCTGGGCCGTCGGCATCTGGCCGGTGACCTCGCCCTCGAAGATCGTGTAGATGCGGTCCGTGATGCCCAGGAGCTCCGGGAGCTCCGAGGAGATCACGATGACGGCCTTGCCGGCGTCGGCCAGGGCCTGGATGAACGTGTAGATCTCATACTTCGCGCCCACGTCGATGCCGCGGGTCGGCTCGTCCAGGATCATCACCTCGGGATCCGTGAACATCCACTTCGCCAGCACGACCTTCTGCTGGTTGCCTCCCGACAGGGTGTTGACGCCGGTCAGGACGGACGGCGTCTTGATCCGCAGGTTCCTGCGGTAGACCTCCGACTCCTTCTGCGCCTCGTGCAGGTCCATCGCGCCGTGGTGGACGACCTTGGAGGGCTTCGCCGCGATGATCGACTGATAGACGTTGTCCAGCAGGTTGAGGCCCAGCAGCTTGCGGTCCTCCGACAGATACGCCATCCCGGCCTCGATCGCCTGGGGCACGGAGGTCGGCGCGGCCGGGCTCCCGTCGATGAGCATCTGCCCGGACTCGTAGACCCCGTAGGAGCGTCCGAACAGGGACCGGCACAGCTCGGTGCGTCCGGCGCCCATGAGGCCCGCCAGCCCGACGATCTCACCCGCGCGCACCTCCAGGGTCGAGCCCTTGCACACCCACCGGTCGGTGTTGATGGGATGGCGGACCCACCAGTCGCGGACCTCGAACTTCAGGTCCCCGATGTGCGGCGTGTGCTCGGGGAAGCGGCGGTCCAGGGGACGGCCCACCATCAGGCGGATCATCTCGTCCTGGTCGAGCTCGCCCGTCGAACCGTCCATCTCTCCGACCGTCTTGCCGTCGCGGATGACGGTGACGTTGTCCGCGATCTCCGCGATCTCGTCGAGCTTGTGGGAGATCATGATCATCGTCATGCCGCGCTCGCGCTGCTTGCGCATGATCTCGAGCAGGTGCTCCGACTCCTCCTCGTTGAGCGCGGACGTCGGCTCGTCGAGGATGAGGAGCTTGACGTCCTTCGCCAGGGCCTTGGCGATCTCGACCAGCTGCTGCTTGCCGACGCCGATGTCCTTGATCAGGGTGTCCGGGTCCTCGTCCAGGCCCACCTCGGCCATGTACTTCCTGGCCTCCATGCGGGTCCTGTGCCAGTCGATGGCCCCCATCCCCGTCTTGAACTCGTTCCCCATGAACATGTTCTCCGCGATCGAGAGCAAGGGGATGAGCGCGAGCTCCTGATGGATGATGACGATCCCCGCGCGCTCGGAATCGCGGATGTTCGCGAACTGCACTTCCGCGCCGTCGAAGAGGATCTGCCCCTCGTAGGAGCCGTGGGGGTACACGCCGGAGAGGACCTTCATCAGCGTGGACTTGCCCGCCCCGTTCTCTCCGCAGATCGCGTGGATCTCCTCGGCGTGAACCGTGAGGTTGACGTCGTCCAGGGCGATGACGCCCGGGAAGACCTTCGTGATGTGCCTCATCTCCAGGAGGAGGCGCTCATTTCTCTGTGATGCCATGAATTCTCCGATGAACCAGTGTCGGCCGTGCCGTGGGCTCCGTTGCGCCCGTCTGGAGAAGAGTCTGCCCGATCCCCGGTCGGCACGGCGCCAGTATTCACCTTCCGTAACCGAACTGCAACATTGAGTTCATGTTGTGAATCCAACGCTCCTCCTCCCCCACCCCCCGCGAGGTTCGCCCACGTGCGACCGCGAGGTTCGCCCATCCGGACCGCCGAGGTTCGCCCCTGGTGACCTGCACGTCCGCCGGCTTCGATGCCGTCCGAACCCTGGGGGAGGGTAGGTGGGGCGCGGGCGAGTGAGGGATCGTCGGACGACACCAAATGGTCGACGCGTCATGTTGAGCAAGAATCCGAGCGGCCGCGTCCATGCAGATTAATGATGATTTCTGATGAACTGACGGTCGGCTCGGCGGTGACCATTTGGTGTTGTGTGCCGACTGGGCCCGGACCTGGACCCCTGTGCCCGTGGCCGGGGCCGCCCTCATCGACTAGACAGGGCGCGTGAAGTCGCTCAGGCTCCGATCATCTCCATGATCAACTCGCGCACGCGTGCGGCGTCGGCCTGCCCCCGCGTGGCCTTCATGACGGCTCCGACCAGGGCGCCGGCCGCTTGGACCTTCCCGCCCTGGATCTTCGCGACGACGCCCGGGTTCGCGTCGATCGCCTCCTGGACGGCCGCGCGCAGCGCGCCGTCGTCCGAGACGACCTCCAAGCCGCGCGCCTCCACGACCTGCTCCGGTGAGCCCTCGCCGGCCAGCACTCCGTCGAGCACCTGACGGGCCAGCTTGTCCGTCAGCCGCCCGGAGTCCACCAATCCCTGCAAGGAGGCGACCTGCGCGGGCGTGACGGGTAGGTCCTCCAACGTCGTGTCGGTGTCCTTGGCCTTCCGGGCCAGCTCCCCCATCCACCACTTGCGGGCCGCCGCGGACGACGCTCCCGCTCCGACCGTCGCGTCGATGAGGTCGACGGCGCCGGCGTTGACGACGTCGCGCATCTCGGCGTCGGCGAAGCCCCACTCCGCCTTCAGCCGCCGGCGTTTGGCGACCGGCAGCTCCGGCAGGGTGGCGCGCAGCTCCTCGACCCACTCGCGCGGAGGGGCCACCGGCACGAGGTCGGGCTCGGGGAAGTAGCGGTAGTCCTCGGCGTCGGACTTCACGCGTCCCGCCGACGTGGACCCGTCCTCCTCGTGGAAGTGCCGCGTCTCCTGGACGACCGTCCCTCCTGAGGCCAGGATCGCCGCGTGGCGCTGGATCTCGTAGCGCACGGTGTTGGCGATCCCGCGGAAGGAGTTCACGTTCTTCGTCTCCGAGCGCACACCCAACGGCGCATCGGGAGAGGGCCGCAGGGAGACGTTGATGTCCGCGCGGACGTTGCCGCGCTCCATGCGGGCCTCCGACACCCCCAGCGCCCGGAACGTGTCGCGCAGGGCCTGGACGTAGGCGGCCGCGACCTCCGGCGCCCGCTCGCCCGCCCCTTCGATCGGACGGGTGACGATCTCGACCAGCGGCACGCCGGCGCGGTTGTAGTCGACCAGGGAGTGGTCGGCGCCCTGGATGCGGCCCTCGGCGCCGCCGATGTGGGTGTTCTTGCCGGCGTCCTCCTCCATGTGCGCGCGCTCGATCTCCACGCGGAACAGAGAGCCGTCCGACAGCTCCACGTCGACCCATCCGTCGTGGGCGATGGGCTCGTCGTACTGGCTGGTCTGGAAGGCCTTCGTGAGGTCGGGGTAGAAGTACTGCTTGCGGGCGAAACGGCAGTACGGCGCGATCTCGCAGTTCAGCGCCAGGCCGATCAGAACCGCGTACTCGACCGCCCGGTGGTTGACCACGGGCAGGCAACCGGGCAGGCCCAACGACACGGGCGTCACGTAGGTGTTCGGATCCCCGCCGAAGGCGTTGGGGGCATCGTCGAACATCTTGGTGGCGGTACCCAGCTCCACGTGGACCTCGATGCCGAGGACCGGGTCGAACCGGCGCGTCGCCTCGTCGTACTCCATGAGGTCGTCCATCACTTCGTCTCCTCCCACCCGGCCGCGGGAGAGGCGGCCGCGACATCGTCGCTGAGGTCGGCGACCAGCTGGGCGACCTCATACATCTTCTGGTCGGCACGGGCCGGGGCGATCACCTGGAATCCGACGGGCAGGCCGTCGGCCGCCACGGCGTTGGGGACCGACATCGCGGGAACGCCCGCCAGGTTCGCGGGAATGGTCGCGATGTCGTTGAGGTACATCGCCATCGGATCGTCGATCTTGTCCCCGAACTTGAATGCCGTGGTCGGCGCCGTCGGGCTGACCAGGACGTCGACGTCGGCGAAGACGCGGTCGAAATCGCGCTGGATGAGCGTGCGGACCTTCTGGGCCGAGCCGTAGTAGGCGTCGTAGTAGCCGGCGGACAGGACGTGCGTGCCCAGGATGATGCGGCGCTTGACCTCGTCGCCGAAGCCGGCCTCGCGCGTGGCGGCCATGACGTGCTCGGCCGTCACACTGGTGCCGTCGGCGGGCTCCACGCGGATGCCGTAGCGCATCCCGTCGAAGCGCGCCAGGTTCGAGGACGCCTCCGCGGGCATGATGAGGTAGTACGCGGCCAGCGCGTAGTCGAAGCTCGGGCAGGACACCTCGACGATCTCCGCACCGGCGGCGCGCAGCCTCTCCACCGTGGCGCGGAAGGCGGCGAGGACCTCCGGCTGGTAGCCCTCACCGGAGAGCTCGCGGACGACGCCGACGCGCAGGCCGCGGATGGCCCGGGCGTCGTGGACCGCGCGGGTGGCGTCGAGCAGGGCGGGCACCGGCTCGTCCAGCGATGTCGAATCGCGCGGGTCCCAGCCGCCGATGAGCTCCTGGAGGGCCGCGGCGTCGGCCACCGTGCGGGTCACGGGTCCGATCTGGTCGAGGGAGGACGCCATGGCGACCAACCCGTAGCGCGACACCGCCCCGTAGGTCGGCTTGACGCCGACGGTGCCGGTGACGGCGCCGGGCTGGCGGATCGACCCGCCCGTGTCCGAGCCCAGGGCCAACGGCACCATGAAAGCCGACACCGCTGCGGCCGACCCGCCGCCGGAGCCGCCGGGGATGCGCTCCAGATCCCACGGATTGCCGGTGGGGCCGAACGCCGAGTGCTCCGTGGACGAGCCCATCGCGAACTCGTCCATGTTCGTCTTGCCGACGATCGGCAGGCCCGCGGCCTTGAGGCGCTCGATGACGGTCGCGTCATAGGGGGGGCGCCAGTCGCCGAGGATCTTCGAGGCGCAGGTGGTGGGGATGCCCCGGGTCACCATGTTGTCCTTGACGGCGATCGGCACGCCCGCCAGCCGGGGCAGATCCTCTCCCGCGGCGCGCCGGGCGTCGACGTGCGCGGCGGCCGCGAGCGCCCCCTCGCGGTCGACGTGGAGGAACGCGTTGACCCGGCCGTTGAGGGCCTCGATCCGGTCCAGGCAGGCAGTCGTCAGCTCGACGGAGGTGAGCGCGCCGCCGGCGAGCAGGTCCGCCAGCTCCAGCGCCGACTTGCGCAGCAGCTCGTTCATCAGTCCTCCTCCAGCATCTGGGGAACCAGGAACATCCCCTGGGCCTGGGCGGGCGCCTGGGAGAGGACCTCCTCGCGGTCCAGCGTCGCGCCGACGACGTCCTCGCGCCAGACGTTGGTCAGGGGAATCGGGTGGGACGTGGCGGGGACGTCGGGCGTGGCGACCTCGGACACCTTCGCCACCGACGTGGCGATGACGTCCAGCTCGCCGGCGATCCTCTCGATCTCCTCCGGCGTCAAGGCGATGCGGGCCAGGCCCGCGACGCGGGCGACCTCGTCAGTGCTGATCCGTGACATGCCCAGAAGTCTACCCGCGGGCCGGGACCCCTCCGCGGACGCGTCGCGGCCCTGCGCTCCCCACCCCCATCGACGAGGGCGACCCCCTTCCCCGATGGCCGGGTCCCGCGAGGGGGCGGCCTCGTGAATCCGCGCGAGGGCGCCGCCGCGTCCCCCGGCGTCCCGCGCCGTCAGACCTCCCGATGGGCGCGCGACCACCACGCAGTCCCACATGCGCTCCGCGGGCATCGCACGCCCGTAGGCTGTGCGCATGTCGAGACGATCCGGCCGGACGGTGACCCGCCAGTATGTCAGTGACGTCGCGCGCCGGACGGCGCTCGGCCTGGGGATCGCCCAGGTGGGGGCCGTGGCCGCCGTCTACGTCGTCGACCGCGTGCGGGTGGCCCGAATCCCGGGCGGCCAGCACGGCTTCCCGGCCCTGCCCCCTGCGGACGTCGAGGTCGCCGGCAACACCGTGCGCTCCTACACCGAGGGCCACAGCCTGTACGACGACATGCTGGCCGCCATCGCGCAGGCCCGTGAGTACGTCTATTTCGAGACCTACATCTGGCGGGCCGATGCCACCGGCCAGCGGTTCAAGGACGCGCTGTACGCCGCCGCCGACCGCGGCGTCCAGGTCTACGCGATCTACGACGGCTTCGGGGTGCTCAACCAGGATCCCCGTTTCAAGGTGTTCCCCCGCCATCCAGACCTCCACGTCATCAAGATCCCCGAGCTGCGCAGCGGGCTGCTCACCGCGAATGTGCGCAACACGGGACGCGACCACCGCAAGATCCTGGTCGTCGACGGTGCCGTGGGATTCGTCGGCGGCTACAACATCGGGGACCGTTTCGGCGACGAGTGGCGCGACACCCACGTGCGCGTCACGGGGCCCGCGGTGTGGGAACTCGAGAACGGCTTCGTCGACTTCTGGAACCACTTCCGCTCGCGCCGCCAGCCGGAGCTGCCCGACCGGGGGGCGCCCCGGTGGAGTTCGGAGGTGACGGCCGCCTTCAACCTGCCCTCGCGCCTCCTCTACCCCGTGCGCGGCCTGTACCTGGATGCGATCGACCGGGCGACCCGCCGGATCCTCATCACGACCGCCTACTTCATCCCGGACCGGGAGGTCCTCGACGGTTTGCTGGCCGCGGCGCGGCGCGGGGTCGCCGTCCGGGTCCTCATCCCCGAGTACTCCAACCACATCCTCGCCGACTGGGTGGCGCGCCCCTATTACGGGAGGCTCCTGCGCGCGGGCGTCGAGATCTGGCTGTACCAGCACGCGATGGTCCACTCGAAGACGATGACCGTGGACGGCCAGTGGTCGACGGTCGGCACGGCCAACATCGACCGCCTGTCGCTCCAGGGCAATTACGAGGTCAACATGCAGTTCTACTCCGAGGGCTTCGCCGCCCGCATGGAGCAGATCTTCGCCAACGACCTCACGACGGCCCGGCGCTTCACCCTGGAGGAGTGGGAGTCCCGGGGCGCCCTCGTGCGCGTCACCGAGCAGCTCCTGCGTCCCTTCCAGATGATCGTCTGACGAGGGCGGGCACGGCTCTCGCTGCCCGCGGGCGCACCGCCCCTGACTGCCGGGTCAGGCTCACCGACCGCGGTGGGCACGCTTGCGGGTGTGCCCATGAACCACCTTCCCCCCACGCAGATAGTCCGCCACCACGACATCACCGGCAGATGCCGGACGGCGCCGGGACGCCCTCTCGGCCTCCGACACCACTGGTGCCGACGCGGAAGAAGCACCCATCGAGAGTGTGGTGGCTGCACCTCGAACCGCGTCGACGCGCATAGCGACCCGACGACGCATCTCCTCCAGCACGGGCGTGCGGCCAGCGACTGTCTCCGCATCCCCGATGGCGGAGGAGAAGGCCTCTCCCATGGTCTCCCCCATGCGGCGCATCTCGGACACATACCAGTCCGGATCCACGCCGAGGTCCTCGGCGGCGTTGGCGATCCGATACCCATCTAGACCGCGAAGGCCGTAGTCTCCCCCGAACTTCATCGCCATCCGAAGCCGATGACGCACATCGTGCTCATCGAACACGAGAGCAGCCGAGATGAGGTCATAGGAAGGGGCCGTGACCACGTTCCTCCCCGACAGGAGCACCGACACGTTCTTCGCGTGCCCGTCAGTGGACGCGGTCAGCATGTTGAACCCATGCCACCGCGCAAGATCGCCTCGCACACGGTCCAGCATCCGACGCGGGACGTAGCCCCCGAGAATCCCGGCGACGTCGGCGATGGACGGACCGCCATCCGCCTGATACTTGAGCGCAGGACTCACCCCCATCGCCTGGCACATGTCCTCCTGATGGACACGCAACACCTCCCCGTGCCTATCCAAGCGGTCGTACCTCTCGACGATGACGGCCAGTTCGCCGTCGAACTCCGCGAGCCTGACGGACGCCACTCGCAGCCCCATCCGCGATGCCGCGCGCATCGTCACGAACTCCGCAAGATCCGACGCAGTGACGCCGTGCGTCCCGACCTTGAACACGTGGGTGCTCGGGGCCCTCCCGGTCGGCTCGAACCACTTGCCGTCTCGCAGGGCCAGCGCGAACTTGCCGTTGGCACCGGCAAGGGACCACAGCCCCCTCTCCGTGGAAGGGTCGATCGCCGAAGCGTCCGCGTGCAGGCTTCGGATCTCGGCGGAGATCTCCGCTTCGCTCCACGGCCGGTAGCGCCCCTCGCGTGCCGGATCGGCTCCTCGGGGAACGAACTGGGCCGCGCCGGCCACGTCCAGTCCGACATGTCGCAACAGGGCGAACGGGGACCGGCTGCGCTCTCCGAACTTCACGCGCATGCGCTCGCGGAGCTCGTCGTTGTCGGGAAGGAGATTGTCGAGCCAGTTCTCAGGAACGCTTCCCTCGTGTTCGGCGACCGTGAGCGGCATCGAAATGGACAGGGGCGTGGAGCCGGGGTCGGCCCGGTAGTCGTCGTCGTACGTGATGGCGACGCTGCGTCCGCCACGTGTCCGGGTCAGCACGCCGGCGTAGCGGCCGGATATGTAGATGTCGAGAATCTCCTCAATGAACGCCAAGGTTCATCAACTCCTCGAGGTCGGCCAACGAACTGTCATCGCTGATGTCGAGGCGCAGATCGAGGGCGCTGACGGCCTTGAGAAGCGTGGTGAGGCGGGGGTTGCCGTCCGGCGACTCCAGGGCGATGACGGATCCGCGCGACACGCCCATGCGCTGGGCCAACTCGCGCTGCGTCAGTCCTTGAGCACGGCGCTGCCCGGAGATGATGGTGCTCACGTCGATCGCGGTGGTGGCGAGCATGTCGTCTCCCATGAGGTCTGGTTTGTCGAACTTCCGTCCCAAGGTACAGAATATTGCACCTCGGTCCATAGGTCCAGTATTCTGCACCTTCGTTGCCGACGGACCGTGACCGCGCTCGCTGGTCAGGCGTTTCCCTCGCCACTCACGACGGCGCCGCGCTCGGCGTCGAGACCAAGGCCGGTGACCACGTCACCCCTTGTCGATCCCCACGGCGGCGGGGCCTCCGTCCAGCAGCGCCTGGAACTGCGTCTCGTCGATGACGGGGACGCCGAGGGACTCGGCCTTCGTCGCCTTCGAGCCGGCACCCGGGCCGGCGACGACCAGTGATGTCTTCTTCGAGACGGAGCCGGCGGCCTTCCCGCCGCGCACGGTGATGGCCTCTTTCGCGCCCTCGCGGTCGTAACCGGGCATCGCCCCGGAGACGACGATCGTGAGGCCGGCGAGCACGTCGGAGACGACGTCGGGGGCGTCGTCCTCCATCCGCACCCCGGCGGCCGCCCACGCCTCGACGACCTCGCGGTGCCAGTCGATGGCGAACCAGTCGCGGACGGCCTCCGCGATGACGCCGCCGACGCCCTCGACCTGGGCCAGCTCCGCCGGATCGGCCGTCCGGATCGCGTCGACGGAGGGGAAGCGCGCAGCGATCGCCCGGGCGGCCGTCGGACCGACGTGGCGGATCGACAGGGCGACCAGGACGCGCCACAACGGCTGCGCCTTCGCCTTCTCGCGCTCCTCGAGCATGAGCTGGAGATTCTTGGCCGGCTGGGGATCCACCCGCACCCAGGCGGGCCCGGACTTCCGCGTGCCGCGCTTCCACCCCTTCGTCCAGAAGTAGCGGACCTGCGACCAGTCATCGGTGGCCGCTCCATCGACGGTGACCGGCCGCCACACCATGACGTCGCGGAGGTCCTCGGCCGTGAGGTCGAAGAGCGCGCCCTCGGAGGTGAGCACCGGCTCCTGGAGGGGCGGCAGGAGAGCCTCCGCGGCGGCGAGCTGCTCGGCGTGGGGCAGATCGCCCGCCTCGCGCAGACGCAGCTCGGAACCGTCCTCCAGCGTGACCGCATGCCCCTCGACCAGGGCGGCCGCCACGGCATCGCGATCGGCCTCCGGCTGGGTGAGGGCGAGCGCCGCCTCGTCCCCCAGCCCCTCGATGTCCAGCGCCCCCCGCGCCCCGACGTGGGACACCCGCTCGGTGAGCTGGGCGGGGCAGCGCGCGGCGTTCGGGCAGCGCAGGTCGACGTCGCCCTCCTTCTCGGGAGCCAATGCCGTCCCGCAGGACGGGCAGCGGCTGGGCATCTCGAAGACGCGCTCCGAGCCGTCTCGCGCGGACTCCACGGGCGCCACGATCTCCGGGATGACGTCGCCGGCCTTGCGCAGGACGACGAGGTCCCCGATCCTCACGCCCTTGCGCGCGACCTCCTGGGCGTTGTGCAGAGTGGCCCGCTGGACGTTCGAACCCGCCACCAGCACCTTCTCCATGACCCCATAGGGCGTGACACGCCCGGTGCGTCCGACCTGGACGCGGATGTCGAGCAGGCGGGTGTGGACCTCCTCGGGCGGAAACTTGAAAGCAGCGGCCCACCGCGGAGCCCGGGAGGTCGCGCCCAGGGAGGACTGGAGCGCGAGGTCGTCGACCTTGAAGACGACCCCGTCGATTTGGTGGACCAACTCCATGCGGTGCTCCCCGAGCTCCGCGATGCGCGCGTCCATCTGCTCCGTCGTCTCCACCAGCCGCGTGTAGGGCGACACCGGCAGTCCCCAGTCCCCGAGCAGGGCGTACCACTCGTGCTGGGCGGCGGGCGCCTCGAAGCCGGGCGCCGGGTCGACCAGCCCGACCCCGTGGGCGACCATCGACAGGGGGCGCGCCGCAGTGACGGAAGGGTCCTTCTGCCGCAGCGAGCCGGCGGCAGCGTTGCGCGGATTGACGAAGGGGCGCTCACCGGCCTCGACGCGGGCGGCGTTGAAGGACTCGAAGAGGGCGACGGGGAAGAAGACCTCGCCGCGCACCTCGATGCGATGCGGGTGGCCGGCGCCGGTCAGGCGCTCGGGGATCGCCTCGATGGTGCGCGCGTTGGCGGTGACGTCCTCGCCCACGCGGCCGTCCCCGCGGGTCGCCGCCCGTTCCAGCCGCCCGTCGACGTAGAGGAGGCTGATGGCCAGCCCGTCGACCTTGACCTCCGCCGTCATCGGGAGGCGCTCCCGTCCGGTGTCGGCGCGGACCCGGCGCGCCCAGGCGTGGAGCTCGTCCAGGGAGAAGACGTCGTCGAGGCTCATCATCGGCCGCTCGTGGGCGACCGCCGAGAACGCCCCCTGGGGGGCCCCTCCCACGGTGGCCGTCGGCGAGGACGGCCCCGCGAGCGCGGGGTATCGGCGTTCGAGGCCCTCCAGTTCGGAGAACATCGCGTCGTAGTCGGCGTCTGACAGCGTCGGGTCGTCGCGGTCGTAGTAGGCGCCGCGGGCGGCCTCGATCTGCGCGGCCAGGTCCTCCCACCGCGCGCGGGCCTCCGGGGGGATGCCGGTCCCCGCCAGGGTCGGGGACGCCGTGGGTGTCGACTCGCTCATGGGGCCATTGTCCCATCCGCCCCGGCACCTGGCATCGCCCGCCCCACCCAGGGACGAGGGCGGACCGGGATCTGTGGAGCCGGCGCGTCCTGTGGACGCCGACGCCCGTCCTCCACAGCGGCCGACGCCTCTCACGCGTCCACAGGCCGGGCCTCGCGCCGGGCGAACCGCCGGCGGCGTGGCGGACGATGGGGGATCAGACGCCCGCACCGACCCGGAGGAGCGCTCGTGAGCCGCCGTCCCCCATCGCCGCCCGAGGAGGCCCTCCGCGCGCCCGTCCATCTCGCGTGCGTGGAAGGGCCCGACGTCGGAGCCGTGGCGTCCCTCGCCTCGGCGGTCGTCCTGGGCCGCGACGGCGGCCTCGCGGTGACGGACCCGCGTGCCTCGCGGCGCCATGCCCGGATCGTGCCTCTCATGGAGACCCCGGGGTCACGGACGGCGGCGCGGCGGCGCCGGCGGCGCCCGGCCGTCGCGCAGGTCCAGGATCTCGGCTCCGCGAACGGCACGCGCGTGCGGCGACGCGGCCTTCCCG